>CAIZNN010000202.1 GCA_903934285.1 Akkermansiaceae bacterium | reverse complement strand
CGCGCGCACCATCAAAGCAAAGCCCAGACCCAAGTTCCCAGTGAGGAAACGCGGGACCAAGCCGGTAACGAGAATCCGGCAAACCACCGTTATGATTTGCTAAACTGACAGTATTGGGCAGGATGCCCGCGCCACAGGTGGTCCGGGCATCTTGCCCGGAGCCTCTCATACCAGCCCAAGTTCTAAGTGAACAGCACTGGGCGGCCCGCCCGTGAGTCAGACCCCAGAGGCGATCCGCGCGGGAAAACCACTGCCTCCAAGCCCGCCGATAGGTGGAATCCGCGATGGGACTTCGGAAGCAAATTCGCGGCCGGCCCGCGGGGAATTTGGTGGTTGACATGGCCCGGGGGATTGTGATGAATGCCACACAAGCAGATGGCAAAACCGAAGTGCATCGGCATTCTCACAGCCGGGGGCGACAGCCCGGGCCTGAATGCTGCCATTCGCAGTGTTGGCAAGGCGGCCTTGGACAGCGGCATGAAGGTCATCGGGTTCAAGGACGGGTTCCGCGGCTTGGCCGAAAACCAGCGCCACCCGCTCGATAAGTCCGCCCTGTCCGGCATCCTCACCATCGGCGGCACAATCCTCGGCACCTGCCGCGACAAGCCGCACCGCATGGAGATCAATGGCGAAGTGCGCGACATGACCGACGTCATCGTCGCCAATTACCACAAGAACCGACTCGATGTGCTGGTTTGCATGGGCGGCGGTGGGACACACCGCAATGTGCTGCGTTTGGTCGACAAGGGGCTCAACGTGATCACCCTGCCCAAGACCATCGACAATGACCTCGCCCTCACCGATGTTTCGATCGGCTTCGACACCGCGCTGGGGATTGTGACGGAAGCGGTGGACCGTTTGCACAGCACCGCCCACAGCCACCACCGCATCATTGTGGCCGAGATCATGGGCAATCGCGCCGGCTGGTTGGCGCTGGGCGCGGGCATCGCCGGCGGGGCGGATGTGATCTTGATTCCGGAGATCCCCTATCAGGTCGAGGCCGTCGCCGCGGCCATTCGCCGCCGCAGCCGCTTCGGCACGAATTTCAGCATCGTGGCGGTGGCGGAGGGGGCGATGGCGGTCAAGGATGCCGCCGCGTTGGCCGCCGCGCAAAAACGCAAGAAGACCGCCCGCTCCGAGCTGGAGCAACAACAGGCCGAACGCGCCCTCGCCGCCCTCAACGCCCGCCATACCGACCATACCGACCATACCTGGCGGCTGTCCCGCCAATTGGAAGCGCTCACGGCCTTGGAGGCGCGGGTGACCATTCTCGGTTACGTGCAACGCGGCGGCACCCCGTCGGCGACGGATCGCTTGTTAGCCACGCAGCTCGGGACGCGGTGCGTGGAGTTGATCGAGCAAGAATGTTATGGGGTGATGGTGGCGGCGCGCGGCGGCGGCACCGAACCGGTGGCGCTGGTCGAGGTGGCGGGCAAGCTCAGGCTGATTCCCGCCGATCACGCGTGGGTGCAATCCGCCCGCAGGGTGGGCACTTGCCTGGGCACTTAAGGCCGCGGCTACAACCACCCCTTGCGCCGGCAGAACCAATAGGGAATGAGCACCGATACGCACATCAGGATGATCGAAAACGGATAGCCGAGTTTCCAGTGCAATTCCGGCAGGAAATCAAAATTCATCCCGTAGATGCTTGCCACCAGGGTCGGCGGCAGGAAAATCACCGCCGCCACGGTGAAGATCTTCACAATCGAGTTTTGCTCGATGTTGATGAGGCCCAGCGTGGCATCCAGCATGAAGCTGACCTTGCCGGAAAGAAAGCCGGCAAACTCCGACAGCGACTGCAAGTCCCGGGTGACCGGCTTGAGCCGCGGATAGATCTGCGAGGCCGGGCCCTCACCGCTATCATCGAAGTCCTCATGGCCGGCGTACTGCACCAACCGCGACAACGAGACAATGCAGTCCCTCTCTCTGGCGATGAGGTTACCACTGCGGCCGAGTTGGAAAATCGCCTCGCGCAAGTTGCTTTCGGATTCCTTGGCCTTGGGCATCCGCCGGAAAATCCGTTGCGAGAGCTCTTCCATTTCTTTTGAGAGCCGCTCCAACAGGTCGGCCTGCCGGTCGATAATCGCTTCAATCAGCGTCACGAACACCTGGTCGCGGGTGGTGCTCTGGCGCCGGGCAAAAAAGGCCGCCGTCTGCCGGAAACTCTGCGGCTCCTCATCCCGGATGGTCAGCAAAAACCGCCGCACCAGCACAAAGCTCACTTCGGTCGACTCCGGTGAATCCGATTCCGTGCTGAACAGCAGCGGGGTGGTCATGAACCGTGCCCCGTCCTCGCAATACAGCCGGCTCGTGCTCTCAATCTCCCGCATCTCTTCCCGCGTCGGCACCGCTATCCCTAGCGCTGTCTCCACCGCCGCCACCTCCGCCGCGGTCGCTTTCAATAAGTCGACCCACACTGTCTTGTCATTCAAGGCCTTGTCAAAATCGTCCGCCTGCACCGGTTGGTGCGGATCTGCTGAGGGATAGACGAAAATGGCCACGGCCGAAATTGGCGGCTCAAGCCACCGATGTCCAGCGCAAGCTCGCAGCAAATCGGCTCAACTATAATGCCAGCCATTATCTTGTTGACGGTGGCGGTGGCCGGACCGGGCCGGGTTGGGCTTGCGGCCCGTCTGCCTCAAATAGACTATAATGCCAGCCATTATCTTGTTGACAGTGGCCGTGGCCGGGCCGGGTTGGGCCTGCGGCCCGTCGGCCTCAAAATAGGGTGTCAGAGAAAAGATCGATTTTTGCTTGCGGCGGTGGCGAATTCGGCGCCACCACGGCGCCGGGGGGATTGGCGGGTGGGTGGTGGGTGGTGGGTGATTTGTGATTTGTGGTTTGCCATTTGGCTGCGCGCCGCTACGCTTCGCCTCTTCCCCATGACCCTATCCGAGGCATATCAACAGCATGTTCTACCGACCTACGGGCGCTTTCCGCTGGTAGCGGTGCGCGGCGAGGGGTGCCGCCTGTGGGATGAGGCGGGACGCTGCTATTTGGATTTTTGCACGGGGATAGCCGTGTGCTCGTTGGGCCATTGCCACCCGCGGTTGGTGGAGGCGATCCGCGAGCAAGCCGGCACCCTGATCCATGTTTCCAATCTTTATCAGATTCCACAACAGGCGGCGCTGGCCCGCGAGATCAACGAGCACCACGTCCAACTCCCCGGCAAGGTGTTTTTTTCCAACTCCGGGGCGGAAGCCAATGACGGCCTGATCAAGGCCGCCCGGCGCTTCGGGCACCGCCACCCGCAGGCGGATGGCACAGCGCGCTACGAAGTCATTACCTTCCGCCAATCGTTTCACGGCCGCACACTCGGGGCGATGGCCGCCACCGGTCAAGCGAAGATCCAGGAAGGCTTTGATCCGTTGCTGCCGGGTTTCCGTTATCTGCCATTCAATGATGTGAGCGCGCTGGCCGCGGCGGTGCGTCCGGAGACGGCGGCCGTTTTGCTAGAGCCGATTCAGGGCGAGGGCGGCGTCAACGTCGCCACCCCGGAATTTCTGCATGCCATCGCCGCGCTGTGCCAAGCGCACGACCTGTTGCTGTTTTTTGATGAGGTTCAAACCGGCTTCGGCCGCTGCGGCGAGACGATGGCCTGGCGCAGCATCGCGCCGGCGATCGAGCCCGACGGCATTTCGTGGGCCAAAGGCATGGGAGGCGGCGTGCCGATAGGCGCGTTCTGGCTCAGTGACCGGGCCATCGATGGGACCGGTTGCCCCTTGTCATCGTTGCTCGGAGCGGGCTCGCACGGGTCGACCTATGGCGGCAACCCGCTGGTGTGCGCCGCCTCGCTCGCCGTGTTGCACGAGATCCGCAGCCACGACCTCGCCGCCAACGCCCGCCACCAGGAAGCGCGCATCCGTGACATCATCAGCTCCTGGCAGCTGCCGGTCATCACCGAGGTGCGGGGCCGGGGGTTGTTGTTAGGAGTGGCGCTCGATCCCGCCCGCATTGCTGCGCCGGAAGGGAAAACCCCGGCGCTCGTCATCGTCACCCGGCTCATGGAAGCCGGCCTGCTGGTCCCGCCCGCCGGACCTGACACCCTTCGCCTGCTGCCGCCCCTCAACGTGACGGACCGTGAGGTCGATGAGGCCCTCGCGCTGCTCCACGGCGTGCTTGCAACCTACTAGCATTCTTATGAAACACTTCCTGTCCATCGAGGCCCTCAGCGCCGCCGACATCCATGGATTGCTGGCCAGCGCCGCGCGGCTCAAGCGCGCGCGCGGAGCGCACGGCTCCCAACCACTGGCCGGCCAGACCTGGGCGCTTATTTTCACCAAATCATCCACCCGCACTCGCGTGTCATTTGAAGTCGGCATTCGCGAGCTTGGCGGGTTCCCGATGTTTCTATCAAAAAACGACATTCAGCTTGGCCGCGGCGAGCCGATCAAGGACACCGCCCGCGTGCTTGGCCGCTTGGTTCAGGGAGCCGTCATCCGCACCTTTGCCCAGCAGGATGTGAGTGATTTCGCCAGTTACTCGGGCATCCCCACCATCAACGCGCTGACCGATGACGAGCACCCGTGCCAGATTCTGGCCGATCTTCTAACCATTGAGGAGAAGCTCGGCGCGTTGCGCGGCTGCAAGATCGCGTTCATCGGTGACGGTTTTTCCAACATGACGCGCTCGTGGATGTGGGCGGCCAAGCATCTGGGGTTTGATTTGACCGTCGCGGCACCGGCCGGCTATCAGCCGCCGGGGTGGTTTCTCGCCGCGCTGGCGGCGCCCAATGTGAGGGTGACGGCCGACCCGCTGGTGGCCGCGCAAGATGCGCACGTGATCAACACCGATGTCTGGCTCTCGATGGGCCAGGAGGATCAAACCGACAAGGAGCGCGCCTTTGCCGGTTTTGAAGTCAACGCGGGACTGTTGGCGCATGCCGCGCCCAAGCACCTGGTGCTGCACTGTCTGCCGGCCTATCGCGGCAAGGAGATCAGCGAGGAAGTGCTGGAACTGCACGCCGACACCATCTTCCAGCAAGCTGAAAACCGCCTCCACGTCCAAAAGGCCATCCTCGTCGAATTGATGGGGTGAAATGGGGGGGGCAAGGCGACGGCGGGCAGGAAAACCGGGCTGGCAATTTTCCGGGAACCGGGCACGCTGGGCGGGTGATTTCGCGCCGCAAGCTCCAATACCCGGTGTCCACACCGTTGCGGCAGTATCTCTATCATTTTGACCGCCAGCGGGATATTCCCCAAGTGTATTGGGAACTGTGCCGCTTCAGCGGGGCGGTGCCATACGAGGACCCGCGCGGCCGCGAAACCCTCTGGGTCACCGTGATGTATCCGCCGGAGGTCTTCGCCGAACTCCGGCCGCGGCTCACCAGCATCTACACCGAACTGAAACTCGGCCGCGACATCGCCCAGCACGAGCATCTGCTGGTGGACCGGATTGATTTCGGCGACTTCGGGAACTCCAAGCCATTCCGGGTGCGCATCACCAATGTGTTCAATGACAACTCGGACTATTTCTATGTGAAGCAAGCCGACGCGTCGCGCATCTATGGGCTGGAGCTTGAACACATCCTCTCGCCTAACCGCATCAACTATATCGTCAACGGCACCACCCTGATTGAGGAACACATCGCGGGGGTTCCCGGCGATGTGTTCCTGCGTGACTACCTCTCCCGGCCCGGCATCAACAAGGTGCGCATTGCCAAGGAGTTCACCAAATTCAACGAGCGCTGCTTCATCCGCCTGCTCGGCGACATGCGCAGCGCCAACTACATCGTGGAGATCACCCCGGACTTCGAGGAAGTCCAGTACCGGGTGCGCCCGATCGACTTTGACGAACAATCCTACGAAGGCAAGGGCAACACGTATCTGGCCCTGCGCTACAGTTCGAACCGGGCCATCACCCGGCTCGCCTTCGATGTGCTCAACCGCCAGACCATCGACCAATACGTCGCCGAGGAATACGCCCAAATGTCCCGTCGCGCCAAGGTCGAGAGTTCCCGGCTGCGCGCCCTGCTCGGCATCATGAGCCGCGAGGAACTCGCCCCCCACAGCCACGTCGTCACCCTGGCCAGGGAACTCGACCGCATTCATCGCACCACCAGTTTCGCCCAATGCCAGACCATGGGCGAACTGACTGCCAAGCACCTGGCACTCATGCTGGATATCTAGCGAGGCTGCGCCTCAGACCCAAGACGCAAGACGACAAGACGACAAGACGACAAGACGCAAGACGAAGAATTTGAGCTAACGACATCACAGTGGTTGGATCAAGGACACCGGGAGACCGAAAACAGGAAACGGAAAAACGGAAGACAGGAGAAAGATGCTGCCACAGCGTTGCTGACGACCTATGATTACCCGCATGGACCCCACCACCCGGCGCGCACTGCTATGGATCATTGGCGCCTGTGCCCTGGCCCACATCTGGTGTCTGGGATCGCAGTTCTATCTGGATGACATGATCCAGATCCGCGACAATGACTGCGTCAGGAGCCTGCAGTTTTGGAAGACCGGCGCGACTGCCTGGACCTATTTGTGGTACGGGCTGCAGGCAAGGCTGTGCGGCAATTCGCCGGTTGGGTTTCATGCGGTCAATTGGCTGCTGCATACGGCAATTGCCTGCGTGCTGTATGTGTCCGGGCGCGACTACCTGCGCGGGCGGGCCACGGCGGGCGTAGCGCTCTTTGGCGCGCTGTTGTTTGCGGTGCATCCGCTGGCCAGCGAGATTCCGAATTATGCGCGCACCCAGGACCTCGCCTGGGTGACGCTATTTTCCCTGCTGGCGGCATGGTTGTTATTCCGGGCGATGCACGGTGGCAGTTGGAAAAACGGGCTCGGGTCGGTTGCCTGCATCGTGGGCGCGAGCCTGTCGAAAGGACCAGGCTACATGCATGCGCTGTTGATGACGGCGGTGATCGGGCTGGCATTCATGACGCCGGAGCATTGGCGGGTGGTCCGCAAATGGGCGTGGCTGGGTTGTCTGCTGGCAGTCTTGGGGTTGCTTGTGTTATGGGAAGTGGGCCTGCTGGGCGGCGTGGCGCGGTGGTCGGAGCCGCGGATGCTGGGGCATGCCTACACGGTCTGCCGGGTGTTCTGGGAGTTTGTCTATCGGAGTTTGCTGCCCATCCATCTGAGTGCGGACCATCACATTGCGGAGACCTTGGTGCCCCCGGGGATCTGGCTTGGCATAGCCGACACCACCGCGTTATGGGCCGCGCTAGGCATGCTGGTGTGCAGCATCGTGTCACTGCTGCTGGCTTGGCGCTCGCCCACCCGCATATTCGGCATTTGCTGTGTTTTGTTTGTTAGCACGATGCTGATGCGCCTGCTCTATCTAATCCCCGAGTACATGCCGGAATATCGTATTTATCCAGGCTTGCCATGGTTTTGCCTGGGCAGCGCGATCGTGCTGGCCGGTGCCTGGCGGCGCGTCTGGCGCGGCCCTGGGCTGCTTCCCGCGGCGTTGGTCATTGTGGTATTGGCGGCCATGTCGGCCCGGCGCGCGTTTCTCTATCATGATCTGAATGATTTGATGGGCGACGTGCTCAAGCAATATCCCGGCCAGGCGCGCGCCATTTGGATCATGCAACGCAATGACCTCGAAGCCGGGCGTTGGCAGCGGGTGATAGATCGACACGAGCACGAACTGCCGAAAGTGGCGAAGGCATTTCACATGGAAAACAAACGCTTGGCGCCGCGCCGGGAGTTGCCGACCGGGCATTTCGCCATGGCGGAGGTGGGCTGCGCGGGGCTGTACGCCCAAGCCCTCGCCAAGCAGCAATCACCGTCGGCCGGCCTGCGCGAGATCAACCGCTTGGAAGCATATATGAATGCCCTGCACCTTGATCCGGTGGCACACGTCAGCCACTGGCGCATTTTCCATCAAGCCAAAGGTTTGGTGTTAGAGACCGCGGGCAACTATCAGGCAGCGGCGGAGTTCCTCGCCATGGACGGCGAGCCCAAGGCCGACCGCAAGGTGGATTTGGAACGGGTCAGGGCGAAGCTCAAATGACGGGCCGGGGAATGCCATGATTGCGGCGGGCGGCCAGGGTTATTGCAAGCCGGCACGGAGCACGTCGACCGGGCCGGTGCCGAGCGCGGTGGACATCAGGTAAACGCCGTTCCAGCCTTCGCGCACGAGCCAGCGGATTTGCTCGGCGGCGATTTCCTGCCCGACTTTGGTCTGGTCAGCCACGTTGGGCAGCGCCGCGAAGCGCTGCAAAATCGCGTCGGGGATGACCACACCCGGGACGCGCGCCATCCGTTGGGCGTGCTCGAAATGGGTCAGCACCATCACCCCGATGAGGAAGGGTGCCTGGCTGCGGAACTTTTCCAATGCCGCCAGCGGGGCGTGGTGAAAGGCGGGCTGGGTCATGATGTAATCCACGCCGTTATCGATTTTCTGCTGCAAGCGCGACAACTCGCGGCGCATGTCGGGCGCTTCCAGTTCCACGCCCGCGCCGATGGTGAAATGGGTGCGCGGGTCGGGGTGCTTGCCCAGCGCGACGCCGCCGAAATCCACCCCGGCATTCAAGCAGGCATGGGTGAGGCGGATCATGGCGATGGAATCCAGGTCAAACACGGCGGCCGAGCGCGGGTAGCTGGGCGACATTTTGGGAGGATCGCCGGTGACGAAGAGCACGTTGTGGATGCGATTGGCGTGAAGGCCGACCAAGCGGCTTTGCACGCCCATGACGTTGAGGTCACGGCCGGTGAAATGCGGGATGAGTTCCAACGCATCGCCCGTCGCGGCGTTCCAGTTGAGGGTTGCGCGGATCAGGTGAATGAAATCGCCGGGTGAAATCAGCGGGATGCCCCGCGATCCATCGGTGAAATCCACCGCATCAACCAAGCCGCTGGCCGCCAGTTGGGCGATGAAATCCACCTTGTTGCGGATGATCCTCGGGTCGGTGCCACGCGGCGGCAGCGCCTCCATGCTGACCACGAATTGGCCGCTCTTGAGTTTGCGGGAAAATCCGCCATTGAGCGATTTCTCCGTGTCGGCAACGGGCGGCAGGGTGGTTGTGAGCTGCAGCGAAGCGACCCGAGCGGCGACATGGCGGGATTGGAGGTAGTTGTGCATCTCCTGGATGTGCGGCGGATGCATTTCGCAACACCCGCCGAGCAAACGCACCCCGCGATCCGACAAATTGCGGGCCATCTTGCCGGCAAACTCCGGGTTGACGGAAGTCATGAGGCGGTTGCCGATGCGCTGGAAGCCGGCGGCGTTAGGCATCACGACCAACTGCATCACTCCGCTGCGGACCGGCGCGGCGTCCTTGACCGCATCGACGAACGCATCGGCGTCCCACGGCGCACAGCAATTGACGCCAGCGACGGCCACACCGAGCGCGGCCATGCGGTTGACGAAGGTGACGGGGTCGGGGTCGAGTGCCTGCCCGGCGCTGCCGGAGCGGAGGGTCATTTCGGCGATGACCGGCGGGGCATTAGGCAGCGAGCGGATGAGGCCGATGAGCCACTCGAGTTGCGGCAGCGAATTGAACGTCTCGAGCAGCAGCGCATCGGCGCCGGCGGCGATGAGGGTTTCAAGTTGTTCGCGATAGCATTCCGCCACGGCCTCCGCCGTGGCCGCCGGCCCGACCGAGGCCAGCACGAAAAATGGACCGGCCTCGCCGCGCCGGGTCTGGAATTCGGCGATCGCGGCGCGGGCGATGTCCACGCCGGCGCGGTTGACGGCGGCATCCTTGCCGGCGAGGCCGAATTGCGCCAACTGCTGGCGGTTGGCGCCGAAGGTATTGGTTTTGAGGCACTGCGCCCCGGCACTGAGGTAGGCGAGGTGGACTTTCCGGATGAGTTCCGGTTGTTCGAGGTTGAACGCCTCGTAAACGTGGTTGGATTCCGAAAGCCGCCCGGTCAACTCGAATAAATACGAGCCCATCGCGCCGTCGCAGAGCAACGGCTGGGACCGCAGTGTTGTTAGAAAATCAGCCATGTGCGGATGATGAATCACCGGGCTTGGCAACAGTCAAAAGCAACGACAGCAAAAATCCCAGCGCGAGCAGTCCGGCGCCGAGGGCGAAGGCATAGCCGGACGCTTGCGGGCCGTAGCGGTCCTTCAGCCAGGCGATGACTTGCGGGCCGACGATGCCGGCGGCGGACCAGGCGGTCAGGATGCAACCGTAGAGCACGGGCATGAGCCGCGGGCCAAAGGTGTTGAGGACGAACGAGGGCATGACCCCGAAGCCGCCGCCATAGCAGAGCAGGATGTAACAGATGAGCGCGCCAAACAACCACGGGTTGCCCACCGACATCAACGCGATGAACGCGATGACCTGGGTGCCGAGCATGAGGCGGAAGGTGTGGATCTGGCCGAGGCGGTCGGACAAGCCACCCCACGAGAAGCGACCCAGGCCGTTGAAGACGGAACTAACCGCGATCAAGGTCGCGCCATAGGTCGCCAGCGTGGCCGGTGCCAGCAGCGGATTGATGTTTTTCCACAAATCCTGCAACAGCGGCGACTGGAAGCTGATGATGGCGATGCCGGCGACGATGTTGCAGAAAAACACCAACCACATCAGCGCGAATTGCCGGGAGAGGAGCCGCGGCCAGGCCTTTTCCCCACCCACCACCGCCGCCGTGGCGGCCGGGGGGTTGCGCATGAATCCCGCCGCCAGCAAACTCGTCAGGCCGAGGATCACCCCGATGCCGGCAAAGACGCTCGGAAGTTGGTTAGGGAAGGCGGTGTTGAGGGCCGGCGCCACGACTTTGCTCATCAGCAGCGCGCCGAAGCCAAAGCCCATCACGACCATGCCGGTGACCAGGCCTTTTTTGTCGGGGAACCATTTGGCGGCGGTCGCCACCGGAATGACGTAGCCGAGGCCCAGCCCGATGCCGCCCACCACCCCATAGCCGAGCCACAACAGCGGCAGCGATTTGATGTGCAACGCCACTGCCGCGAGCAAGTAGCCGGAACCGAACAACAAGCTGCCAACCGTGGCGAGTTTGCGCGGGCCGAATTTTGGCAACAACACGCCGCCGACCGCAGCCGAGATGCCGAGAAACCCGATGGCGAGACTGAACGCCCAAGCCACCTGGGTGTTGCGCCAGCCGTATGCTTCGACGAGCGGTTTCTGGAAATAGCTCCAAGCATACACCGAGCCGAGGCACAGTTGCAGCAAGGTGCCCATGCCGGCTATGAGCCAGCGGTAGCCGGGGTGGGGATGGGGCGTGGCCGGCATCAGAACAAACCGACGATCTTGCCGTCTTCGTTGATGTCTATGATTTCGGCAGAGGGTGCCTTGGGCAGGCCGGGCATGGTCATGATGTCCCCGGTCAGCACGACGATGAACCCGGCGCCGGCGCTGAGTTTCACATCGCGGATCTGCACATCAAAGTTTTTCGGGCGCCCGAGCAAGGCCGGGTCGGTGGAAAGCGAGTATTGGGTTTTGGCCATGCACACCGGCAGATGACCATGGCCGGCAGCCTCGAAGTCCTTGAACTTCTGCCGGATTTTCACGTCGGCCATGATGTTGTCGGCACCGTAGATGTTCTGGGCCACGGCGCGGACTTTATTCCACAGGCTCATCTCGTCGGTGTAGAGGAATTGGAAATTGTTAGCGGCCGGTTGGTCCGCCAGCGCGACGACCGCGCGGGCGAGGTCTTCCGCCCCGGCACCACCACGCGCCCAGTGGTCGGCCTTGATCGCGCGCACGCCGAGGGTTTGGCAATGGCGTTCGATGACGGCGACTTCCTCGTCGGTGTCGGTGGTGAAATGATTGATCGCGACGACGGCCGGCAGGTTATACATCCGGATGTTCTCGAGATGTTTCTCCAGATTCTCGATGCCTTTCTCGACAGCGGCCGGATTGGGCTTGCCGAGGTCGGCCTTGAGTACCCCGCCGTGCATCTTAAGCGCGCGCACGGTGGCCACGATGACCACCACACTCGGCTGGATGCCGGCTTTGCGGCACTTGATATCGAGGAATTTTTCCGCGCCGAGGTCGGCGCCGAAGCCGGCTTCGGTGACGGTGTAATCGGCGAGGCGCATGCCGAGTTTGGTGGCGAGCACGCTGTTGCAGCCGTGGGCGATATTGGCGAACGGCCCGCCGTGCACAAACGCCGGGGTGCCTTCCAGAGTTTGCACCAGATTGGGCTTGAGCGCATCCTTGAGCAGGACGGTCATCGCACCGTGGGCCTTGAGGTCGGCGGCGGTGACGGGCTTCTTGTCGCGGGTGTAAGCGACGACGATCTTGCCGAGGCGTTCCCGCAGCTCCTTGAGCGACTCGGATAGACAGAAAATGGCCATCACTTCGGAGGCGACGGTGATGTCGTAGCCGGATTCCCGCGGCGTGCCGTTGGCGCTGCCGCCGAGGCCGAGCACAATGTCGCGCAGGGCGCGGTCGTTCATATCCACGACGCGGCGCCAAGTGATCCGGTTGACGTCAATGTTGAGCACGTTGCCATGGGTGAGATGGTTGTCGAGCATCGCAGAGAGCAGATTGTGCGCGGCACCGATGGCGTGGAAGTCGCCGGTGAAGTGGAGGTTGATGTCCTCCATCGGGATCACTTGCGCATAGCCACCGCCCGCCGCGCCACCCTTGACGCCGAAGCACGGACCGAGTGACGGCTCGCGCAGACAGATCACGGTGCGCTTGCCTATGCGGTTGAGCGCGTCGCCCAGTCCCACGCTGGTGGTGGTCTTGCCTTCTCCGGCTGGGGTCGGGTTGATGGCCGTCACCAGGATGAGCTTGCCGGCCGGGGCGTGTTCCAGCGAGCGGAAGTAGTCGAGCGAGATTTTGGCCTTGTACTTGCCGTAGAGTTCGAGGTCGTCATCGGGGATATGCAGCTTCGCCGCAATTTCCGTGATGGGCCGGATCTTGGCCGCACTGGCGATTTCAATATCGGATAGGGACATGACGGTAGATTTCGTTAGGGAGGGAGGGTTCAGGCGTAGTATTCCTGGACGCGCATGATGACGTCGAGGCCTTCGAGTTGCAGGCAGTCGTTGACGCAGAGCATGGCGGGGTGGTCGGCCGGGAGGAAATCGTATTTGCGTTTGACCGAGCCGATGACGTGGTCCATGCCCAGTGGCACCGCGAGGGTGAGGAAGGCGCTTTCCAGCGGGCCTTTGGTGGGCGAGCCGTCGGCGCGTTTGGGCGGCAGCATCACGCTGAAATTGCTCAGGCCTACCGACATGTGAACCCCCTTGAGGGCGGGATCGGCGTGGATCAGGCGAATGGCGCCCATGAGGCATTGCAAGCGGCCGTCGGAATCTGCGCCGATGGGCGAGATGGCCGGATCGATGATGCAATGCTCGACGGGGATGCCGTGCTTGGCTGCTTCGGCAACCAACTCGCAGGCGGTCTGGTACACTTCCTCGGCGCTGTGGTTGGCGCAGCAGCAGCCGTTTTCCACCCGCTCGGACGCCAGCAATATCGGCATGAACGGCATGATCCCCGCCAGCTCGAACATCTCCAGGCGCAGCGGCGAAATGGAGTTCAAAATCGGCAGCCGCCCACCCGCTCGCGCGCGGTCGTAGGCTTTAAGCCCGGCCGCGGCCATCACCGGATCAGGCGTGTCGATGGACACCGGCTTGGTGGTGACGCTTTGCACGCGGCGCACCATTTCGGCGAGAAACTCCGCGGAGCGGGGGCCGACGTTGACATCGATGTAGCCGGCACCACCGAGGTCCTGCGACACGGCCAGCTCTTGCAAGCCGACCAGGTCATTGGCCTCGAAAAATTTGTGGGTGGAAGGCACCGAATCGTTGATCGATTCGCCGATGATGGTCAGGGTGGGGATGGACATGCGTGATTTATGTTAGATTGAAGGTTTGTCAGGGTTTGCGGGCTTGCTTGTTTTTGTGGAATGATCTTTGCCGAGCCAAAAATTTGCCCAACTTGAAGTGCCGCGCAGTCCCTGATTCTGAATAACGGGGGGGCGCTGGAGAAGTTGCTCGGACTCCCCTTCGTATTTCTTGCGGTCGTAGGCCCGCGCCCAGATGCAGTCATAGTTAAAGACCTCGCATTTGCCGTCGCGCGACCCGCCGCACGGGCCATTGCGCTGGTTCTTGGCGCATTGGGATTCGGGACACAGGAACGAGGTTTCGCCCAGCGAGCAATCGCCGCAATCCTGACAGGAAAACATGACCGATTTGGCGAGATGCTCGATGCCGCGCAGCCATGACGGGCCCTGGCTGGGGTCCTTCGCCTTGCGGCAGATCGTTGCGCCCAGCGGTGCCAGGCCCTTGCCATGTTCAAACATCAGCGCATGAAACCGCTTCGAAAGCTGGTAGCTGAGCGTGACATTCTTGTTGGAGCGTCTTGCCGGCAGGGATTTTTTCCATTCGCTGTTGAGTTCGCCCGGGCGGCACAGGCCGGTATCCGGGTCATGTTCGAACAGGAAGAATTCGTCAGGGCGGGAGTAGGCGATTTCCTTGGCAAAGAGTTTCCAATCATCGCGGGCGAAGGATTGTTCCAGATCGAGGATTTTTTCGACATCCGCATAACTGTGCACGCCGCCCAGATAACCTGCCTGATAGCCCAGCCCCCGGCAAATCGCCAGTTGCTTGGCGGCGAATTCGAGGAAAAACCCCTTGCCTTTGTCCGGTGACGCCGCCTGCTTCTGACAGAGAGCGTTCAGCTCGTCCGTTAGGATGACGCCCGGAACTTTCATTTGATTGAACAGGCGCGCCACAAACGGGCTCAACACATAGACGTTGCCCACCATCCGGGTGCGGTCCAGTTGCCGCAGGCGCATGTATTCGAGCAGTTCGTGACCCTTGCGCGAATCGAAGCCGATCTGATGGATGATGAATTTCGCCCCGCTTGAGATTTTTTTCTCAAGTTTGTAATACTGGGGCAGCAGGGTGTTTTCGTGGAATTTGAAATTACAGGTCGCGGCGCCGGCAAAAAAATGGGTGGCGTCGAGCTTGGTCGGGGGCTTGGTGCCGCCGGAGGCGACTTCCAGCCCCATATTCAACTTCTCGATCATGGTGAGCAAGCCCACCGAATCGATATCGAACACCGGTTTGGCACGGCCTTCAAAGCTTTCGATGGGATAGTCACCGGTGAGCGCCAGGATATTGTGGAACCCCTGACTGGCCAGCAGCCAGAGTTGGCTTTCCAGCGCGTAACGGTTCATGTCCTTACACGTCAGGTGGATAATGACTTCCTTGCCGGCAAACAGAATCGGCGTGCCCAAGGCGATGGGGGCGAGCTGCGGATTGCCGCCGGCATTGTCAGTGATGGACACCCAATCAATCCGCGGGCTGTGCGTCAGGTCCGCGGAAAACCCCCGGGTCTTGAGCGCTTGCTTTTGCGACATGGTGCCACGACTGGACACCAGTTCGACCCCGATCGGGAAATGCGCGGATTCCGAGAGGATTTCCTTGAGCCGCAGGTTGGAGGACAAATCAATCATAGGTGCGCTGGAGTAAGCCGTAGCGGACGCGAAAACTAGGTCATAGCCCACGTTATGCAACACTTTTCTGGATATTTCTCGGGCCGGATCATGACGCTGCAAGGGCCGCGGGCGGCTGCTTGTGAGTTGGGATCGGGCGCCGGGCGGAGAAGGGGATTGCTTGGCTCACAGGCGGGTGTAGCATCGGCGCGTCCGGCCATGATGGGTGCCTGGTTGGTAACGCAGACACTTCAGGCACGGCCCGCCATCCGCCCGCATCCGCGCCAGCCGCCACCCCCATCACCCACCCACGACCCACATGCGCCTCTTCCTCCTCGATGGCATGGCCCTCATCTACCGGGCCCACTTCGCCTTGATCCAAGCCCCGATCCGCAATTCCAAGGGCGTCAACACCTCCGCGCTCTACGGCTTCATCAACACCCTGCTGGCAATTCTCGAAGGCGAAACGCCCACCCATATCGGGGTCGCCTTCGACACCGCCGCGCCCACCCCGCGCCACCTCAGCTATCCCGCCTACAAGGCGCAACGCGCGGAGATGCCCGAGGAACTCGCCGCCGCCATCCCCCACATCAAGGCGCTGTGCCGGGCGTTTCACATCCCTGTGCTTGAAGTCGATGGCTTCGAGGCCGACGACATCATCGGCACCTTGGTCAAACGCGCCGAACCGGCTGGGTTCGAGTCGTTCATGGTCACTCCCGACAAGGACTTTGCCCAACTCATCTCGGCCACCACCGTGATGTGGAAACCTGGCCGCAAGGGCTCCGACCACGAAATCATCGACTTGCCCACCATGCTCAAAAATTGGGAGATCCAGCGCCCCGAGCAAGTCATCGACATCCTCGGCCTGTGGGGCGACGCCTCCGACAACATCCCCGGCGTCCCCGGCATCGGGGAGAAAACCGCCAAGAAACTCATCGCCGAATTCGACTCGATGGAAAACCTCCTCGCCAACGCCGCACAGCTCAAAGGCAAACTGCGGGAGAACATCGCGGCCTACGCCGATCAGGCCCTGTTGTCCAAACAACTCGCCACCATCATCATCGACGTGCCCATCGCCGTCAGCTGGGAGGATCTGCTGCTCTCCCCGCGCGATGACGACGCCCTCAAAACCCTCTTCAATGAGTTTGAATTCCGCTCCCTAACCAAACGGCTGTTTGCGGGGAGCGCCGCCACTGCGGGGAGCGCCGCCACTGCGGGGAGCGCCGCCACTGCGGGGAGCGCCGGCATCCTGCCGGCTGATTCCGGCGTCGCGCCGGAATCCTCTTCCTCCATCGGGCAGCCATCCCCTGCCGCGCCGGCCCAACCCACCCTGTTCGAGACCTTCCGCACCATCCGCGACGTCGCCCACACCTATCAACTCGCCGACACCCCGGAGCTGGCACGCCAGCTCCTAACCGAACTGCGGCGGCAACCCTGCTTCTGCTTCGACATCGAAACCACCGGCCTCGACCGCTTCGCCTCCAAGCTGCTCGGGATTGCCTTCTGCTGGCACGCCCACCAAGCGTGGTATCTGCCGCTGGCGGACCTCAATTCCCAACTGGCGGATCTCAAAGCGCTGTTTGCCGGCCCGGCGGAAAAACTCGGCCACAACCTCAAGTTCGATCTGTCCATCCTGCAGCACCACGGCATCGAGGTCGCCGGGCCGTTTTTCGACACCATGCTCGCCGATGCGCTGGTGTTTCCCGAGCGGCGCCACTCGATGGACTACCTGTCCGAAATTTTGCTCGGCTACACGCCCGTCAAGTTCGCCGAGGTCGCCTCGCTGGCCAAGCGCCAAGCCGCGCCGCCACCGCCGAGCGACGATTTGTTCGAGTTTGCGGCAGCGCCACCACCGGCCGCCGGGATCGACGTCGCGGCCATTCCCCTGGCCAGGCTGGCGGAATACGCGGCGGAGGATGCCGACGTGACCTGGCAGCTCGCCGCGAAGTTGCGCCCGCTGCTAGCCGCCTCGGGCCAGCACGAGGTGATGCAACACATCGAAGGGCCGCTGCTGCCGGTGCTGGTGCGCATGGAAATGGAGGGCATCGCCATCGACGTTGGTTCGCTCAAGTTCATCGGCGACGAGCTGCAACTCCAGATTGACGCGCTGGCCGCCGCGATCCAACAACATGCCGGCACCCCCTTCAACATTGCCTCGCCCAAACAACTCGGCCAGATCCTCTTCGAACACCTCAAGCTCGACGAGAAAGCCAGGAAGACCAAGACCGGCCAATTCCGCACCGACGAGCAAACGCTCGCCACCTTTGAAGGCAAACACCCGATCATCAGCGATATCCTCGCCTGGCGCGAAGCCTCCAAACTCAAATCAACCTATCTGGACGCCCTGCCTAACCACCTGGTGCCGGCCACCGGCCGCCTCCACACCCATTTCCACCAGCTGGTGGCCGCCACCGGCCGCCTCGCCTCGTCCGATCCCAACCTCCAGAACATCCCGGTGCGCTCCGAGGCCGGCCGCAAAGTCCGCCAGGCGTTCGTGCCGCGGCCATCCCAGGATTCAGCCTTGCAATTTCAGCTCCTGTCCTGTGATTACTCGCAAATCGAGCTGCGGGTCATGGCGGCGCTGGCGCACGATGCCACCATGATTGCCGCCTTTCAAAATGGCGAGGACATCCACACCACCACCGCCGCCAAGGTCTTTGCCGTGGCCGCCGCCGAGGTCACCCAGGCGATGCGCCGCACCGCCAAAATGGTCAACTTCGGCATCATCTATGGCATCTCCGCCTTCGGCCTCGCCCAACGCCTGGCCATCCCACGCACCGAAGCCGCCTCCATCATCGACGCCTATTTCCGCGAGTACCCCGCCATCCGCGAGTTCATGGACCGCACCGTCGCCCAGGCCCGCGAGGCGGGGTATGTCGCCACCCTAACCGGCAGGCGGCGCGCGTTCCCGGATCTGGCATCTGCCAACCAGAACCTGCGCACCACCGCCGAGCGGGCCGCCATCAACACCCCGATCCAAGGCACCGCCGCCGACATGATCAAACTCGCCATGATTCACATCGACGGGTTGCTGCGGGATGGCTCGTACCAAACCAAGATGCTCTTGCAGGTGCATGACGAACTCGTCTTCGACCTGGCCCTCCACGAGCAGGACGAACTCGTGCCGCAAATCCTCCACGCCATGACAAGCGCCCTGCCGCTGCCTAACAACGTGCCGGTCGAGGTCGAGCACGGCATCGGCCCCAACTGGCTCGCGGCGCATTGAGCAGGTGCTCGTCAGGTCGGCTGCTGGCCGCGGGCCATGACGACCTTGCCGGTGCGCACGGTCTCGATGATTTCGAACTGCGAGAACATGGCAACGGCGGAGTCGAGCTTGGGGCTGTCGCCGGTGATCATGACAATCATCGACACCGGGGTGAGATCGACGGTTTTGCCGGAGAAATGCTCGGTGATCTGCAGGGCCTGGGAGCGTTCGTTAGGTGAACAGCGGATTTTGATGAGCACCATCTCCTTGGTCACCGAGTTGTCGAGGGTGTGCTCGGAGCAGTGGATGACGTCGATGAGCTTGGCCACCTGCTTGACGATTTGCTCCAAGCCTTCGGGATCGCCGGTGAGGCCGATGGTGATGCGCGAGAAGCGCGCATCGCGGCCTTGCGACACGACGAGCGAATCGATGTTGAAGCCGCGGCGGGCGAAGACCTGACAAATCCGCATCAGCACCCCGGGGCGGTTGTTGACGTAGACCGAAAGGGTATGCGGCATCTGCCTGGGCGAGGTCTCGGCCGGCAGATTAGTGGGGGTGATGGCTTGCATGAACGGTGGCGGATTGGGGGTTGTCTGGAAGGGCAATGATCACGTGGAGCCGGTCGGCTTGGCCATCTTGTATTTCGGCGGTTCGATGAGCATGTCCTCGAGCGCGGCCCCGGCGGGAATCATCGGAAACACGTTGTCGGTCTTGATGCACTCGGCATGAATGAGCATCGGCCCATCGTTGTAGGCGAGGGCTTTCTTCACCATGCGGGTGACGTCGGCCGGGCGCTTGATGTGCACGCTGGGAATGCCATAGGCGGCGGCGAGCTTGCAGAAGTCCGGGTTGCCGATGAGATCGACGCCGGACTTGCGGTCGTCGAAAAACAACTCCTGCCATTGGCGCACCATGCCCAAATAGTGGTTGTTGAGGACCACGATTTTGACCGGCAGCTTGTGCAACGCGACGGTGGCCAGCTCGAAGGCGGTCATTTGGAAGCCGCCGTCGCCGGAGAACGAAATGACGGTCTTGTCGGGGCAGGCAAACTGCGCGCCGATGGCGGCCGGAAAACCGAACCCCATGGTGCCGGCCCCGCCCGAGGACAGCCATTCGTGCGGCCGGTCATTGAGGAAAAATTGGGCGGCCCACATCTGGTGCTGCCCCACGTCGGTGGCCACAATCGCCTTGCCCTTGGTTTGTTTGTAAAACTCCTGGATCACCTGCTGCATCCGCAACCCGCCTTGCTTCTTGTAACTGAGCGGGTATTTCTTCTTGTAGCCATCCAGCGTGGCCAGCCATGGCGCGGTCTCCAGCTTGGAAATGCGCTTGTTCAATTCGGTGAGCACCGCCTTGGCATCGCCGACTATCTGGATGTGCGGGCGGATCATCTTGTTCATCTCGGACGGGTCGATGTCGACGTGGATGATCTTCGCATGCTTGCCGAACTCTTTGGGTTTGCCGATGATGCGGTCGTCAAACCGCGAGCCGACGTTGAAAATCAAGTCAGCCTCGCAGATCGCCTTGTTGGCATAGGCGGTGCCGTGCATGCCGATCATGCCCAGCGACAGCTTGTGGGTTTCCGGGAACACCCCCTTGCCTAACAAGGTGTTGGTGACCGGGCAGCCGAGGGTTTCGGCAAACGCCATGAGTTCCGCGCTGGCCCGTGCTATCATCGCCCCCTGCCCGGCCAATATCACCGGCCGCTTGGCGTGGGAAATGAGTTGCACCGTCTCGTCGATGAGCGCCAAATCAATGTCGAGCGCACGCTCCGGATGGTAGCCCGGCAAATCCAATTGCGGGTCGAGCTCGCCGCTGAACGGCCCCTGCGACACATCCTTGGGCACGTCGATGAGCACCGGCCCGGGCCGCCCGGTGGTGGCAATGTGGTGGGCTTCGCGGATGATGCGCGGCAGGTCGTTGGCCTGCTTCACCAGAAAGTTGTGTTTCACCACCGGCATGGTGATGCCGAAAATATCCGCCTCTTGGAACGCGTCCTTGCCCAGCATCCATGTCACTTGCTGGCCGCAAATGACCACCATCGGCACCGAGTCCATTTGCGCGGTCATCAATCCGGTCACGGTATTGCCCGCCCCGGGGCCGGAGGTCACCAGCACCGCGGCCGGCTTGCCGGTGGCACGGGCATATCCATCCGCCATGTGCACCGCACCTTGCTCGTGACGGGCCAATATGAATTTCATGTTGGTCTGCACCGTCTCGAGCGCATCAAAAATCGGCAACGCCGCACCCCCGGAATACCCGAAAATATATTCAATGCCCAGATCATCCAGGGTTTTGATCAGGGCCTGCGCTCCATCCAGTTGCTCGGTTTTCATGAAAATTGGGGTTCGAACGCCAACTTTCACCAATCCACCATCAATGGCAACAGAAATATGACGGTTTTACGGCAAATACGCCACGAAACTCCACACCGACCCATGAAACCACCGATTTCAGAGGCGATTCCACCGCTCCCGCCTGCATCGCCTGGCCAAACTGACGGGTTTACCCGCCAGTCATCCAAGCGGGTCGGGGCCGGAAATTACCCGGGAAAGTGATTGACTCACTAGTTTTACGTACGTATTTTTGCATCGAAACCGCAATCCGGGATGCGTAAAAATACTAACATGCAGGTGGGTTTGGCGGCGCTCGGGGCGCTGTGCCTCGGCGGGTCGGGCGTGGCAGTGGCGTGGGTGCCGGGGACCTATCCGGCGGGCGGAGGGGATTTCACCGTCGACGCGCAAGACCGCAACGACGTGGTCTCGTTCTGGCACGGGGTCTATCAGGCGTCGGAGGGCTATCAGGGCCGCCACGGGTGGAGCGGCAATTACACTGCGGCCGATCCCTACACCAACGCGGAGGGCACCACGGCCGCCGCGTTCGTCACGGATGTGGAGCGGCGCTTGAATTTTTTCCGTGCGTTGTGCCAGGTTCCGGCCGTGGCCCACCTCAACAGCGGGGCCAGCGTATTGATCGACGCGAGCGACCCGACCAATCTCTACAGCCCGGCCTCCAGCCCGCCGCTGGCGGCGGCGGTCACCAAGGCCGCCGCCGCCCAGCGCGCGGCCTACATGATCATCCGCACCTATGGCTGCAGCGTCGGCGCGACGATCTATCCACCCTTGGGCGATGCCACCGCGGCCATCAGCCACACCCCGCTGCAGGCCAACTGCGTGGCGTGGACCCCCGCGGCATGGAACGCCAATCATCACGGCAGCCTCGCGTTCGGCTATTATGGGCCGGCCGCGGTGGATTCCTATCTGAACGAGAACGCCCTCAACGCCACCGGCGATTCTAACCTGCCAGTGGGCCACCGCCGCTGGGCACTCTATCCACCAGCCACCGACTTCGCAACGGGCGACACCCCGGGCGCATACGACCCGGCCACCGACACGGTGCGGCCGCCCACCAACGTCCTCTATGTGGTGCCCAAAGCCGGCGAAGTGGCGGCTGTGACACCGCGCTTTGTGGCCTATCCGGCGGCGGGGTATTTTCCGGCGGCATTGAACTCGGCGCTGTGGTCGCTGAGTTATCCGGGGGCCGGGTTTGACACGGCGAGTGTGACGATGACCACGGCGGCCGGGGTGGCGGTGGCGGTGGTGATTCAAGCCAGGAACGGGAGTTATGGTGATCCGTGTTTGGTGTGGCAAGTGCCCGACGCGCAGGCCGCCACCACGGTGACTGCCGATACCCGCTACCATATCACCGTTGGCGGGATCACCGGCTGTGGCGTGCCGGACTCGTACACCTATGCGGTGACCCTGATCAATCCGAACCTGCTGACCTCCGATCAATCCATATTCGGCCCCGCCTCGCCGCAAATCCCCGCGCCCGCCACCTATCAGATCTGCCCGCCCTCCAAAGCCGAGGCGATCGAAGTCAACTGCTTCCGGCCGCTGACCACGGCGTGGACGGAAGGCGCCGAGGACTCGCCCACGCCCGCGGTCATTGCCACCACCGCCTCGAGTTATGTGTTCCGCTCGACGGCCAGCTTTGCGGGGTTCGGGCCCATCACCGGTGCCAAGTCGTTCCGACTAACATTCCCGGTATGGTACGACCCCCGCCTCAACGGGGTGCCCGGCCAGTCGTTCGAGTTGGATCGCGATGTGTTGCCGGGGGCCGCCGCCACGCTGACCTTCAAGTACCGCCGCGGCTACATGTCGCCGGCCACCAGCCTGGTGGTGGAAGCCAGCTGCGATGGCGGGGTGAGTTGGGCGCAGAAAGGCGCGGCGATTACGGGCAATGCCACGGGGGTGGCGGATGGCGCGGCGTCCAACGCCACCATCGCGCTGGACGCGTCGGCGCTGCCGCTGCGGCTGCGGTTCCGCCTGGGGGTGGCGCCGGGCATGGGGTTTTATGCCGATCAATCCCACAATGGCTTTGACTACACCACCATTCCCACCGGCATTTTCCTCGATGACATCACCACCACCAACTGCCCGTGGCTGGGCTTGCTGCAAACCAACACGCTGGCGGCCACCGCCACCAGCTTTGTGCTCAACAGCGCCAGCGCCGGGATCACCCTGACTAACAATCTGGCCTTGCGCCTGCGCATGCGCACCAAATTGGGCAACCGCTGGATGCCCTATGGCCCGCTCAAAGCGCTCGTGCTGAGCACGGCGGAGCTAACATCCCTGCCGGTGTTCGCCCCGGCGGGCGCCGCGCCTGCCCCCGGGCAGTCCATCACCATCACCAGTGAAAGCAACTCGACGATTTACTACCGCCTCAACGGCGGTGCCGAGCAATGCGCCACCAGCCCGGCGGGCGGCTTCAGCGTGCCTGTCGACGGCTCCACCCTCACCCTCACCGCCTACGCCAAAAAAGTCGGCAAATCGGATAGTCCAATCGCCGCCACCAGCTATACGGGTTCCGCGCTGGTGACTTGGATGAACTCATACTTTCCCGCCGTCACCGATCCGAATGTGGTCGGCCCCGCGGCCGATCCCGACCACGACGGCCAGGCCAATGCCCTCGAGTTCGCCCTCGGCGGCGACCCGTCCGCTGCCGGCGGCCGCGCCAAGGTGTACGATCTAACATCCTCGGCGGCCCCCGGCGGCGCGCCCACCCTGTTGCTGACCGTCGCGGTGCGCGCGGGCACCCCGGCCTTCAGCGGCACCCCGGCACCAGCGGCCACCCAGGATGGGGTCACCTACACCATCCAGGGCGCCACCGATCCGGACAGTTTCACCCACCCGGTGGTCGTGGTGGACCCGCTAACCACCGGCTTGCCGCTTGCCCCGGCCGGCTATGAATACCGGACCTTCAAACTCGACGACGCGGCGGGCGCGCCTGACAAAGGCTTCCTCCGCGTGCGGGTCACGGCAGCGCCTTGAGCCGTGCTGTTTGAGTGTGCAATTGCGTGGCCGCCGCGTCTCGCGGCGGGCCGTTGCCGGTGGCGTCCCGCCACCAGAGTCCTTGCAACACCGAATGTGGGGCGAAGTCGCGACGATGCCGGGCAGGGACGCACCTCCGGGGCGTCCGGTGGGGGCGAGGCCGCAGTAGTATCAGATCGAATCAAGAGTTATTTTTGACTTTTTTTGAGGCTGGTTTTTGGGCGTGTGAAGCCTGGCCAGGGCGCGGGCGCTTTTTGGCCGACTCGGGTTCTGGGCCTTGGTGGCGTGCTGGCTGCGGGGGTGACAAGGCCGGGACGGGGCGGGTGGTGGCACACACCGGTTGCTGACGAATTCCAAATTCAATCTTTAAAACTAGTGGAGTGGCCTCTTGTGGAGAACGTTCTTGACGCGAGGGATGGATTTCTCGCGGGACATTGGTGGCATCCTGCCCGCCGGGTATTTCGAATGGGTGCGCAACTGCGGCACCAAACGGCTCGTCGATGTGCACTCAAGAAACCCGTGTCACACCCGGTCTTCCTAATAGCAGCGAGCTAGATGAGATGGGCCAGAAAACTGCTAGGCGGCTTTTCAAAACCCATGTCATTGGTCGCGTGTGAGCTGAGGATGAGGTGGCGCTTGGCGCGGGTGATGGCGACGTAAAAGAGGCGCTTTTCCTCCTCCAGCTTGCCATCCTTCTTGGCGTAGTAGCTGGGGAACTCGTCTTCGGTCAGCCCGGCGACAAAGACGGTGTCGAACTCGAGGCCCTTGGACTGGTGGACGGTCAGGATGGGGATGCTGTGGTCATCCGCCGCGAGGAAATCGAGGTTGCGGGAGAGGGCAACCCTGCGGGTGAGTTCTCCTAACATATCTGCCGGCGCCCGGGCCGGTTCGTCGTGACGGACGAAGTATTGGACGAAGCGCTCGAGGTTGGCGAGGCGCTGGGTATCGCCACTGTAATGCCCGAGGAGGCCGGATTCATCCAGGATCCGCCCGCACAGCGCGGCCGGGCGCAGCGTCGTGGCCAGCCCGCGCCAGGCCTCGAGTTGTTCGGCGAGCGGATGGAACAGGCTGCCGTGGCGGGCGATGAGTTCCTTGCGGGCCCGGGTGCCTGCCGCGAGTTCGCCAGCCAGGAGCATCAGCACTTCGGCGGTGGGCCGCGCATCGGCGAGCGCACGGTGGGACGGCACGGAGCGGGTGCCCAGATGGCGGCTCACGCTTGTCAGATCGTGGCGCTCGAGGCGCAGAAAGCGCCGCGCGAGGTCGAGAGTGTCATCCCAGGCCGCGGTTGGCAGGGGCACCCCCAGCCGCGCGGCATGGGCGCGGATCATCGCCAGGTCGAAACCGACGTTGTGGCCGACCAGCACCGCGCCGTCGGCGAATCTGCCGAACTCGCGCAACACTTCTGTTGGGTCCCGCCCATCTTTCAACAATGTTTCCTCACTGATGCCGTGAATTGCGGCGGACTCGCCCAGCGGCCGGCTCGGGCGCAGCAACGCATCGAATTCCGCGACAGGGCGGCCGCCGACGAGCTTCACCGCGCCGAGGTCGATCACCTCGTCGTCCGTTGCTGAGAGGCCGGTGGTTTCGACATCAAACACCACTACCGTGCCATGCGCGAGCGCATCTAACAACACGCGGAACGGTTCACCGTGGTGGTGTGACCGGAGTTGCGCGAGGTCGGTGATGCGCAGTCCGCACTGCTGCCCTTCGATCCAGAGTTTGTGCAGGGTGGCGGCGCCAATGCCGGATGCCGGGCGCTGGGTGAGGCGTTGCAGCGAACCGCTGTCGGAAGGATTCAGCAAGAGCCGGAGCCGTGCCAGCAAGTCCTTGATTTCCTGCCGCCGGAAGAAGTCGAACTGCTCGACGGTTAGATGGGGGATGTCGCTCTGTGAGAGGGCGCGGGAAATGCACTCCGAGCGTTTGTGGGTGCGGGTGAGAATGCCGATCCTGCCCGGCTCGGGGTCCGCCAGGACGCGCTGCAGACGGGAGGCAATCCATTCGGCCTCGGCAGCGGCATTTGCAGCACGCTCGCATTCCGGGGCTATGCCCTCCGGCAGGGATGACGCCGGCCGGATCCGGGTGCGGCGATCGGCAAAGGTGCCGGCATGGCGGTCGGCCACCCGCAGCAGGGACTTCGTCGCGCGATAATTGTCCAGCAGCGGCAGCTCGCTGACCGGGCCGAAATCCGCCCTGACGCGCCGCATGACGGCGTCGGGTTTCGAGCCGCGCCATTCGTAAATGGTCTGGTCGAGGTCGCCGAAAAACGCGATGCCGGTGGCTTGCGTGGCTAACAGACGGATCACCTCATATTCGGCAAGATGGGTGTCCTGCACCTCGTCCATCTGGATCCACGCGAACCGGTTGGACCACTTCTCGCGTTTATCCGGCAGGGTGGCAAGCATCGCGCGGGTGCGATACAGCAGATCGGGAAAGTCCAGCGCGTGCCTTTCGGCGAGATGTGCGTGATAGGTGCGCAGCGCCTTGCGATAGGGCTCGGCAAGGCCGCTCAGGTTGAGCGGCGGGATTTCTGCTAGAGCCAGGCATTCGGCCGGGCAGTCGGATTTGATTTGCGAGAGTTGCCAGAAAGCGGCGTCCGGGCTGATGCCGATGCCGGTGCCGGCGAGGCAATCCCGCAGCAAGTCGATGCTGTCCTGTTCGTCGTAGATGACGAAATCGGCTGGCAGCCCGAGATCGCGCGCTTCCATGCGCAGCATCCATGCGCACAGGCTGTGAAACGTCTGGATGCGGCAGTCCGTGGCGACGGCGCCACAGGCATCCCTAACGGCTATGCGCATCTGCTCCGCGGCGCGATTGGTGAAGGTGACCCCAAGGGTGCTGCCGGGCGCCATTCCATCCGCAATGACCGCCGCCAGACGGTTGGCCATGATCCGCGTCTTGCCGGTGCCAGCCGGAGCCAGCACCAGCAGCGTGCCATAAAGCTGCCGCAGCACCGCTTGCTGTTGCTCGTTGGGATAGCTCATCGTGTGATTGTGAACCTATCAGCAAGTCCGCCGCCAACGCAAGCGCCGCGTTGGGAAAGTTTCCGCCGCTTGCGCGGCGTGGGCGGCGTCCTGCCGGCGCATGGGGCACAGAAGACCAGTGGAGTGGCCTCAGGTAGAGAACGTTCTTGACGTGATGGATGGATTTCTCGCGGGCCATTGGTGGCATGCCTGCCCGCTTCATTGCGCCACTCGCGGCGGCGCCCGCAGCCCGGTGATTACCGGCTTGCCGCCGGCCCCGGCCGGCTATGAACACCGGGCCTTCAAACCCAATGCCGCTGCCGCTTGACTAACAAACAGCTCCTCCGGGTTCGCGAGGTCTGAGGATGTGAGCTTCAGGCAAGGCTGGACCGCACAGTCCTCTGCGCGGCCTTGACAAAACGGGGAGAGCTGAAGAGTCTTTGCGGCCTGAGGGCAATCCCCACCACCATCATGAAATCTAACGCATCATATTTTGCCGGGCTCGACATCGGGGGCACCACCGTTAAGGCCGTCTTGGTCGATGCCCAGGCCGAACAGGCCGGCGCTCTCGTCGAGGTCCGCAGCCTGGTCAAAGACGGCTACGAGGCGACCTTCCGCCAATTGGAATTGGCGCTCGAACAACTCGCCGCGGGTGCCGGGATCGAACGCGGTGCCATCGCCGGCATCGGGCTGGACGTGCCGGCCCCCAGCAGCGACGGGGTGATTTGGGGGCGTGCCAATCTGGCCGACGACTGGGTGGGCACCGACATCCGCGGGTTGCTCTCGGCGCGACTGGGTCTGCCGGTGTTCATGACCAATGATGGCAACGCCGCCGCGGTGGGCGAGTATGCCATGCGCAAGGAACATACCAGCAGCCTGATGTTGCTCGCACCCGGCACCGGGTTGGGCGGCGGACTGGTGCTGCCCGGCGGCCGCTGCTATGAGGGCGTCAATGGCTTGGCGTTGGAAGTGGGCCATGTGAGCGTGCCGTTCCGCGAGGATGATGGCTCCCTGCCGCCCTGCTCGTGCGGCCTAACCGGATGCTCGGAAGCCTGGGTGTCGCTCATGGCGCTGCGTCGCAGGCTGGCGCTGGAACTGGCCAAACCGCAATGGGCCGCCCATCCGCTCAATCAAACCGACGCGCCGATCGCGGACAAAGCGTTCCGGTTGCGCGACTTCGCCCAACACGGCGACGAACTGGCTGTTAGCATTTTCCGCCAGCAAGGATTCATCCTCGGCTACTTGATCGCCGATCTGGTGCGGGTGTTTGATCCGGGCCTGGTGGTCATCGGCGGCGGCCTCGCCGAAACCTCGTTCCGCGACCTCTTCATGACTTGGATCGAGGAAGGCTTCGCTGACCGCGCCTGGTCGGTTTACCGGTTCAGCCCGTTAGACAGCAGCCAGGCAACCACCCGCTTCGAGTGGGCCATCGGCGGCGACGCCGCTGCCGCCATCGGCATGGCCTACGCCGCCCGCGAGTTGTTTCAGTGAGGCCCCTCAGAGTCGCTCAAACCGCGCCTGGAAAAACCGCAGGCACTCCGGCTCATAGACCATCTCCAAGCCCGCGGGCCGTTGCGGGTTGGCAAACACCGCTTGCACGCTCTCGGCGACCACGTCGATGTGGGCTTGGGTGTAGACGCGCCGCGGGATTGTTAGGCGGACGAGTTCGAGCTTGGGATAAAAGTGATCGCCGGTTTCGGTGTTGCGCCCGGCGGAGACGATGCCGCGTTCCATGGCGCGGACGCCGGCATCCAGATAGAGTTCGGCCGCCAGCGTTTGGGCGGGGAAGCGGGTTTGCGCCATGCCCGGATAGAACCGGCGCGCATCCAGATAGACCGCGTGGCCGCCCACCGGTTGCACAATCGGCACGCCCCAGGTTTGCAGCAGTTCGCCAAGGTATTCGACCTGGCCGATGCGCGCGCGGATGTGAGCGTCCTGCACCGATTCGACGATGCCGCGGGCCATCGCCTCCATGTCGCGGCCGGCCATCCCGCCGTAGGTGTGGAGCCCCTCAAAGACCACCACCAGGTTGCGGGCCTTTTCGGCGATGGCATCGTCGTTGACGCTGAGCCAGCCGCCGATGTTGACCAGCGGATCTTTCTTGCCGCTCATGGTCGCCCCATCGGTGTAGGACATGAATTCGCGCAGGATGTCCGCCACCGGTGTGTCCGCATACCCCTCTTCGCGTTGCTTGATGAACCAGGCGTTCTCCACCGCCCGGGTGGCATCGGACATGACCGGCACCCGGTACTTGCCACAAAGCTCCTTGACCGCGCGGGCGCAGGCCATGCTGACCGGTTGGCCGCCGGCCATGTTGACGGTGGCCGCCAGACAGACGTACGGGACGCGGCCGCGGTGTGCTTCCAGCACGCGCTCGAGCTTGGCCAGATCGACGTTGCCCTTGAACGGATGGATGACGGACGGGTCATGGGCCTCATCGATGATCACATCGATGAACTTCGCCCCGGCGTGTTCCTGATGGAACCGGGTGGTGGTGAAATACATATTGCCGGGCACCACATCGCCGGCCTGAATCATGATCTGGCTGAGCAGGTGTTCCGCACCGCGCCCTTGGTGGGTGGGGATGACATGTTTGTGGGTGTAGTGCTTGCGCACCACCTCCTCGAGATGATAGAAATTCTTGCTTCCGGCATAGGCCTCGTCACCCAGCATCATGCCGGCCCATTGCCAATCACTCATCGCGCTGGTGCCCGAGTCAGTTAGCAAGTCAATGTACACGTCGTCGCTGCGCAACAGAAACGTGTTGTAACCCGCCTCGGCCAGGGCTTTCTCGCGTTGCGCGCGGGTGGTCATGCGGATCGGCTCGACCATTTTGATTTTGTAGGGCTCCGCCCACGAGCGGCGGCGGTATTGCATGCCCATGGTCTGCACGGTGTCGTCGGCGCCTGGCTGACCGGGGTGGCTATTTCGCATGGCCGATACAACCCGCCGGCCTCCCCGCTGGCAAGCGCGGATTGACAAAGACGCAAGACTGCAAGACGCAAGAGAAGAGCAGATGCAGAAGCGCTGCGCTCTCTTCTCTAGTCTTGCGTCTTCTTCTTCTTCCTCCGTGGTCATCTTCGTCCCGCATTACCATTCAAGCCCGCGAACCGCGCACAAATGTGCCAAATCATTTTCCACCGGGATCAGAAACTGTGAACAGGCGGGCGGAGTTGCCTGACCCGCCCTGACCCGCCCTCCTGCCGCCGGAAAGCAAATCCTTGCGTTGCCGCGGCAGGGCAGTAGGGTCGCGGGGCACAAGCACCCGCTGAAATTGCATGACCTGCCATCCCACCGCCCTGGTATCGCCTGAAGCTGAGTTGGCCGCCGACGTGGTGATCGGGCCCTTTGCGGTGCTTGAGGGCCCGGTGAAATTGGCGGCCGGGGTGAAAATTGGCGGCCACGCGTGGATTTGCGGCGACACCAGCCTGGGCGCAGGCACCTGCGTCGGCTGGGGCAGCGTGATTGGGGCCCCACCGCAAGATCTCGGGTTTGATCCGGCGGTGCGCTCCGGGGTGCGGATAGGCGCGCGCAACGTGATCCGCGAGTATGTGACGATCCACCGGGGCTCCAAGGCGGGCGGCTACACGACGCTGGGCGAGGACAACTATGTGATGACCGGGGTCCATTTGGGGCACGACTCGCAGGTGGGCGATGGCAATGTGATTGCCAATAACGTGATGTTTGGCGGGCACGTGCGCCTTGGCAACCGGGCCTTCCTGGGCGGCGGCGGCGGCTATCATCAATTTCTCCATATCGGGGATTTGGCGATGGTGCAGGGCAACGCCTCGGTCAGCCAGGATGTGCCGCCGTATTGTGTGGCCTATGGCAGCAACCATTTGGCCGGGCTCAACACGGTGGGGCTGCGCCGCGCCGGATTTGACCCGGCCGCCCGCGCCGAAATCAAGAAATTGTATGGCTTGTTGTTCGGCTCGGGGCTGGCGCTGCGCAAGGCGCTGGCGGCGGCGGCCGGCATGGAGTGGAGCCCGGCGGCCATGCGCATGTTGGAGGCGGTGGCCAAGCCGTCGCGCAAAGGGGTGATCGCTGGCGGGTAACTTATTTGGGGAATTCGCCTCATTGCCCCCGACAACGCGCTCGACACACCCGCCATCCTGCCGCCATCCTGCCGCCATCGTGTGGCCATCGTGTGGCCAGCGCCGACCGCCATGCCCAGTGCCCCATCCCTGCTGCTGCGATTGCTGTTCGCCCTCGGCCTTGCCGGGGTCGGCGCGCTGCTCTGCGTCTGGCTCATTCCCGCCGAATTGCGCTCCATCACCGCGCAACTCACCGGCTTCCCGGACTCCGACGTGACCGCCCACCTCGCCCGCCCGTACGTGCTGGCGGCGTTGTGTTTCCTGCCCGCGCTGGCCGCCGTCATTTATGCCTTTGGCGGCACCCTTGACCGCCACATCGCCCGCCAGTTCGGCGGCATTTTCTTCATTTGTGTGAGTGCGCTGTTGCTCATCTGGATGCTCATCGACTTCGCCGAAAACCTCAAGGACTTCCGCAAAGGCAGCAGCACCCTGCTCACCGCTGCCGCCTATTACCAGGTCCGGGCACCCGCCATTCTGTTGCTGCTGCTGCCCTACGCCCTGCTGCTCTCCCTCATCTACGCTCTCGGCAAATTGTCCCGCGACCGCGAAATCGTCGCCATGATCCAATCCGGGCGCAGTCTCATCCGGCTCAGCGCGCCGCTGCTGGCCGCGGGCATCTGGTGCAGTTTGCTGTGCCTCGGACTCAACTACCATTGGGCCCCCACCGCCGATGGCCGGCAGGACGAAATCCTCGATGCCGCCGCCGGCGTCCTCATCACCGAGGCCAAACATGTCATCTATAACAACCCGGACAGCCACCGGCTGTGGATGGTTGGCGCCTTCCCGAAAAACTACGAAAAAGGCGAGCCGTTGCTCAACGTGGAGGTGACCACCACCCGCCCCGATGGGTCGCTCATCACGCGGCTCGCCGCCGCGCGCGCGCGCTGGGATCGCAGCGACAATTCCTGGACCTTTGAGGCGCCCGTCATCAGCCATTTTGCGGCCGGGCAAGTGCCCGAGTTTGAAATCCCCGAGCCGCCCGTGCTGCGCCAGCAGTGGTCGGAAACCCCATGGCAATTGATCAAACCCGGGCTCGCCGCCCAGGTCCTCGGCATCCCCGATCTCAACGGCTGGCTCCGCGCCAACGCCACCAAACACCACACCCCGCCTAACGAACACGCCGCGGCCCCTTATCTCACCCAATGGCACTACCGCTGGGCGCTGCCCTTCACCTGCCTGGTCACCGTGCTGCTTGCCGCGCCGCTGTCCATCCACTTCTCCCGCCGCGGCCCTGGTGGCAATATCTTCCTCGCCATCGTCCTCTCCGTCCTGATGATCTTCACCACCAACGTCATTCTCAATTTCGGCGAAGCCGGATTGCTCCACCCCGCGCTGGCCGCCTGGCTGCCTAACATCGTATTCTCCCTCCTGGGCCTCTACCTGTTCCACCGCCGCATCGCCGACCGCCCGGTCTATCAGTCACTCCTCAGGTTTTTCAGGATCACCAAGCACCTCACCCCCTAACCGACATGGCTCTAGCAGAATCCTGGCACATCCGCGCGCGCGGCCGCGAGTGCGCCGCGTCCCAACGTCCGTTTGTTGCGGGCGAACCGATCATCACCGCCTTGTTTCCGGATCCGGAATCCAGCGGCTACCTGCGCCGCGATTACTGTGTGGAGGCGTGGCACGCCTTGCCGCCGACCGCCGCGCCGGCGTTCTCGTCGTGGCGCACCAGCTACAGCGCCCCGGGTGGCGACAAGCCCCGGCAAGTCGAAAAGGAACCCCCCGAAGACATCCTCCGCCGCTTGGTGGAAGATGACCAGGACCACACCGAAAACACCCGCTACATCCTTGCCGTCATGCTCGAACGCAAGCGGATCTTGCGCGAGACCGATACCCAGCGCACTCCCACCGGCATTCTACGCATTTACGAAAACCGCAAAACCGGCGAAGTCTATATCGTCAAGGATCCGGACATCCCCCTCGACCAGGTGGATGCCCTCCAACAAGAAGTCCTGCAATTCCTCGAAGCCAACGACCGCCCATCCGCCGATCCGTCCGATCCGTCCGATCCGTCCGATCCGTCCGATCCGTCTGATCCGTCTGATCCGTCCGATCCGTCCGATCCGTCCGATCCGTCCGATCCGTCCGATCCGTCCGATCTAACTGGTCCGGCGGCCGCCCCCTGACCCCCGCGTTGCGCCATGTTTCTTCCGGGCTACAAGGATTTGGTGAAGCCGCAATGGGTGGCCACCCTTGAGGAACTCAAACTCGCCGGCGAGCTGCCCGTCAGTGACCTCTCCCGCCGCCTCGGCATGAGCTACATGGCCGTCAAACAATACTGTGAGGCCCTCAAGCAACTCGGCTACCTCGAGCGCACGCGCGCACCGCGCCGCGCCGTCGGGCGCCCGGAGATTTTCTATCGGCTAGCCCCCAAGGCTGCGCTGTTGTTTCCGCAGGCCGGGGTCGGATTCTCGCTAGATTTGTTAGATAACCTGCGGACCCTGTTTGGCGAGGCGGCGCCGGAGCGGCTTATTTTCCAATATTTCCAACACCGGCAGGAGCGCTGGCAACCGCGCCTGGCCAAGGCCCGGTCCATCATCGACAAGGCCACCCTGTTAGCCGGCCTGCGCGAGCAGGACGGCTGCTTTGCCCGCTGCAAATACGACCCCGAGAAAGGCGTCCGCATCGAGGAGTACCATCAGCCGCTGCAGCCGGTCTTTGCCAAATTCCCGCGCGCCGTGGGCATGGAATTGCGCATGTTCGAGGCGCTCCTCGGCACCCGCGTCACCCGCCGCGAAATCCACGCCGGCCGCCACGGCCCCGCCCGCGTCGACTTCGAGGTGGCCACCCTCGGCGTCCTGTGAACCGGGCTGAAACTTCGCCTGAATAATTTTCACCCGCTCGCCGTCAACTCCTGCGAAAGCCATCCATCCCATGAAAAAGTCGTTGCTGCTGCTGCTTGCCGGGTTTGCCATAGTTGTCGTCGCCGGTTGCGACAAATCCAACACTGACGTTGCCAAGAAACTTGCCGAGCTGGAACGCCAGCACCGCGAGGCCCTCGAACAAAAACAACTCCTCGAGCGCCAACTCGCCGACCAACTCCTCGCCAGTGAGCGCGACGCCATCGAGCGCGAACGCATGCGCATCGAAGACGAACGAGCCGCCTTGGAACAGGAGAAGGGCGCGGAAGCCGCGGCCAAACAGCAAGCCCTCGCCGTGCGCGAACAGGAACTCGCCAACCGCGAGGGCAAACTCGAAGGCCGCGCCACCGCCCTCGAAGACCAACAACAGGACTTGCAACAGCGCGAGCAACTTCTCAGCGGCCGCGAACTCGAACTGGCCGGCCGCGAAGCCATCCCGGAGGCCGACACCCCGCCCGCCGACACCCTCCCGGTGACCGACTACGGCACGTTTTATGATGGGCTGGCCTCGTATGGTTCCTGGTTCGAGTCCCCGGACTACGGCTACGTCTGGCAACCCGCCGTGGTGCGCACCGTCGGCTGGCGCCCCTACGTGGACGGCACCTGGGTTTGCACCGACCACGGCTGGACCTGGATCTCTAACGAGCCCTTCGGCTGGGCCTGTTACCATTACGGGCGCTGGGCGCTGCTGCGCGGCCGCGGCTGGATCTGGGTGCCCGGCGACCAATGGGCACCGGCCTGGGTGTGTTGGCGCGAAAGCGGCAGCCACATCGGCTGGGCGCCGCTGCCCCCGGAAACCCTCGGCTGGCGCGATTGCACCTGGGACGCCTCGGTCGAGACCCGCTTCGGCATCAGCGCCGGATGGTTCAACTTTGTGGCCATCAATCATTTTTCCAGCCCGATCCGGCGCCATTGCTTGCCCGTCGCCCAGAATCCCGAGTTTTGGCAGCACACCACCAATATCACCAACATCCGCTGCCGCGAGCGCAACGTGTTTGTCGGTGGCCCGCGCTATCAAGATATCTGCCGCTCCCTGGGCCGCCCCGCCCCGTACTATCAACTCAATCTCAACCACCACCAGCGCCCGGATCGCGACCCCCTGGCGATGCGCCCGCAGCGGTCAGGCAACCAACTCACCATCGCCGCTCCCGCCATCCATGCCAATTGGAACGCCGCGCTGCGTCCTACCCGCGTCCGCGGGCAACTCCAGGACGTCGCCATCGAACGGGCCAAACCGCTGGACCAAGAGGTCGTCAGTCATTTCCGTCAGAAACGCGAGCAAGACCGGTTGCAAGCCGACCAGGCGATGACCGAACTCGGCGGCCGCGACGCTTTCCGCCAACGCCGCACACAAGTGTTGGAGGCCAACCAACAAAAGGACCAACAAGCCGAAGCCCAACGGGGACGCACCGCTGGCGACGCCCGCCAACGCCGGGACGAGGCCGCCAACCAACAAAAGGACCAACAGGCTGAAGCCCAACGGGGACGCACCGCTGACGAAACCCGCCAGCGCCGGGACGACACGGCAAAGCAACAAAAGGACCAGCAGGCCGAAGCCCAACGCCAGCGTGCCCTTGACGAAACCCGCCAACGCCGGGACGACACGGCAAAGCAACAAAAGGACCAACAAGCCGAAGCCCAACGCCAGCGTGCCCTTGACGAAACCCGCCAACGCCGGGACGACACGGCAAAGCAACAAAAGGACCAACAAGCCGAGGCCCAACGCCAGCGTGCCCTTGACGAAACCCGCCAGCGGCAAGCCGAAGCCGCAAAGCAACAAAAGGACCAACAGGCCGAGGCCCAGCGCCAGCGTGCCCTTGAGGATGCCCGCCAACGCCAGGCCGACACGGCAAAGCAACAAAAGGACCAACAAGCCGAAGCTCAACGCCAGCGCGCCCTAGAGGATGCCCGCCAGCGCCAGCAGGAACAATTGCAGCGCCAAGCCGAGGAAGCCAACCAACAACGGCAGCGCGCCGCCGAGGATGCCCGCCAGCGCCAGCAGGAACAAGCCCGTCAACGCCAGGCCGAGGAGGCCAACCAACAACGCGCCCAACAAGCCGAGCAACAACGGCAGCGCGGCGCCGAAGAAGCCCGCCAGCGCCAGCAGGAGGAAACGAAGAAGCGCGACGAGGACTCCCGCGAACGCCGGTCGGGAAGATAGCCGGGGCCGCCGGTGTTGAAGCGCTGGAGTTGCACAACAGGCTGCCCTGGGTGGGAGCTGGAATCGGCAGGAAATCAGCTGCGGGCCGCCCAATGCCGTCAGTATGGCACGGGGGTTGGCAACGGACGGCTCCGGGCAGGGACGCACCTCCGGGGCGTCCGGTGGGGACGAGACCGCAGTTCTGTGGCGCCCCACCACTCGCCGGATTCCACGCGCAGACAGGCCAGCGGTTGGATTATAATGCCAGGCATTATGCTGTTGACAGTGGTGGGTGGCCGAAAAAGGTTTCCTTGGCAATTGCCACGCCGAATGGAGGGCGAAGTCGCGACGATGCCGGGCAGGGACGCACCTCCGGGGCGTCCGGATTATAATGCCAGGCATTATGCTGTTGACAGTGGCGGAGGGTTTCCAGCCGGTGGTTGGGGGCCTCGGGCTAACCAAGCCGCCATATGCCCGCCCCAGCCGGACCGTTCGGAAAACGGCCCCTGCCAGTGGATTCGATTCGCCAGCTGTTGAACGGGGGTGCGCGATGGCTTGCCAAACCGTCCCAATCCTTGCAGCCTTTGGCCCGCATCATCCCTTGCCCATGAAATGTTCTTTCGCTGCCCTCCTCCCGCTGTGCGCCGCCACCGCGCTGCATGCCCAACTGCCCGATTGGGAAAATCAAGCGGTGTTCCGCATCAACAAGGAAGCCGCGCGCGCCACCGCCATGCCGTTTCCCGACCGCGACAGCGCGCTGGCCAAGCCGCCATTGGAATCGCCGTGGTGCCAACTGCTCAACGGCCCGTGGAAATTCCATTACGTCGGCACCCCGGATGCCCGGCCGGTGGATTTCCACAAGCCGGAGTTTGATGTTGCGGGCTGGAAGGACATTCCGGTGCCGTCCAACTGGCAACTCCACGGCTACGGCGTGCCGCTCTACACCAATATCGAATACCCCTTCGCCGCCGCGCCGCCGCGCGTCATGGCTGAGCCGCCCGCCCACTTCACCAACTACCCCAAGGAAAACCGCAATCCCGTCGGCTCCTACCGGCGCAGCTTTGAAGTGCCCGCTGCTTGGCAAGGCCGCCCGGTGTTCATCACCTTCCAAGGCGTCGATTCCGCCATGTACCTCTGGCTCAACGGCACCAAGGTCGGCTACTCGCAGGACTCGCGCACCCCGGCCGAATTCAACATCACCCAATACCTCAAGGCCGGCACTAACACCGTGGCGGTCGAGGTCTATCAACATAGCGACGGCTCCTATCTCGAAGATCAGGACATGTGGCGGCTCTCCGGCATTTTCCGCGATGTCTACCTGTGGTGCGCGCCCGGCATCGCACTGCGCGATCATTGGCTCAAGGCCGGCCTCACCGCTGACTGCGCGCAGGGCACGCTCGGGTTCACCGCGGATCTAACAAACCACGGCGCGGTGGCGGCGCCCGCCACGCTGAAATTGGAGATCCTCAAACCTGATGGTTCGCCGCTGTTCGCCCGGGAAATGCAGGCGCAACTGGCAGCCAATGGCACCGCCACGGTGAGCTGTGAGGCTGGCGCGCTCGCCGGGGTTGCCGCGTGGTCGGCGGAAGCACCCACCCTCTATTCCTATCTCGTCACCCTAACCGATCCGGCGGGCCAGCCCACCGCCTGCTATGCCGGCAAGACCGGCTTCCGCCGCGATGAGGTTAAGGACGGCCAGTTGCTTCACAATGGCCAGCCGATCCTGTTCAAGGGAGTCAACCGCCACGAGCACAGCCCGAAAACCGGCCACTACCTCACCAGGGAAGATATCCGTGCCGATTTGTTGCAGATGAAGCGCGCCAACATCAATGCCATCCGTTGTTCCCACTACCCGAATGATCCGCACTTCTACGAACTCACCGATGAACTCGGCTTCTATGTCATCGATGAGGCCAACCTCGAGTCGCATGGCATGGGCTATGGCGCCAGTTCCCTCGCCAAGGATCCGTCCTGGGGCCCGGCTCATCTCGACCGCATCCAAAACATGCTCGAACGCGACAAGAACCATCCGTCCATCGTCATGTGGTCGATGGGCAATGAAGCCGGCGATGGCATCAATTTCCAAGAGTGCTCGAAGTGGCTCAAACAACGCGATGCGTCCCGCCCGGTCCATTACGAACGGGCCGGTGAGGCGGCCCACGTCGATGTCGTCAGCCCGATGTATTGTCCGGTGGCCGACACCGTGAAGTATTGCCGCGCTGAGGAAGCCAAGCCCCTGGCCCAACAGCGGCCGCTGATCCAGTGCGAATACAGCCACGCGATGGGCAATTCCTGCGGCAACCTCGCCGACTATTGGCAAGTGATCCGCCGCGAACGGCTGCTGCAGGGCGGCTTCATCTGGGATTGGAAAGACCAGAGCCTGCAGCGCAAAACCCACGCGGCGGACGCGGTGGAAGATGCCTCTTCTAACAAATTAACCACTCATCTCTACGGTTCGCTGTCGGCGGAGGCCGGACTTTACGGCGGCGGGTTGGTGGTGAAGTCTTCCCCGGTTCTCGACATAACCGGCCCGCTGACCCTGATCGCGGAAATCCGCGGCAACTCCGGCGCCAACCTCAACCGCGATGTTGCCGGTGGCTGCCCCATTCTCACCAAGGGCGGCACCGCTTACGCCCTGAATCTCACCGCCGATGGCAGTGGCATCGAGTTTGCCATCCAGTCCAAGGGCGCCAGACAAGCCGTGACGGCGCCGCTGCCGCAAGACTGGCGCCAAGCGTTCCACACCATCGCCGGGATCTACGACGGATCTCGTATTTCAATCGCCATCGATGGCGCGCCGGCCGCCACCGGCGATGCCTCCGGCGCGGTGGATCACAATTCCTATCAAGTCGGGGTGGGGCTGGATACCGATGAAGTGGCGCGCCGCTTTGATGGCTCGATCCGGCGTGCCGTGATCTGCGCCCGTGCCCTCACTCCGGAACAAACCCGCCAACCGGCGACCGACGCGGTGTTGCAATTGGATTTGGTGGCCGCGGCGGCCAAGCCGCAGGGCCGTGCGGTCTTTGTCTACGGCGGCGATTTCAACGACCGCCCGACCCAGGAATCGTTCTGCTGCAATGGCATCGTGCTGTCCACGCTGCAACCGTCGCCACAATTCGAGGAGGTGAAAAAAGTCTATCAAGACATCCACACGACCCTCACTGAGGGCGGCACGGCAACCCTCGGCATCGCGGTGCGCAACGAACGCTTCTTCCGCCCCTGCGATGACCTCCGCGGCTCGTGGAAACTGCTCAAGGACGGCGTCGAACTCAGCAAGGGCGAACTCAGCCTGCCCGCCATCGCCCCGCAACAATCCGCCAAGCTCAGCATCGCCACCAACTGCACTCCCGATCCCAAGGCCGAGTATGTCCTGCGCCTGCGCTACGACCTAACAAAAGACACGCCGTGGCACCCCAAGGGGATGCCCATCGCGTGGGATGAACTGGCCTTGCCGTGGGGCGTGCGCACGCCTCCGGCCTTGGCGCAAGCCAGCGTGCCCGCCAGCTTCGCCGAGACGGCCGAGCGCATCACCGTCACTGCCGGGGAGGTTGTTGCCGGCATTGACCGCCGCAGCGGTGCGCTCGTGTCTTTTGCCCGCCAGGGCAAGGAGCTGCTGGCGTCGGCGCTGCATCTGAATTTCTGGCGTCCCCCCACTAACAACGATGAGGGGGCCAAGCTGCCGGAGCGCCTCAAAGTCTGGCGCAAGGCCGGCCAGAACGCCACCGCCACCCGCGTCGCCGCCAGCCAGGATGGCAATGACGTGCTGGTCACGGCCGATCTAACCATTCCCGCGGGCCAGAGCAGCGCCACCCTGGTCTATCGGATCACCGGGGCCGGGCAGATCGCGGTTGATTGCACCTTCCGGCCCGCCGGCGAGCTGCCGATGTTGCCGCGCCTCGGGATGCAGGCGCAACTCATTCCGGCTTGCCAGGTCATGTCGTGGTTCGGCAAAGGCCCGCATGAAACCTATTGTGACCGCAACTCCGGCGCATGGAGTACGGTGCACTCCGGCATCATCACCAGCCTGTTCCACCGCTATGTCGACCCGCAGGAATCCGGCAATCGCACCCAAGTCCGCTGGGCCACCTTTACCGACCCGATGGGCGGCGTCGGCCTGCGCATCGATGCCACCGGCAAGCATCTCTTGGAGGTCGCGGCCTACCCGTGTCTGCCCGAACAAATCGAACTTGCCCGCCACTCCGTCGACCTGCCGCGGGGCGGTGCCACCACCCTCAATATTGATCACCGCCAGATGGGGTTGGGCGGCACCAACTCATGGGGCGAACTGCCACTAGAACCCTACCGCATCGAGCCCAAGGGGATCTATCAATGGTCGTTCGTCCTCACCGCCACCCAGAGCCCGAGCGCCCCGCGCGAGGCCCCGCGCCGCATGCCCAGGGGGCTTCCAGGCACCGGTGCAACCAAACCTCCCCTCCCCAGACCGGGTATCCTCCCGCCACCCGTCGCGCCACCCGTCGCGCCACCCGTTGCGCCACCCGTTGCGCCACCCGTTGCGCCACCCGTCACGCCACCCGTTGCGCCACCCGTCACGCCACCCGTTGCGCCACCCGTTGCGCCACCTGTCGCGCCACCCGCACCGCAAGGCAACTGATCTGTTCATGAAACTAACCATCTACACCGGCGGAGTCTGCGCCACCAACGGATACCTGGTCGAAACCCCCGACGGCAATCTGGTCGTCGACGCGCCCGAGGGCATTGCCGCATGGGTCGCTACGCGCGGGGTGCGTGTCGATCACCTGCTACTCACCCATCAGCACTTCGACCATGTGCTGGATGCCGCCGCACTCCAGGCGGCAGGTGCCACCCTCCATGCCTGGGCGGACTATTCGGACGAAGTCACCCTGGAATCCCTCAGCCGCAAGTGGGGCATGCCGGCGCCGGTCGCGCCCTATCGGATAGATCGGCGCCTGGTGGCCGACCCCACCCGGCCGCTCGAACTCTGTGGCCTGCAGTTCTCGCTCTATCACATTCCCGGCCATGCCGTGGACAGCCTGGTGTTCCATCTCCCCGACTATCAATTCGCCTTTTCCGGCGACACCCTGTTTGCCGGCTCCATCGGCCGCACCGATTTACCGGGGGGCAGCCACCAGCAATTGATAGATGGGATCACCCGCCATCTGCTGGCCCTGCCGCCGCAGACCCGGTTGTTACCCGGCCACGGCCCGGCCACCACCGTCGGTGAGGAAATGGCGGATAATCCCTACCTCAGGCAGTGACACGGCTGGGCCCCACCCCCGCGTTTGTGCTTCCCATTCCGGTTGCGGGCAGCTAAGGTGGCGGATGCCATGAGCACCAGCCAACTCGACCAATTAAAGCAAGTCACCACCGTGGTCGCCGATACCGGCGACTTCGAGGCGATGCGCATCTATCAGCCGCAGGATGCCACGACCAACCCCTCGCTCATTCTGCAGGCTGCCGCCAAACCCGAATACCGCCACCTCGTCGCTCAGGCCATCGCCGCGCTCAAGCCCTCGGGACTCGCCGGGCGCGCGCTCAGCGCCGCGATCATTGATCGCATTCTGGTGCTCTTCGGGCTGGAAATCCTCAAGATCGTCCCCGGCCGGGTCTCCACCGAGGTGGATGCCCGGCTTTCGTTCGACACCCCGGCCACCCTGGTCAAGGCCCGCCACTTGATCGCCGCCTACGAGAAGGCAGGCCATTCCCGCGAGCGCATCCTCATCAAGATCGCCGCGACGTGGGAGGGGATCCGGGCGGCGGAGGTCCTCGAAAAGGAAGGCATCCATTGCAATCTCACGTTGTTGTTTTCGTTCGCCCAGGCGGTGGCCTGCGCCGAGGCCGGGGTGCAACTCATCTCGCCGTTTGTCGGCCGCATCCTCGATTGGCACAAGGCCGCCACCGGCAAGGACTATCAGGGCGCGGACGACCCCGGCGTGCAATCGCTGCGCGCCATCTATAACTATTATAAGAAATTCGGCTACCGCACCGAGGTGATGGGCGCCTCGTTCCGCAACAAGGGCGAAATCGTCGCGCTCGCCGGCTGCGACCTGTTGACGATCAGCCCCGCGTTGTTAGGCGAACTCCAGGCCTGTGACGAACCGCTCACCCCGCAGCTCACGCCCGCGGCGGCGGCGCTGAGTGCCGGCGAACAACTTCATCTTGATGAGAAGGGGTTTCGCTATGCGTTCAACGAGGATGCCATGGCCACCGAAAAGACCGCCCAGGGGATTCGCAACTTCGCCGCCGATCTCGTCAAACTCGAGGCCCTCGTCGAGGGCATGTTATGAACAAATCCTGGCGGCCCGGCCTGGTGCTGGTGAGAGCTATCCAAACACGACACCCAAACCGCCCTCGCCAAGTTGCTGCTCAAGGAGGTGTCCATCCGCAAGCACAAGGTGGTGGTGACTCTGGGGCCATAATCGGACTTGCCCTGCGCCAATTCCGCGGCATGCTTGGCGCGTTGTGAATCATCTACCCGTCGAGCCATCCTTGGAAGCCTTCGTCGCGCTGGCGGGGCGGGGCAATGTGATCCCTGTCTATACCCAGCTCGCGGCGGACTTCGAGACCCCGCTGTCGGCCTACCTCAAGTTGCGCGACACGCGCCATTCGTTCTTACTGGAGAGTGCGGAGAGCACCGAGAAAGCCGGGCGCTGGTCGATTGTGGGCAGCGGTCCGCGGTTGGTGTTCGAGGCCCGCGACAAGCAAATCACCATCCGCGAAGATGGGGCGAGCACCCGCAGCTTCACCACCCCGGATGATGTGCTCGGCGCGCTGGAACGTGAAATGGCCCATTACCGGCCGGTCACCCATGGTGGGCTGCCGGTGTTTTCCGGGGGCATGGTCGGCTATCTGTCGTACGATGCGGTGCGCCAGTTTGAGCCGACGCTGGGGCCGCCGCCGCCCGATCCGTTAGGCATTCCGGACGCCGTGTTTGTGTTGGCCGACACGATGCTGGTGTTTGATCACCGGCTGCGCCGCTTGCAGGTGGTGGCCAATGCCTTCATCGACGAGTTTGCCAGCCCTGCGGACGCCTATGCCGCCGCCCGCGGCCGCATCGCCGCGCTGGTGGACATCCTCAACCGCCCGTTGCATGTGCCGGCCCTCAACGGGTTGCTGCAAGTGGAGCCGGTCGCTGCCCAAAGCAACACCAGTCAGGAGGAATTTGAGGCGATGGTGCGCGCGGGCAAGGAGTTCATCGCGGCGGGGGATATTTTCCAATTCGTGCCGAGCCAGCGCTTCGAAACCAAATTCGAGCAGCCGCCGGTCGATCTCTATCGGGCGCTGCGCTTCGTCAACCCCTCGCCTTACATGTTCCTGTTGGAGTTGGGCGATTTCGCGCTGGTCGGCAGCTCGCCCGAAGTGCATGTCAGATCGATCCACGGCCGCATCGATATCCGCCCGATCGCCGGCACCCGCTGGCGGGGCCGGACCCCGGAGGAGGACGACGCGCTGGCCGCCGAGTTGTTAGCCGATCCCAAGGAGCGTGCCGAGCATCTGATGTTGGTGGACCTCGCGCGCAATGATGTGGGCCGCATCGCCAAGCACGGCGCGGTGCGGGTGGATGATTTCATGATGGTGGAGCGCTACAGCCATGTGATGCACATTGTGTCCAACGTCAGCGGCGAATTGGATCCGGCCCACAGCGCCTACGACGTTTTGCGCGCCACCTTCCCCGCCGGCACCGTCAGTGGCGCGCCGAAAATCCGCGCCATGCAAATCATCAACGCACTGGAAAAAAACAAACGCTGCGCCTACGCCGGCGCGGTCGGGTATTTCGGCTTCGATGGCTCGCACGATTCCTGCATCACGCTGCGCACCTGCCTGCTCAAGGGCGGCAAAGCCTACGTCCAGGCCGGCGCCGGGGTGGTCGCCGACTCCGATCCGACCTACGAATATATCGAGACGGTCAACAAAGCCAAAGGCATGCTCCGCGCCATCGCCCTGGCACGGACGCTCGAAGAAAGACCCAATGAATAGACAGAAGACAGAAGACAGAAGACCGCTGCGCTCCCAGACAGAAGACAAGAGATTCGATTCCTCTTTCTCTTGTCTGCTGTCTTCTGTCTTGCAGCGCAGCGGTCTTCTGTCACTTGCCTGATAACTGAATCTCCCCATGCTCCTCATCATCGACAACTACGATTCGTTCACCTACAACCTGGTGCAATACTTTGGCGAGTTGGGCCAGGAGATGAAAATCTTCCGCAATGACGTGCTCACGGTGGCGGAGGTCAAGGCGCTCAAGCCGGCGCGCATCTGCATTTCGCCGGGTCCGTGCACGCCGCATGAGGCGGGGATTTCCTGTGAAGTGATCCGCGAGTTGGGTGCCACCACGCCGATTCTCGGGGTCTGTCTGGGCCATCAATCGATCGGCCAGGTATATGGTGGCGAGGTGGTGCGGGCGGATCGTTTGATGCATGGCAAGACCTCGCCGATTCATCACGCGGGCCGGAGTGTGTTTGGCGGGATGCCCAACCCGTTTGAGGCCACCCGCTATCATTCCCTCATCGTCAAACGCGCATCGCTGCCCGCGTGCCTCGAAATCACCGCCTGGACTGCGGAGGGCGAAATCATGGGCCTGTGCCATAAACAGTACCCCGTCCATGGCGTGCAGTTCCATCCCGAGTCGATCCTCACCCAGGACGGCAAACGCTTGTTGGAAAATTTCCTGCTGCTCTAACTGGGGGACCGGTGCCGGGGAGCGCCGGGGAGCGCCGGCGTCCCGCCGGCTGTGTTCGGCATCCTGCCGAACACTCTGCAGCGCATGGCTAGCGGAACCTGCAATTGATTTTCCCTCCATCCGGCGTTACAGGTCCATGCTATGACACCATCATCCCCCGTCGACCGCCGCCACTTCGTCCAACTCGGCACTCTGGCCGCCGCCGCGGCCCTGCTGCCCAATGCGGCACGCGCCGCCGCCGCCGCCGCCGCCCCGGTCGGCGCGCCCTACACGCTGCCCGCGCTGCCGTATGGGTTGGCAGCCTTGGAGCCGCACATCGACCAGGCCACGATGGCGGTTCATCACGGCAAACATCACGCCGCCTATATCACCAACCTCAACACCGCGCTGGCCAGCGCACCGGAGTTGGCGACACGGCCACTCGACAAACTCCTCGCCACGCTCCCTGCCGTGCCCGATGAAACGCTGCGCACGACCTTGCGCAACCACGGCGGCGGCCACTGGAACCACGACTTTTTCTGGCAGACCCTAACTCCCCCCGCCGAATCCGGCCAGCCGTCGGCGGCACTGGCAGCCGCGATCGAGGGTTCTTTCGAATCGGTGGAGGGGTTCAAGAAAGCCTTTGGTGAAGCCGCCACCAAACGTTTCGGCTCCGGTTGGGCATGGCTCATCGCGCAAGAGGGCAAGCTCAAGATCACCAGCACCCCCAACCAGGACAACCCGTTGATGCAAGGGATCGTCCCGGCCGCCGATCTCGGCACCCCGCTGCTCGGCCTCGACGTCTGGGAGCACGCCTATTACCTCCACTATCAGAACCGCCGGCCCGACTACATCGCCGCCTGGTGGAACATCGTCAATTGGCCCGCCGTCTCCGCGCGCTTCGCCGCGGCCAGGGGATAGCGTTAGACATGGGGGCTGAAGCCGCGCCAGGCGGGCACTGAGCTTTGCGGCATGCGAACCGTGCCAATAGCTGCGCCCGCAGCTGGCGCAGCGGCGGAACTCGTCATAATAGCGCAGCGTGCGCGGTTCTCCGGCGAGCGCGGTGGCCACCTCCTGCTTGGGCACCTGCCGCAGCCCGCCGTTGCAATGCAAACAGCGACTCCATGGCGACAGCCGTGGTGGCCTGTCTAACAATCAATACCGCCGCAAGACCTCGCGCGCCTGTTGCTCCGGGTCGTCCGCTCGCGGGCAATAGCCGTGCTGCACGATGGCATGCATCAGCAAGCGCCGGTCCCGCGTGAGCAAGCACCGCCGCAGAAAACGCGGCAGACCGCCGCAGAAGGTAAGCTCCACGCGGAACATGTCATGCCATACACCGCAGGGGTGCTGTCGCCAAGGGAGGGGTGGCGAGTGGGGGCAACGGGGTTGTTGATTTTAGGTATTGACAATCAAATAGCCGCGGTTGAGTTTGTGTGCGTGGCCTTCGAGTGGGATGCGGCGAAAGAATCGGCGAACGTGCATAAGCACGGCGTTGATTTTTCCTAGGTTCCAGCGGCCTTTGACGATCCGCGCCGTCTGATTCTGCCGGATGCCTCGCACTCCGGCGCAGAGTCCAGGTTCTACTGCGTGGGTGCCGATGGCCGGGGCATTCTGACCGTGAGGTTCACCCTGCGCGGTGGCAACATCCGCGTCATCGGCGCGGGTTATTGGAGAAAACAGCAACAAGCTTATGAAAAAACCAACCCTTGAATACAAAGAAGAACCCCGCAGTGAAGGCTGGCATTTCGATCCTGCCGCCAAACCGCTCGCTGGGAAAGCCCAACGCCTGCTTGGCATTCCTGCGCCCGCAGCCGTCGGCACCCTCTACGAGCGTACGGAAAAACACGGCAAGGTCGTGGTCAAGCCAATGCGTGGAGGCAAACGCCTTGGTGCGGGCCGCAAACCCAGCGGCCATGTCCGCCTCAATCTGCTGGTTCCTGCCGAGACGCGCGAGCAACTCAAGAAACTCGCGACCCGTGACCACGTCACACTCTCGGAGGCGTTCCGCCGGACGCTCGCCGCGCTCTAATTGCTCGCCCTCCGGCAACCAGCGTGCCGGCGAGGCCGCGGCGGGGAACGGGACTTGCCCAAGTCCCGTGTGCCGGCGTGGCAACGCCCCGCCACTTCACAAGTGTTGTTGCGTGGCGGCGCGCACTCCGGCGCCGCGCCGGCCATGCGCCAGGCCCACCGTCATGCAATCCAGCGCAGCAGAATCATCACGGGAATGGCGATGAGGATGAGCGAGGCATCCAGCAGCGTGCGTTTCACCAGGCGGAAGTTGATCGGGTAAGTGGCGCGTTCCTGCCACAGCCTGAAATCCGGAATGAACAGCGGCACCGCATTCTCATATTCCGCAAATTCAACGAAGCGCGCCCTGAGGTAACTTGCCTCGTTGCGCATCATCGGATAGAAAATCGCCAGGAAGGCGGCGATCAGCAGGATGGTGAAATCGGCCCTGCCGGATAGCAGGCCGAGACCGCCAGCCATGAGGAAAGAGGCGAAGTACAGCGGGTTGCGGCAGACGGAGTAGAGTTCGGTCCTCACAATGACCTGGTCCTTGTGCCCGCCAATCGAGAGCGTCGCCAGAATCCGGCCGATGATCCCGGCAAAGATCAGCAGCATCCCCGCAACCTGGGCGCACAAAACCGCGGATGCGGCGAGGGGCCACAGGTTCGGCGCATAAAACAGATAGGCTGTTAGGACGATCGCGAGGAGGCGGAAAATCAGCTTGCGATGGAGATTGACGAAGCCTTGTTCGCTGAGGCGGGGCGAGTGCATGATCAGGGGGCTGGCGGGGCCTGGGGGCGGTTGAGTGGGGAGCTGGCGAAGCCGGAGGGGTCGGCCGCGTCGGGCGCGGCCCCCGCCGGCGTGGGCCCGCCGGGAGATTTCTTGAGCCGGCCGCTGGTGAACAACCAGGCAGCACTCTGATAGAAAGCCGTGGCTTCACCCACCAGGGTGGCGGCGGTGGCGGGGTCGAGCGGGCGGAAATCTCCAGTGGTCAGATCGCAGGCATGGGAGGAGGTGATGCGGTTGGGTTTGAGAATGGTGATGCCGGCATTTTGCAACAGGGCGATTTTCTGATAGTTGGAGACGAATGCGCGGCCGGGGCGGCCGGCGGCGGAAGGTGCCAGCAGGTCATGGCCAAAGCCCAGGGTGGTATAACTCCAGTTCAGCAGTCCGAACAGCGTGGGCATCACATCGATCTGGCTGGACAAGGCGGCAACGGTTTGCGCGGGCACCAGCGCGGGGTTGTAGATCAGGGCCGGAATGTGGTACTTGGTGATGTCGAGTTCGGATTTGCCGGCGCTGCTGGCACAATGGTCGGCGCAAATGACGAACAAGGTGTCCTTGAACCACGGGCGCTGGCGGGCCTCAGCGATGAGGTTGCCAACCGCCCAATCGGCATACTTCACCGCCGCGTTGCGCCCGCTGTGGGGTGGCAGGTCGATGCGGCCCGCCGGGAAATCGTAGGGCCGGTGGTTGCTGGTGGTCATGCAGAAAAACTCGAACGGCTTGCCTGCGGCGTGGTCGGCATCGGCTTCGGCGAGGGCTTTGCGGAACAAGTCCTCATCGCACGCGCCCCAAGCGGTTTTGCAGGTGACGTCCTGGGCGGTCCACGCGCCCACGTCCATGATGCGGCACCCGGCGGTGGAGAAATAGCGGTTCATGAAATCGAAGCGCCCATCGCCGCCATAGAAAAACGCGCAATCGTAGCCGCGGTCAAGAAACGGGCTGAAGGTGGTGGTCAGGCCGGTGCCTTGGGGGCGGTAGATGATTGCTTGGCCCGGGGTGGGCGGGAGGTTGAGGGTGAGGGCCTCCATCCCGCGCACGGTGCGGGTGCCGGTGGCATAGAGGTTTTCGAAGAAGACGGATTCCTTGGCGAGGCGATCGAGATTCGGGGTGAGGCCGCCCCGGTTTCCCAGGTAGCTCATGAAGTCGCCGCTCATGCTCTCCATGCACACCAGAATGACATTCCAGCGGTGTTCGGGGCCGCGACCGCTGATGCTGCGGTGGAGGTCATCGGCCGCCGGCGAACTGGCCGGTGCATCCGTGGTGACGAGCAATTGTTTGGCCTTGCCGAGCGCCTGGTCCCGGGGCAGCACCACGTACCACTTTTCGTAGTCGAGTTCCATTTGCTTGTAAGCGGCGAAGAACGACCAGCAGCCGTTTTTCGCCAACTCGCCATGATATTGATTGGCGAAGCCGGGCATCGACGCTTGGCTCACCGCCGCCACGGCGAGCGCGGCGAGGGCGAGGCCCGCGACCGGCCAGGCACATCGGTCCCGCCAGGTGGTGGTGCCACTTGCCACCCATGAGAACACCCCCTTGCGGATCATCCAGCCACCCGCGACGAGCGCCAACACAGCAATGCCGACGCAAATGGACACGATGGGGTAAGACTCGCTGATGTTGCTCAAGACTTCCTGGGTCCAAATGAGATAGTCCACGGCAATGAAATTGAAGCGCGCGTGGAATTCGTCCCAGAAGAACCACTCCGCAGTGGTGATGAAGATCAGAATGCCGGTGAAGAGAGTCATCAGGCCCGCCACCAACCAAGTGCCTATGGTGGATTTTAAAAACCGGGCCGGGATGAGCGCACCGAACAGCAGCCATGGCAGCGCCGCGAAAACCGCGGCTGCGGCATCAAACCAGACCCCGGTGGCGAAGCTGCCGGGGAGCGATGTGTCCCATGTGATCTCATGCCGCGCGGCGACCGATAGCATCAGTCGCGACAGCAGGGAAACCCCGAAGAACAAGGAATACGCGATGAGCGCGAAGCGTGCGGGAATGGAACGGAAGAAACGACGCATGGGCTGGAATGGAGTGCGGGAATTCGGTTAGGCTGGAATCGCCCCTCCCCCCGGCCAATCCGGCAGGCGGGCGCTGCTTGCGGAACATCCATTAGCAGACCGAACATGAGAATCCGGTGAGAGGAGCGGCGATTTTTTCTAACCGTCCGGCGGCAGCTCTCCGGCCGCCACCCTGCGCCGAGACCCGCCGTGGAGATCACGCCGTGGCGCCCGGCAAGCCGAAAATAAACTCGATCCAGCCGGCAGCCGTCTTGCAGGCATGCAAGGTGCCGCCCATGGCGCTGGCGGCATCCAGGCTGAGGGTCAGGCCGATGCCAAGGTGGGTTCCGGTATCGTGGAGTGGACTATCGCGGCGGAACAGGGGCTCGAACAGGCGCGCGGGATCTTCCGTTAGATCGGCGGCGGGATTGGACACGATGATTTGCACCTGGCTGCCTGCACGCTCGCAACGGATCCTGATGACGGCGTTGTCCGGGGTATAGCATGCGGCGTTATCCAGCAGGTTGTTGAGAATGATCCGGCTCAGCGTGCGCTCCCCGATGAATCTGAGGTCAGGCGCGGCGGGTTCGATGACGGCGTGAATGTGGCGCAGCTCGATGGTGGACAGAAAGGGCGACAGGCACTCAGTAACGAGCAGGTGTGGATCGAGGACTTCAAGAACCTCCGGAGCGGCGGCGGAGGTTCCGATGCGGGCCAGCGCCGAGAGACGTGTCACCAGTCCGCCCAGCTCGTCGGCCGCGGCCCGGCAAGTCGTTAGATAGCCGGCATAGGATGTGGCATCGCGTGCTTGCGAGAGCGCGAGTTCGATGGTGGCGCGGAGGCCGGCGATGGGGGTGCGGAGTTCGTGCGCCGCATGCCGGATGAAGTCCCGCTCGCGGTGGCGGGTGATGGCGACGCGGGCCAGCAGGGAGTCGAAGTTCTGTGCCAGGCCGGTGAGTTCCGCGGGCATCTCGCGCGGCAAGGACAGCGAGCAATCCAATTGATGTTCGGCGCGTTCGTGCATTTCGCGGGCGAGCTTGTCGATGGGCCGCAGTGAAATCCGGATGACGTGGTCGATGAGGGTGAACCCAAGGGCGAGGGCGAGCAACACGCCGCTGGCGAGGGCATAGCGCAGCCGGGCCAGCGTGTGGTGTTCCGGCTCGATGCTGCCGGCCACCACCAAGGTGTGGGGCAGCGATTTGGGATCGATCAGCTCGCCGCGGCTGCGCATCCTCTCGCTTTCCTCGGGCAACACAAACGGCAGGACTTGGAGGCCCACCGCGCGACCACGATCCCCGTTGGGCAGCACGATGGATTTGACCAGCGGGCTGCCCTGCGCACCGTGGAAGCGCGGGAGATCATGCGCCTGAAGCGCCGGCGAACGCGTGGTGTGCCCCGTGCGCTCGTCCCAGAATTGGAACAGGCCCTCGAGAATCAGCGCCTCGTTGGTGCCCAGTCCCTCCTGCCACTCAAAGGTCACCCCGCCGTGGCCCAATTCCACCTGGTTGGCCAGCAACGCGGCGGTCTGGGTGATCGACCGGTCCGCCTCGCGGTACGAACTCTGCCGTACTAGCAGATAGATAGAGGCCGACAGGAAGCACAGCAGCACGCCCACGCCGATGCCGCAGCGGAACAGCAGGGCACGCCGGATCGACGGGGGTCTCATGGTGGCGGCGCCTCCAGCATGTAGCCCTGGCCGCGCCGCGTTTGGATCAGGTCGGGCTCGCCTTCGGCATTGAGTTTTTTTCGCAGATAGCCGATGTACACATCCACGGAGTTACTGGTGCCGCCGCTGCCATCCTCGAAAACCCGCTCCCAGATATCGGTGCGGGACACCACCTCGCCGGCGCGATACAACAGGTATTCCAGCAGGCGGTATTCGAGGGCGGTGAGTTCGATGGTGCGGTCTGCGCGCTGCACGCGGCGGCGGATGGGATCGAGTTGCAAGTCGGCCACCTGCATGAGCGGGGATTTCCTGACATAACTGCGGCGCAGCAAGGCGCGGATGCGGGCGAGGGCTTCGGACAGCGCAAACGGCTTGACCAGATAGTCATCGGCACCTGCGTTCAACGCCTCCAGGCGGTCTTCCAAGCCGTCGCGGGCGCTGATGACGAGGATATGGACCGGGTTCATTTTTGCCCGCAGGCGGCGCAAAATCTCCATGCCATCGATTTTCGGCAACGTCAGATCGAGGAGAATGGCGTCGTAGGGCGTTTCGGTGGCGGCCCAGAGGCCTTCCTCGCCGGTCGTGGCGCTATCGACGATGAAATCGGCTTCACGCAGGTATTGGCCGATGGCCGCCCGCAACGGGGCATTATCTTCGATGAGCAGCAGACGCATGGTGGTGAAGGGGATCGGGATGATCGCCGGGGGAGGGGATCATGTCAAATGACGGATCATCATGCGGGCGGATTTTCCAATTGGACGATGCGTTGTAAAACGAATTTCACGTTTGGCCAAATGCATGGGAACGGGACTTGCCAAAGTCCCGTGTGCCGGAGAAGCCAATGACCCGACACCCGGTAAAGAGATCTTATCGACAATAATTCTTGGCAAGGCCGACTCGATAGCTATTTTGCGCCTGAAGTTGCTTGCCATGAGTCTGAGAAAACCCTCCATTTCCCGGCATGTTTCCGCCTGACCATCGGCTTGGTCGGCGCCTGTGCTGCGGCTTTCCCGCCGCTCAAGCCCCCTTGTGTCCACGCAACCGGCATGTTCCCGCCCTCCGGTCCGGCCACCGGTTGTTGCACCGGGGTGCCCCCAAGAAGCAATTTCCTGGCAGCAATGAATCGGGCGCATGGCCGTGGATCCTCGCGGCACACCCGGCAAGCATCTCATGACAATCCATACTTCACAACGCAGCGCATGAATACCCCTTCCGATCCGGTCAACATCATGATTATTGACGACGAGGTGGAGAACTTGAACGTTCTCGAACTGATGCTGCGCGAAAAAAATTGGATTGTGTGGGCGTTTCGGAGCGGCGAGATGGCACTCGCGTCGGCGCGCGAGACCCCCCCGGATTTGGTGTTGTTGGATATCCGGATGCCGGGCATGGACGGCTTGGAGGTTTGCCGGCAGTTCAAGGCAGACGCGGCGCTGCGCGCCATTCCCATCCTTTTCATCAGCGCGCTCTCGGCAACGGCGGACATCGCCGCGGGATTCGAACGGGGCGGAGCGGATTACATCGTGAAGCCGTTCCGCCAATTCGAGGTGCTCGTGCGCGTGCGCGCCCAACTCGCCTTGCGCAATATCCGCCGCGGCTCGCGAGTGGGCTGGAGCAACTTGTCTTGAAGTCGCGACACTTGGCAAGTGTCGTTCCATGCTGGCGAGACCACCTCGCTCCGGAAGATGACCAGACGCCGTGCTGCCGCCGGGCGCGTCAGCCATGCCGGCGGTGATTGAACCTATAGTATAACACCGGCACGGCCATGCGGCTGATGAAGAGGCTGGCGACCTCCCCGGCCATCAGCGCGATGGCCAGGCCTTGGAAAATCGGGTCGGCGAGGATGACGGCCGCCCCGACGATGACGGCCATGGCGGTGAGCAACATCGGGCGGAAACGCACGGCGCCGGCATCGATGACCGCCTCACTCAAGGCCATGCCTTCGCGCAGGCGCAGCTCGATGAAATCCACCAGGATGATTGAGTTTCTAACCACGATGCCGCCCCCGGCCATGAAGCCGATCATGCTGGTGGCGCTGAAGAAGGCGCCCATCAGGCCGTGGGCGGGCAGGATGCCGACGAGTGAGAAGGGGATGGCGATCATGACAATGGCCGGGGTGATGAAGCTGCGGAACCAGCCGACCATCAACACATAGATCAAAATCAAACAAGCGGCAAAGGCGGAGCCGAGGTCGCGGAACACCTCAATGGTGATGTGCCACTCGCCATCCCACTTCAGCGATGGTTGCGCATCGCTGAAGGGCATGCTCGCATTGTGGATCTGCAGCGTGGCACCGCTGCCGCCAAACTCGCGGGTGTCGAGCTTTCTCAATGCCTCGTTCATCTTGAGGATCGCATACACCGGGCTTTCCACCACCCCGGCGACGTCGCCGATGACATAAGTCACGGGCATCAGGTTTTTGTGATAGAGGCTTTTCTCGACGGTGCCGCGCTCGATGGTGACGAGTTCGCGCAACGGCACCAACGGGGCGGCGGCCGCGCCGGGTTCGGGCAGGGCGTTGGCATCGCCGGAGCGCACGCGCAGGGCTAACAATTCGTCGGTGGTGGTTTTCGACGAGCGCGGGATCTCGAGGCGGATCTCGACGTCCTCCTTTTCGGCCGGCTGATGGAGCAGATCGACCGTTTCGCCGGCGACGGCGATTTTGAGTGTCTGTGAGATGGTGGCGGCGCTGATGCCGTGGAGCGCGGCCTTTTCCTTGTCGATGACGAAGCGGTCCTTTTGTTGGTCGGCCTCATGGTACCAATCCACATCCACCACGCCGGGGGTTTGCTTGAAGATGGCTTTCACTTTGTCGGCGAGCTGCAAGCGGGATTTTTCATCGGGTCCATAGATTTCGGCCACCAAGGTTTGGAGCACCGGCGGGCCCGGCGGCACCTCGGCCACCGCAATGCGCGCCTCATAGCGCGCGGCAATGGCCGCCAGCCGCGGCCGCACCCGCTTGGCGATGTCGTGGCTTTGCGCCTTGCGCGCATGCTTGGGCACCAGGTTGACTTGGATGTCGGCGACGTTGGCGCCGCGGCGCATGAAGTAATGGCGCACCAGCCCGCTGAAATTAAACGGCGAGGCGACCCCGGCATAGATCTGCCAGTTGGTCACTTCCGGTTCGTCGCGGATGGCGGCGGCCATTTCGCGGGCCACTGCGGTGGTTTGTTCCAGCGAGGCGCCCTCCGGCATGTTGAGGATCACTTGGAATTCACTCTTGTTATCAAACGGCAGCATTTTCACCTTGACCCAGCCGAGGCCGACGGTGGCGAACGATGCTAACAACAAGCAGGTGATCCCTGCCAGAAACGCCCACTGCCAGCCGCGGTGATGAATCAGCGGCCCCATCGCGCGGCGATAGAGTTTGGTGAAGAAATCCTCGGGATGGGCCGAGACAGGTGCCGCAGAGGTGGAAGATGCTTCAGTGGGAGAGGAAGAGGGGGGAGATGAAGATGAAGATGAAGATGAAGAGTGTTCGGCAGGATGCCGAACACTGCCGGCGGGACGCCGGCGCTCCCCGCGCTCCCCGCGCTCCCCGTATTTCCTGCCCCAGCGCAGGATCCGGATCGACGCCCACGGGGTGACGATGAAGGCGATGAGCAACGACCAGAACATCGCCGCGCTGGCCCCGATCGGGATCGGCCGCATGTAGGGACCCATCAAGCCGCCGACAAACGCCATCGGCAACACCGCGGCTATCACCGCAAAGGTGGCGAGGATGGTGGGATTGCCCACCTCATTGACCGCCTCCACCGCGATGGCGGACCAGTCGCGGCCTTGGTTGGCTGGCAAATGGAAATGGCGGACGATGTTCTCGACGACCACGATGGCGTCATCGACGAGAATGCCGATGCTGAAAATCAACGCAAACAGGGTGATCCGGTTGAGCGTGAAACCATGGAGGTAAAACACCAGCAAGGTCAGCGCAAGGGTGGCCGGAATGGCCACCGCCACAATCCCCGACTCGCGCCAGCCCAGCGTCAGCCAGATGAGCAGCGCGACACTGAAAATGGCTATGCCCATGTGCAATAACAATTCGTTGGATTTCTCCGCCGCCGTCTCGCCATAGTTGCGGGTGACGTCCACCGTCACCTCGGCCGGAATGAGCGTGCCCTTGAGCAACTCGACTTTGCGCAGCACCTCGTCGGCCACGCCAATGGCGTTGGCACCGGGGCGCTTGGCAATGCTGAGGGTGACGGCGGGTTCTTCAGTCTGGGAAAGCAGACGGGCGGGCGGCCCGTCTCCCTTTTGGGATGCCGCGCCAAATAACACATATTGGCTGGGTTCCTCGCTGCCGTCCACAACGTCCGCCACCTCCCGCAGATAGACCGGCCGCGCGCCAAACACGCCGACAACCACATTGCCCACCTCCGCGGTGGACTTGAGAAAGGCGCCGGTTTCCACCAGCACCTCGCGGTTGGCGGTGGTCAGCCCGCCGGCGCGAAATTGCCGGTTGGCTTGTTGCAGCATCGGGATGATGCCCGCCGGGCTGAGACTGCGCGAGGCCAGCCTAACAGGATCGAGGATCACGCGCACCGTCTTGCGCGCGCCGCCGATGAGGGTGGTCTCGGCCACCAGCGGCACTTGCTTGACGGCTTCCTCCACCTGCGCGGCGAGCCGCCGCAAGGTGAGATGATCATAGCGGGCGCTGTGGAAGGTCAGGCCGAGGATCGGCACGTCATCAATGCTCTTGGGTTTGACCAGCGGCGCACCCACCCCGGGCGGAATGCGGTCGAAATTCGAGCGCAGCTTCTCGGTGAGTTTCACCAGGCTGGCCTGCGGGTCCTCACCCACCTTGAAGCGCACTATCAACAGGCTCTCGCTGTCGCGGGATGTCGAGTATATGTATTCCACCCCGGGCAGCTCCCATAACAATTTTTCCATCGGCCGGGTCGCGCGCTCCTCGACCTCCTTGGCACTCGAGCCGGGCATGGCGACCATCACATCGACCATCGGCACCTTGATCTGCGGCTCTTCCTCGCGCGGCAACAGGAAAATGGCCGCCGCTCCTAACAACACGGCGGCGATGATGATGAGCGGGGTGAGCTTGGAGTCGATGAAAGCCGCCGCGATGCGGCCCGCGATGCCCAGTGCCGGACGTTTGGATGGGGAGTCGCTCATGGCTGTGGCGTCACGGGTTGGCCATCGGTGAGCTGCGACGCCTCGCTGGTCACGATCGCATCGCCCGGTTCGAGCCCGGAGAGAATCTCGAGTTTGTCAGCGAGCACCTTGCCGGTTTTGACCAGGCGCAGCGAGGCGCGGTGGTCCCTGACGACAAAGACCGCCTCCATCTGGCCGCGTTTGAGCAGCGCCTGGCGCGGCACTAACAACAACTCGGTTGCCGCGACTGGCACCGCGACGCGGCCGAACTGGCCGGGGCGCAGGCCGGCGGCGGCCGGCAAGTCGAGCTTGACCAGGAACGTGCGGCTCACCGCATCGGCCACCGGGGAGATTTCCGAGACTGTGGCAGGCACCGGTGCTGGCAACGCGGGGACGGTCACGGCGAGGGTGTCGCCGAGCTTGATGCGGTCCAGCAGGCTTTCCGGCAGGTCGGTTTCAAAGCGCAGCACGCGCGGGGCCTCCAGTTCCATCAGCGGTTTGCCGGGCATCGCCAGATCGCCCACATCGGCGAGCTTGCGGGTGATGACCCCATCAAACGGCGCGGTGACTCTGGCATAGCCCAACATGGTGTCCGCCTCGCTGAGCCCGGCGGCGGCCACCTTGGCGCGGGCGGCGGCAGCCTCGAATTCCTGCTTGCTGGTGGCGTTGGTGAGAATGAGTTGCTGCTGGCGCGCCAGATCGCGCTGCGCCTGGTCCAACACGGCCTTGGCTTGCTCGCGCCTGGCGCGGCTCTCCTGCACGTCCAACTCGGCCAGCAACTCGCCGGATTGGACCGGCTGGCCCGGGGCGACGAGGTATTGGAGGAGGCGGCCGCTGACCTTGGCCTCGATCACGGCGCGTTGTTTCGAGCGCACGGTGCCGACGACGTCCTCGGTGGCCTGATAGGATTGCAAGCTCGCGGCGGTGAGCTGCACCGCCACGGCAGGCGGGGTGGCGGCGGGCGGCGCGGCGGCATCGTGCCGGTGGCAGGCGCCGACCAGCAGGGCTGCCAGCAGGATGCCGGGAAACGAGTGCATGGGATTCATGGCTGGTTTTTCAGGTCGGGAGCGGTTCATGGATTGGTGTCGGCAGTGCGATGGGTTTCCTTCCAGCGGGCGCGCAACGCGGTGTGCAATTGTTGGCGGAATTGTGCGGGCAGTTCATACGGTTGGCCATTCTGGTAGAGGGTGATGGTTTGGCGGATGTTGTCCACCACCACCTGGCACGGATTGCACCCGGCGAGGTGGCGCTCGAATTCCGCGCAGATGGACGGGTCGATCGTGCCGTCCACGAAATCATTGAGCATTGCCAGCATGTCGGTGCATTTCATATCGCGGTGTTGCCACCATTGAGCCGCGAGGGGAGGAAAAGTTACAGGATAAATGGGGAATTCCGCATGCCATCCTTGCGGTGGCGGCACAGATTGGTAAGGTCGCGGCGTGGCGCAGCAAAGCGACGTACGAGAGGTTCTGCGATACATTCCGCAATTTCGCGGGAAGGTGTTTTTCGTGTTGATTGAGGCGGGGTTGTTGCCGGAGCCCGCCATTGCGGAAACCTTGCTGGATCTGGCCGTGCTCGAAGACCTCGGAGTCAAACTGGTGCTCGGGGTGCTCGGCGGCGATCTCAAGGACCTCTACGATTGGACCCTGGAATGCGAGATCATGGCCGCGCGGGTGACCCGGCCCATCACCGATCCCGAGGCGGTGCGCGAGGTGATGGAAATCCTCGGCCGCGGCCAGTCCGCCATCATCGATGCCACCGCCACCGGCCCCTTGGATCGGCCCGTCGTCGATTTCGCCAACGGCATCGGCGTCGCCAAAATCATCGCCTTGCTGGAAGAAGCGATTTTAATCGATGGCGCCCCGGTCCATGCCATCCGCGCGGCCGACGCCGGGGAACTGGCCAGTCGCACGAGTGGTGCCGGGGCGGCGTTGTTGCGGGCCGCCGCCGCCGCCTGCCAGCGCGGCGTGCCGCGCGTGCATGTCCTCAATGGCCGGCGCCACGGGGTGCTGGTGGATGAGTTGTTCTTCAACGAAGGCGTGGGCACCATGATCCATGGCGACAGCTACCGGGTGATCCGCGCATTGCGCGAGGAGGACATCCCGGAGTTGTTAGGAATGATCGGGCGCGCGGTGCGCCGCACCAAGCTGGTGGCGCGCACCTATGAGGACATCCAGTCCCGCCTCGGCGATTTCCGGGTCATGGCGATAGACGACAACGTGGTCGGATGTGTCGCCTTGCACCAATATCCCGCCGAAGGCTGTGCCGAGGTCGCCTGCCTGCATGTGAAACAATCGCACGAGGGCCGGGGCTATGGCATCGAGTTGGTGCAGCACGCCGAAGCCATGGCGCGCGAGCAGGGGATCACGCGGGTGTTCGCCCTGACCAACCGCGCGGCGGATTTCTTCAACAAGCGGCTCGGCTACACGCCGGCCACGGTGGCGGATCTGCCCGTGGCGCGGCGCCGGCAATTTGAGGCCAGCGGGCGTGATTCGCTGGTGTTTGCGCGGGTGCTGGCGGGCGCGTGACGCCCGGCGCTCAATAGCCTTCGCGTTGGTCCTTGGATTTGCCGTAAGCCCCGCCAATGAGCGCGCCGCCGGCACCGCCGATGAGTGCGCCCTCACCCGTGTGGCCGGATTGATGGCCGATGATGGCACCCGTTCCCGCACCGAGCAGGGCACCGGTGGCCATGCCGGTATTTGTGTTAGGCCCCTGGTTGGAGCAGGAAGGCAGGGCGAAGGCCGCCGCGAGGGCGAGGATGGCAAGCGAGTATTTCATGGAGGTCAGGTTGATGGTTCTCAGCGCCTGAATTTGCCCCCATCCTGCCTGCGGCGCAAGGGGAAAATCGCCACCAGTTGGTTCACGGCCAGCGCCAACCCGCTGCCAAGTGAAACACCGCGGCAAATAATACCAGCTGGACGCCGCCAAGCGCCAGCAAGCGGTTGAACCCGGGGCCGGGCGGCAGGGTCCGCACGCCGTGGAGGATCCGCCAGCCAAGCACGACCACGGGCAGGCCGGCGGCCGCCAGCGCCCCTTGGCCCAGCGCGAGCCACGCGCCGCCGGCGGCCGCGGCAAGCACCAGTTCCAGGGCAATCACCGCCACGGCCGCCTGCTGGCCGCAGCGCACGGCCAAGGTGCGCTTGCCGGTGGTGGCGTCTTCCGCCCGGTCGCGCAGGTTGTTGATGGAAATCAGCACCGCGGAGAGCAGGCCGACCTGCCATCCTAACAACCAGGCCGCAGCCGGCCAGGTCCCGGTTTGGATGAAAACGCTGCCCGCCACGGCGATGAAGCCGAAGAAAAGAATGACAAACACTTCGCCCAGTCCGCGGTAAGCGAGTGGAAACGGGCCTCCGGTGTAGCCGTAGGCGAGAAACAACGACGGCACCCCGATGGCCAGGATCGGCCAGCCCCTTGCCTGGTAGAGAAGGATCCCGCAAATGAATGCCAACAACAAAAAGGCCAGCGCCCAACCCAGTACCAGCCGCGCCGACATCAGGCCGGAAGCCGTGACCCGCGTCGGCCCGAGCCGGCCTGCGGTGTCGGCCCCTTTGTGCGAATCGATCGCGTCATTGAAAAAGTTGGTGGCGATTTGGATGGCGAGCGAGCCGCCCAGGGTGCCCCCGGCCAGCCAGGGATCGAATTGGCCGCTGAGTTTCCACGCCAGCACGCAGCCGACCCACACCGGCACGATGGCGGCGGGCAGCGTCTTGGGACGCGCGGCAAGCAGGCAGGCATGCAGGGTGGCGGCGGGCACGGCAACACCAGCCAAGCCAACTGCGGCGCACAAATCGAGATGTTAGATTGGAAATCTGGCGCGGCGGGCAATTTCCGCGGCTGGGCGGTGCAGCCGCGGGCGGGGGCGCGGCTGGAGGCGAGGGCGGTTTGTCACGGCGGGCTGGCGCGGCAATTTGGCGCTTGGCATGGCGGGTGGACGGGCTAGCGTGCGGCGCATGTCGGATTACGGATTGGACCTCGCCATCATCGGGGCGTACTTTGCAGTGATCGTGTGGATCGGGGTGTATTGCAGCCGGCGCAACCGCAGCGTGGCGGATTTCGCGTTGGGCGGCCGCTCGATTCCGTGGTGGGCGGTGCTGGCCTCGATCCTGGCCTCGGAAATCAGCGCCGGCACGTTTTTCGGCTCGCCGGGCGAAGGGTTCCGGCTGCGCAATTACACCTATGCCCAACTCATGCTCGGCTATCTGTTAGCCAGGCTGGTGGTCAGCGCGGTGTTCATCCCGGCCTATTACAAGCACAACGTGGTGAGCATTTACGAGTTTCTCGAGATCCGCTTCGGCCCGCGCACCCGCCGCATGGCCAGCGCCATCTTCCTGCTCACCCGCTCGCTGGCCAGCGGCTCGCGGCTGTGGGTGCCCACCCTGTTACTGGTGGTGATCTGGAACCAGACCCACCGCGGCGAGCCGTTAGGTAATTGGGAGCAATTCTGGTTCACCGGCGCCGCCTTGGTGCTCATCAGTCTGCTGACGGCGGCCTACACCGCCGTCGGCGGCATCAAGGCGGTGATCTGGACCGACGTGTTGCAGATTGCGGTGTTGTTTGCGGCGCTGGGGTTTTCGGTGTGGTATTTGCTCGGCCACATCCCCGGCGGCTGGGCCGGGGCCAAGAGCCACCTCACCGGACCTAACGATCTGCGGCTGTGGCAATGGGAGGGCGAGGTCGCCGCGGCCACGCCGTGGGGCAAGCTCAAGAGTGTGTTAGAAACCGAGTTCACCGTGTGGGCGGCGTTGTTTGGCTCGTTGTTTGTCACGCTCGCCACCCACGGCACCGATCAGGACATGGTGCAGCGGATGCTCACCGCCAAAAACCAACGCCAAAGCGCCGTGGCCACCATCTTGTCGGGCTTGGCCGATATCCCGGTGACCTTCGCCGTGCTAACGATCGGAATTCTGCTGGCGGTGTATTACGGTCACGTGGTGGCCGACCCCTATCTGCCGATGGCGGCGGGCCAACCCGACAGCACGCGGATCTTCCCGTATTTCGTTGTCGATGTGATGCCGGGCGGGTTGCGCGGGCTGGTGGTGGCCGGGGTGTTGGCCACCACCATGGGCTCGCTCGGCACGGCGATGAACTCGCTGGCGACGAGTTATTCGCGCGATTTCCATTTCCGCTGGTTTGGCACGCCGAACGACGACGCCCAGCGGGTGCGCATCATCAAACTCAGCACCGTCGGTTTCACCCTGGTGCTGATTTTGGTCGGGCTGGCCACCGCCTTTGTCAAGGCGTGCCATCCCAGCCTCAGCATCATCGGGATCATTCTCGGGAGTTTCGGTTACACCTACGGCTCGTTGTTAGGCATTTTCATGGTCGGCTTGTTCACCCGCCACCGCGGCAGTGAAGCCGGCAATCTCATGGCCATGACTGCCGGGATCGTGGCGGTGGCCATCTTGAGCAATCTGCCCAACGACCTGACCCAAATGATTTCCGGCCACCCCCTCTACGACAATCCGGCCTGGTTCCCGATCATCGAGTTCCCGTGGCGGATCATGGCCGGCACCGTGGTGACCGCCGCCGTGGCGCTGTGCTTCACGAGCCAGGGTGAAAATTGCCGGCGGGCGGGGTGAGGGCGGATTTCTGCGGGGCCCTTGCCGGAGATGCCCGGGATCGGTTAGGCCGGCACCTTGCGGACCACAAGCGCGGCAGGACGCTGCAGCCACGGCCTGCGGCAGGACGCGGCAGCCACCTCTGGCCGCGGCTTCACAGGCCCCACTGTCCGGCCCAAGCGGCAGGCAGGCGGACGGGTTTGCCTTCGGGCATGTTGACCAGGGCGAGCGTCTGGCGGGAGGTGACGAGGGTCTGGCCATCGGCCTCGCGGATCATTTCAAAGACACACCAGAAGCGGGCGCGGGCGAGTGCATCCAACCGGCCGCGGACCACCAGCCACTCGCCGAGCCGGGCCGGACGCTTGTAGTCGATCTCGGTGCGGGTGACCACCGGGTACTGGCGGGTGTCGGCCATGGCACGGAGGTCCAATCCCATGAGGGCGGCGAGGCGGGTGCGGCAGGTTTCGATCATGCGCAGGTAGGCGAGGTTGTGGACGACACCGCCGCAGTCGGTATCGAAAAACATCACCTCTTCGCGGGTTTCGAGCTGGGGGGGTGCGCTTGGCATGCCCCGAGCATGCCGCAAGATCGAAAAATCCGCAATGTTGGCTTGAATCCTGGCGGATTGATTCCACCATTGCCTGGAAGATGAATCTGCTGAAAATTCCAGCCCGGCTTGGCATTTGGGTCGCGCTACTCATGGCGTGCCAGGTGTCGGCGATGCCGGCGGGAGCCGCGGCGGAGCGTCCTGCGGCGGGAGTGTCCTTTGTTGCGCCGGCGGAGGAAGGGGTGGCGTTTCGGCGTGATCGGCTGCCGCTGGATGCGGATACCATGATCGGTCTTTCCCAACAACTCGGTGTGCTGGCGCAAGCCCAAGGCGGCGAAACTCCGCTCCAGCGCCGCACCGCCGCCCAATTGCTCGCCCTCGCACTTGCCTTGCAGCCGGTCAATGTGGAAGCCCGCGCCATCTTGGAAGCCTTCAGCATGGGCGAACCCAAACCAACGGCCGCCGCACAGCCACTGGCTGCTGCGGCCCGCGCCCAGGTGTGGCAACTTCTCGAGTGGTTGGAGACCGCTGCGGCGGGGAGTGCGGGGCGTGCGCTTGCCGCTTGTCTGGGCGACGTCATGGCCATCGCCGATCCACAACACCCGCGCGCCGAAGAACTGCGGAAAAGCGGCGGGCAAGGTGCCTGGGGCGGTTGGGTCCAGCCGCTCGAGGCGTTTAATAAGGTCGAGCGGGTCGTCAAAAATGACCCGCCGCAGTCCCCCACGGGGCCGGTTGCGGTGGACGATCCGGCACCCAGGAAGCCCGCGTTGCTGGCCACGGCCACAGTCACCACCCCGCTGTGGACCTATGACAAAGCCACCGAATTGTTTGTCCTGCGCCCGGTGCCGGTGCGGATGCTGGCCAAGCCCAGCGAGGGGCCGGCAAAGTTGGTCCTCCTCTCGGTTTCTGTGCTTGGGGCGGACGCCACCAAGGGCGTCATGACAGATCCTTTGAGATCGATCCGCGACCCCCTGCTCAAGGCGTTAGAAAAACAACTCGGCAAGGCGCCGGCCGGCGTTGCGGTGAGCTTGGGGTGTGGCGATAACGCGGACTATCTGAGCGAGCGCAACCACAATGCCATTTCCGCCGCGGCGGCGCTGCTGATGCACGCCGCCATCACCGGTTGCGAACCACACGCCACCGTGATTGGCGAAATTCAGGCGGATGGTTCCTTCAAGCTGCCGCCGCGGTTTTGGGACAAACTCCGCGCCCTAACCGATGGTGGCGGCGGGCGCCTGGTCCTGCCGCTGGAGGCCGAGCCGTTCCTGCCAGCCATCCTGGCCATGGAAGACTCCGGCTTTTTCCTCAACTACGAAGTGCTGCTGGCCGCCAACCTCCAGCAACTCATCGCACGCTCCGCCAAAACCCCAAGCCCCGACCTGGCCGCCGTCACCGCCAATTTCCACGCAGTCCGCTCCAAGCTCGGCGCCCAATCCGTCGCTGTCTACGTGGCCAACCGGTTTGTCCGCCAGCGGCTCGAAGACCTGGCCGAAACCGCCCCGTTCCATGCCTCCGCCCGCATGCTGGCGATGCAAGGGGCCGGCAAGCGGCCCTCCCTGCTGCCACGCAACATCCTGGCAGCCGAACTGCGCTGCGCCATCCAGCCCATGGTTTGGATCACTACCCATCCGGTCGAAACCCTCCAAACCAAGCCCCTCAACGAGGCCTTTGAGCGTTGCCTGCGCGAAGTCGACCGCCTCGAACGTTATGCCGGAATGCGCGACCGCCCGCTCCAAGCCGAGGTCCGCGAAATGGTTCTAACCATCCGCACCCTCGCCCGCGCCACCCGCGGCCGCAATAACGAGGCCAAGCCCGTTTTTGTGCCCTGGCGCGATGAATTCAATGTCTTGGTCCGCTCCTACCGGGCGGTCAACAAGGTGCTGACCCAAACCGCCGCCGACGGCTGAAGCGCAGGCTGAAACGCGGGCGGAAACGCGGGCGGAAACGGCAATGAAACCTGCGGCCACCTCCAATTGACAAATAAAGCCGCAAAACTGGCTTGTCAGCCAGCGGCGGCTGCCTGATATTTCGGCCGTTCCTTAGGTTTTGCTGCTTTTGCTTATGAAGACACTCATCGAAAACACCCGGATTGTATCGCCCGACCTTGAAATTGAAAACGGTGCGTTGTTGCTGGCTGACGGCAAGATCGCGGCGCTGTTGCAAGCCGGCGACCCGCGGCCCGCCGCCGATGTGGTCATTGATGCCGCGGGGCGCATCACGATGCCCGGCTTCATCGACATTCACGCCCACGGGGCCGATCATCACGACGTTTGCGACGGCTCGCTCGCGGCGATCCGGCACATTGCCCGGCGCAAGTTGCAGGAAGGGGTCACCACCTGGCTGCCCACCACGCTGACCCAACCGCAGGCCAAACTCGAACAAGTGGCCGCCGAGTGCGCCAAGTATTTTGCCAACCCGGAGTTCTGTAAAACTCCCGGCCTGCACGTCGAAGGGCCATTTATCAACGTGAAAAATGCCGGCGCCCAAAACCCGCAGTTTGTGCGCCCGCCCAAGCTGGCGGAACTCACGGCCATTCATGCCGTCGCCAAGGTGCTCATCGTGTCGATTGCCCCGGACGTCGCGGGCGCGCTCGACGTGATTGCTGGCGCCAAGGCCCTCGGCATCACCAGCTCCGCCGCCCACACCTCCGCCACCGCCGCACAGCTCGCCGCCGCCACGGCCGCCGGCCTCACCCATCTAACGCATTTCGGCAATGCGATGACGCCCTTGCACCACCGCGAAATCGGCGTGGTCGGCGCCGGCCTGTCCGATGCCGCGCTGATGCTCGAACTCATCTGCGACACCATTCACCTGTGTCCGGACATGCTCAAGCTGGTGTTCAAGCTGGTGCCCATCGAGCGGCTCATGCTGATCACCGATTCGATGGCGGCGTCGTGGATCGGGGCGGGCGAAACCACCCTTGGCGGCCTCGCCGTGGTGGTCAAAGACGGTGCCGCCCGCCTCAAGGAGGGCGGCGCGCTGGCCGGCTCCGCCCTGCGTTTCAACGAGGGGCTGCGCAACATCGCCACGCTCATCCCGCTGCCGCTGCATCAACTCGTCAAGACCACCTCCTGGAACCAGGCACGCTCGCTCGGCCTCCACGGCGTGGGCAAGCTCGAGCCCGGCTACTGCGCCGACCTCGTCATCCTCGAACCGGATTTCTCCGTTTGGAAAACCCTCGTCGATGGCACCGAACGCTGAGCCGGTCCGGTCCCATATCGCCAGCCAAGTTGACATCCCTAACGAACCCGCCCGCGCACTGGGGAGCGCCGGCGTCCCGCCGGCTGTGTGCGGCATCCTGCCGCACACTCTTGTGCCAATGACCAGCCACAGGACTGCCACTGCGCAGGCACCCGGTTTTCCGCCCATCTAGCGGTCTCTCCGCGCCAGATGCGCCGCCGCCGCCCGGCACTTGACAAAGCCAAGCTCCCGCCGCCACTCTGGCCTTCCCGCACCGCGCCGCGCCGCGCCGCGTCCCTGCCATGGCCGATCCTGACACTCGCGAAACCCTGCTGGAAGCCGTCGAACTCACCCGTGAGTTTGATGGCGTCAAGGCGTTGGACCGCTTCAGCTTCAAGCTGCGCCGCGGCGAGGTCCTCGGGTTGCTGGGTGCCAATGGCGCCGGCAAGACCACCGCGATGCATTGCCTGCTGGGCCTGACCCTGCCGAGTTCGGGCCAGCTCTATGCGTTTGGCCAGCCGCTGCACAGCCACCGCATCGCTATTCTGCGGCGCAGCAACTTTTCCTCGTCCTACGCCAGCCTGCCGGGCAACCTCAAGGTCTGGCAAAACCTGCTGGTCTTCGCGCGCATTTACGGCGTGGCGCAGCCCAAGCAGAAGATCGCCGGGTTGTTAGAACTGCTCGAAGTCAGCCATCTCAGCGACCGGCTCACCGGCCAGCTCTCCGCGGGGGAAAGCACCCGCGTGAACCTGTGCAAGGCGTTTCTCAATGATCCGGAGTTGCTGATGCTCGATGAGCCCACCGCCAGCCTCGACCCCGACATCGCCGACAAGGTGCGCAAAGTGGTGCGCCGCCTGCAACGCGAGCGCAACATCGGCATCCTCTACACCTCCCACAACATGATCGACATCGAGGAAGTGTGCGACCGGGTGATTTTCCTCCACAAAGGCCGCATCGTCGCAGAGGGCTCACCTGCGGACATCGTCAAGCGCTCCACCGAGCAGTCGCTCGAAAACGTGTTCATCAAGATCGCCCGCAGCGGCGATCTGGAAAACACCAATGGCAAGGAGCCCACCCCATGAACCTGCGCATTGTCCACGCGCTGCTGTTGCGCTATGTCTTCCTCTACACTCGCAGCCCCGTCCGCATGGTGGAAATGGTGTTCTGGCCGATTGTGGACCTGCTGGTGTGGGGGTTCCTAACCATGTTCTTGCAGCAGAACACCAGCGGCGCCTTCCCCCACTTCATCACATTCCTGTTAGGCGCGATGATCCTGTGGGACATCCTGTTCCGCGCCCAGCAAGGGGTGGCCATCTCGTTTCTCGAGGACGTCTGGACGCGCAACCTGCTCAATATCTTCGTCGCCCCGGTGCGCACCCTCGAGTATCTCTGCGCCACCTTCGCGGTGGGCGTGCTGCGCATCTGCGTGACCGCCGTGGCACTGGTGGTCATCGGCTGGCTGGCGTATTCCTTCAACGTGTTTGTCATGCGCTGGTGGCTCATCCCGTTTTTCCTCAATCTGATGCTCTTCGGCTGGTCGCTGGGCATGATCTCCACCGCCTTGATCTTGCGCTGGGGCCAGGCGGCCGAATCGCTGGCCTGGGCCGTGCCGTTTTTCATCCAACCCGTGGTCGCCGTCTTCTATCCGGTCAGCGTGCTGCCGGGCTGGCTGCAACCCGTCGCCCTGGCGTTGCCCGCCACCCATATCTTCGAGGGCATGCGCCAAGTCATGCAAACCGGCACCATGAGCTGGGTGCCGCTGGCGTGGGCCTTCGTCCTCAACCTCGTCTATCTCGCGCTGGCCGGCGGCTTCTTCGTCTGGATCCTCAACTACACCCGCCGCCGCGGCCTGCTCACCAAATTCTCCACCCAATGAGTCCGCGCCCTACCAGGTCCGCGACGGCCTCATGGCCCGCCTGCCGCGGGAAAAATTCCGTTAATAGTTTGCCATTGGCAGGGCAGGTATTAGCCTGCCCTTTCAAAGGAACCCGCACCGCTCCCCCCGCCGCCACCCTTCCCACCCCACCTATCCCATGAAGCCCAAAGGTTTTCAAGATTTCATGCCACCCGGTCTCCCGACATGGCGTTTTCCCGCCCAATTGCTGCTGCTGGTGCCGGTGGCCCTGGTGCTGTTCATCGGGCTTTTTTCCGCCTACTTCACCATCAGCCCGGAAGCGGTGGCCGTGGTCCAACGCTTTGGCAAATTCCACTACGTTGCCGAGCCGGGGTTGCACTTCAAACTCCCCTTCGGCATCGATACCATCACCGTCGTGCCGATCCGCCGCCAGCTCAAACTCGAGTTCGGCTTTGGCTCGCCCAATCCCTCCAATGTCGATCAAGCCAGCGACGTGCCGGACTTGGAACGCGACATGGTCACCGGCGATCTCAATGCCGCCCAAGTGGAATGGATCCTCCACTACAGCATCACCTCGCCGAAACAATATCTCTTCAACGTCCGCAACCCCGGTCCCACCCTGCGCGATCTCACCGAGAGCGTGATGCGCGATATCATCGGCGACCGCACCGTCGATGAGGTGCTGACCATCGGCCGCGCCGAGATCGAGGCGGATTGCCTGGGCAAGATCACCATCTTGCTCGAGCGCTTCAACATGGGCATCACCGCCGAGCAACTCCAACTCAACAACGTCCATCCGCCCGGCCCCGTGCAGCGCTCCTTCGATGACGTCAACCGCGCCCAACAAGAACGCGAAACCATGATCAATGAGGCCAATAGCGAGTACAACCGCATCATCCCGAAAGCCAAGGGCCTTGCCGCGCAACGCATCTCCGCCGCGGAGGGTTTCGCCGTCCAGCGCATCAATGAGGCCGAGGGCGACGTGGCCCGCTTCAAGGAACTGCTCACCCAATACGACAAGGCGCCCGCCATCACCAAACAACGCCTCTATCTGGAAACCATGAACGAGGTGTTGCCAAAAGTCGGCGCCAAGATCATCCTCGATGAAGACGCCAAGCAGTTCCTCCCGCTCATGAATCTGCCCGCCGCCGGCACCGCCACCCCGGCCCCCACCCGCTAACCCCTTGCCACCCATGAAATTCACTTCCCTCCTCCTCGGCCTTGGCGCGGCAGTCATCCTGCTGTTCAGCAGCGCCTACACCGTGAGCGAAACCGAGCAGGTCTTCATCACTCAGTTTGGCAAACCCGTGGGCTCTCCCGTCAATGCCGACCCCGCCACCAATCAGGCCGGCCTGCATTTCAAGGTGCCCTTCATCCAACAAGTCAACCGCATCGAAAAACGCATCCTCGAATGGGACGGCCCCGCGGTGGAAATGCCCACCCGCGACAAACTCTACATCTCGGTGGATAACTTCGCCCGCTGGCGCATCTCCGACCCGCAAACCTACTATGAGAAACTCCGCGACGAACGCAGCGCGCTGTCCCGCCTCAATGACATCATCGGCAGCGAGACCCGCAACAGCATCGCCGGCCACGACCTCATCGAACTCATCCGCACCCTCAAAGACCGCAAGACCGTGCGCGATGAGGCACTCGTCGGCACCGATTCCAATCTCGGCGTGCTGCCACCCATCCAATACGGCCGCAGCGTGCTCGAACAACAAATCCTCCTCACCTCACAACCCAAAGTCAAACCCTGGGGCATCGAGTTGCTCGACGTGCGCTTCAAACGCATCAACTACAAAGCCGGCGTCATCGATAAGATCTATTCCCGGATGGCATCGGAACGCCAGCAAATCGCCGAGCGCTTCCGCTCCGAAGGCGCGGGGGAAGCCGCCAAAATCATCGGCCGTAAGGAGCGCGATCTGCTTGCCATCCAGTCGGAAGCCTATCGCAAGGAACAGGAGATCAAAGGCAAGGCCGATGGCCAGGCCACCGCCATCTACGCCCAAGCCTATAACTCGAGCCCGTCGGCCGCGGATTTCTATCAATTCGTCAAGACCCTCGAAACCTATCAAAAAACCCTGGCCAAGGACACCACCCTCGTGTTCACCTCGGACAGCGATTTGTTCCGCTTGTTCAAACGCATCGGAACCCCCACCCAGCCGGCTCCCGCCCGTTAGGTGCGGGTATCCGCCCCGCCCACGCTGCGCCCGTGCCTGCGGCCGCACCACGGGGCACTGGGCAGCATGAACACGCCGCAGCTTCATGGATATAAAGAGCCGCACCGAGCCCTGTGCGGACCACGTCTGCAGCTTATGACAAGCCACCGCCTCACATGATCACCGCACACGACCTCCTCATCGGCCTGCCCGTAATCGCCAGCCTCGTCATCATCGAGGGCCTGCTCTCGGTCGACAATGTGCTTGGCATCGCCGCGCTGGCCAAGGAATTGCCAGAACATCAGCAGCGCAAGGCGATCCGGCTGGGCTTGGCGGGGGCCTATGTGTTCCGCGTGATGGCCCTGCTGGTGGCAGCCTGGCTCATCGCCAACACCTGGGTGCGCTGGCTCGGCGCCGGCTATCTGGTCTGGCTCATGTGCTCCCATCTCACCCGCCACGGCCACCACGCCCCTGACAAAGCCAAGCCCGTCGCGCCCACCCTGCTGGGCGCGTTGTTGCAGATCGGCCTGATGGACCTGAGCCTGAGCGTGGACAACGTGATCGCTGCGGTGGGCCTGGCGCCCAAGGACCCGCTGACCCAACTGCCCGTGATGTGGCCGATCTACACCGGGGTGCTGATTGCCATCCTCGCGCTGCAGGCTATCGCGCCCCATGCGATGAAGTTGCTAAAGAAGTACCCGGTGCTGGAGCCCACCGCATTCATTCTCATCGGCTTGGTCGGCGCCATTCTGGTTTACGAAGAGTCCTATCATGTCATCACCGGCGGGGTGCTGCACATCCCGCCCTTGTTCAAATTCGCCGGCATTCTGTTCATCGTGTTTGTCGCCCTGCTCTACTCCGCCGACGCCAGCGCGCGCCGCCTCATCAACCCGCTCATTCGCCTGGCCCTTCCCGTGATGAAAGCCTTCGCCGCCCTGGTGAGTCTGATCTTCCTGCCCATCTCGTTGTTAGTGACCGCATGCAAGCTCAAGCCATGAGGACTCTCACAATGGGGCCCGCACCGCCCGCTGCCGCGGGGCAACCCGAGTCACCCGCGCGGCACCTCACTGGATCGGCGCGAGCAAGCGTGCGGCGCGGCAGGCGGCGCGGAACAAAAATGACCGCCCGGTGAAACCCTCCACCGTCGCCTCGCGCGCATGGGTGAAGTCCCGCTCCAGCATCCGCCCGACTTCCGCGACAAAGCCCGGGTCCGGTGAAAACGCGGTGATCTCAAAGTTCAAACGGAACGAGCGGTTGTCAAGATTGGCGGTGCCCACCGCCGCCAGTCGGTCGTCGATCAACATCACCTTCTGATGCAGGAACCCCCGGTGGTAACGGAATAATTTCACGCCATAGGGAATCGATTGCTCATAATAGGAAAACGCCGACAGCCAAACGAGCAGGTGGTCGGCCCGCTCGGGAATGAGTATGCGCACATCCACCCCGCGGATCGCCGCCGCCTGCAATGCTGTTAGAACACCCTCGTCCGGGACGAAATATGGCGTGGTGATCCACAGCCGTTGGCGCGATGAGTTGGCCGCCTCGGCCACCACCAGTTGCCAGGAATCGGCCGGATCGGCCGGACCGGTGGGAATTACCGCCGCCACTTGGTCGGCGGCCTCCAGAGCAGTGGTCCAGCGCAGGTCCGGCACGCTCTCGGTGGCCCAGAACCAATCTTCGAGAAACACCAGTTGGATCGCTTGCACCGCCGGCCCCCTCAGTTGCAGATGGGTGTCGCGCCAAGCACCAAACCTCGCGTCGCGCCCGAGGTATTCATCGCCCACGTTGAGCCCCCCGAGATAGGCGGTGTGGCCGTCGATCACCACGATTTTGCGGTGGTTGCGGAAGTTGAGCTGCAAGCGCGACCACCAATGGCGATTGGTGCCGAACGAGCGGCACTCGACCCCGGCATCGCGCAAGGTTTGCAGATAGTGGCGTGGCAGCTTGTGCGAGCCGAATTCATCAAACAAAAACCACACCTTCACCCCGGCCCGCGCGCGCTCGATGAGCGCTTCTTGGAAGCGGGTGCCGATCCGGTCGTTCTTCACAATGAAAAAATTCACGCAGACATAGGCTTGGGCCTGGCGCATTTCACGGAACAAGCGCTCAAATATTTCCTCGCCGTCAATGAGCAGCTCCAGCGCGTTGCCCCGCGTGAACGGCAGCCCGCCCAAAATCATCGCGGCCCTGGCAAAGGCGTCTTCATCCGGAATGGCAATTTCGTACTGCCGCAAGCGCTTGTGCATCGACTCCGCCAGCTTGCGCAAACGCTTATCGCCGGCCCGCCGGCCGTGGACATAGCCGGTAAACCGACTCCGCCCGACCACCCAGTATAGCGGGATCGCCAGATAGGGAAACGTCAACAGCGAAACCACCCAGGCAATGGTGCCCTGCGAGGTGCGCACATGCATCAACGCGTGGAGCACATGCAGCAAGCCGATGAGCTCAAACGCCAGCCACGCCAACAAGCTCAGCAACGGCACGATTTCCGGATCGACGAATGGCATGGCCCCCAGCCTAGCCACTTGCCCGCGCGACACAAGCTTTCTCACAAATCCGCCGCGGCGGCCGGGGCCAGCGACTGCGCCTATCGTTTCAGATGCTTGGCATGGGTTGCTCAATGCTTGCGGTGGCGGCGGGATGAAAGACGCTCCGAGGCCCGCCGGGTGGCGGGCTTGGCGGTGCGCCAGGATTGTCCGCCCGCCGCATCATCACCCTTCCCTTCCATTCATGACATCACCTCGCATTACCCTCATCGCGCTCTGGCTGGGCCTGGCTGGATTAGGCTGCGGCTCCGCCGGAGCCGTCGCGCCGGCCACCGCCACCGCCACCGCCACCGCCACCGGGGCCGCCACCGCCACCGCCACCGGGGCCGCCACCGG
>CAIZNN010000201.1 GCA_903934285.1 Akkermansiaceae bacterium | reverse complement strand
GCCGGTGTCCTGGGCTGCGGCCATTGACAGACCCTCGATGGCGAATTTCGTGGCGCAATAGGGAGCGACCCCGGCGGCGGTGCTGCGGCCCCAACCAGATGAGAAGTTGACGATCACGCCGCTGCCGCGTTCGAGCATCGCCGGCAGCAGGTGACGCATCATGGAGGCTGGGCCCTTGATGTTGGTGTCGATGACGCGGCCAAAATCCTCGGTGCCGATCTCCCACAGCGGTGCTGGAGGATTGACGGTGGCTGCGTTGTTCAGCACTAAATCCGGCGGGCCGAAGGTTTTCAAAATGGCGGCGCAGAAGGCGGCGACATCGGCCTCGCGCGAGACATCGCAGACATCAAAGAAATGTGGCGGCAAGACCTGCTGCCGGAGCATGGCAATTTGCTGCTCATCGCGTCCGCAGCCGGCGACTTGCCACCCGGCTTCGATGAAGACGGAGACCATTGCACGGCCAAGTCCACGGGTGCATCCGGTGATGACGACGGTTTTCGTATTCATGAGGGGGAGCCCAAAGAGCATACTTGTCACCCGGCCGTTTGCAAGTCATGCTCCATGCCATGCTCCATGCATGAGGTTTCCAGAATGAAAGCTGCCATGAGCCACCAACCCTCCCACAAAAAATGAATAACATGACCTATCCCCGCAGCCCGCGTGAGACAATGGCCGGCTGGATCTATCTGCCGCGCTACATCGACAAGATCCGCCTGCATCTGGCCGGCAGGCTGCATCCCGATTACCAGCCGAACTTTGGCAAAGGCTTCGACGGCATGTGGCTGACTGCCGCCGGCGTGACCCACGAGCAGATGATCGAGGTGGTGCAAAACTCCATCACCGACGGCGAGGTCTGCGACTGGGTCCGGCAGAATGTCGAGGCATCCCCCGCCGCGAAAGCCGCGCACCGCGAGGCGATGTTGAACCGCCCCGCTCCCGACGACACAGCCGGGCAGGAACGCGTCCAGCAGCGCAAGGTGGAGTCCGGTCTCGCCGGGCGCGACGACGTGAAGACCTTTGTCGATCTAATCGACGCCGACGAGAAACGGCTCTGAGGCACAAGCCGTGCCCGTCAACCCCTAACCACAGATGGAAACAAAGCCATGAACCTGGGTGGATTTTCGTGGAAGCGCTTCCTGGGTATATCCGCGGCCAAGTCCCGGATTTCCCGCGCCATCGGCATCCCGCTGACCAGAAGCGGACGGGAGCGCAAGATCGGACGCATGATCACCGGCGGCGGCTGCCTTGTCGTCATGGGACTGGGCATCACGATTCCGGTGATTATTACGATCGTGGCTGCCAAGCTGATCTGACGATGTCTTAGCGGGTCGGTGCCACTTAGTGGGTGAATCACTAAGAGGCGTAGACGATCTGGAGTGGCTCCGCCCCGCACAAACAGTCATCGGACGATCCTGGGCATTCTGAAGCCTGCCGACACATCGGTCCTACACCTCTTCTGGCAGGCAGGCGATGACGGCCAGTTATGCGCTCTGCCAGTGGCGGCGAAGATGCGCACGAATTGTCCCAGGCCGTCCCGGGATACAGCCCGCTTGATACTCCCATGCTGATAATTCCATGCTGGAAATTCCAGACTCGACACGCGGGGGCGAATTGGTTCACTTCTAACCGTGAGCGATTTCCAAGATTCATTCAATGACAACAACGGGATGCTGAACGCCATGGGCAACATGGCGGCGATCAATCAGCGCAACCGCCTCATCGCCGAGCAAAAGGAACAGGCGTCGGCCATCCGCGCGCAAACCGCAGCGCTGGAGAAGCGCAACCGCATCGAGGGCGACCGGGCAACCATGGAAAGCCAGCGCCTCAAAATCGAGAAGCAGCGGCTGCGGGCGGAGGAAGCGGAGCGTGAGCTGCGCAAGCAGCAGGCGGAACAACTCAAACAACTCCGCAACCTCATGGCCGATAGCTTCGCCACCTTGGAACGCCTGGAAAAACTCCGCCCGGCTAACTGACCCGTCTCCCCATCTCTCCCACCTCCCACATGGACGACGACTTCCTCCGCTCCGTGGCCGCCTTGCAGGCCAACCTTTCCCTCCTTGACGCCCAGTCGGACGCCTTCACCGACCTCGCAGACATGAAGGAGCTGCGCCAAATGAAGTCGCGACTGGCGGATTACATCGCCGGCCACGCCGCCAAGGGCGACCTTCCCCAAGATCCGTTCAGCGTGATCGAGGAGCGCTTGGGGGTGCTCGCACGGTTTTTCGCTGAGGCGGAAAAGGCCAGCACGCAGCTTCTGGAATGGAACAAGAGTTGGTTGAAATCCATTCCCAAGGTGGGGTTGGTGGAATTGCAGGCGGCGCAGGCCGAGCTTGAGGCGTCGACGGCGAGCTTGCCGCAAATCCAGGAATCACTGCGGCAGAGGCTCTCACCGCTGGACTGGAATGCCGCGACCTCCGATCTCCATCCGGAACTCCTGCTGTGCGCGGAGTGCTGCGGGGATGTGAAACTTCCCAAGGATGCCAAAGTGCGCGGCGGTCTTCATGGCTTCGCGCATGGCACCGGGGAGTTAGCACGGCGCGTCGAAAAACACCTCATGGCCATGGCCGGGCGCGTCCGCGAGCTTGTGGCGCTGCGCGAAGAGCACCTGAATAAGATTCGCACCACAGAGTCCCACATCGCGGCCCATGACTTCCGCAGCGCCGCTGCGGTTCTGGATTCAATAGAGCCTAAATTCACCGATGTTCCCTACAAGCCCGTGGTTCAGGCCAATGCCAAACTGCTCGCCAAATACGACGCGCTTGTGACTCTGGAGCGCTCGCTTGAAGAGAAGTTCAAGACTGGCGGATGGAAGGGTCTAACGAAAGATATGGCCCGACTCAAGGCGGGCATCGACCAGCCCGGCTCCGAGCTTGGCCAGGAATGCCTCGCACTGTTGGCCTCGATGGAAGGTCAGCTAGCAGCCTTACTCGCGGCGCGGCGCTCAAGCCAAGTGAAAGTCACCGCAATTATTGCCGTGCTTGCTGCGCTGGTCACTGTCGGGGTGCTGTACTTGCTCGATGCCCAAGCCAAAGCAGAGAAAGCAAGGGTTGAAGCGGTGGTGCAAGCTGAGCGTGAGAAGGCGACAAAAGTCGCATTGACCATCCCCTGTCTGGAAAAAGCCATTGCTGCCAAAGATGCATTTAGAGCGGAAGCCGCTCTGGGCGAATTGGTGGCGTTGATTCCGAAGGACGAGCGCATGGCTGGATGGCGTGGGCAAGTCGCCGCCGTGCCGCCGGGGAAAACACTGGTCGTGGATCTCGGCGGCGGCGTGACGATGGACTTGGTGTTGATCAGCCCAGGCACGTTCACCATGGGATCGGACAAGGGCGGGGACGAGCGGGCCCACCAGGTCACCCTTACCAAGCCGTATTATCTCGGCAAAACCGAAGTCACCCAAGAGCAATGGCAGCAAATCATGGGGAGCAATCCCAGTGAATTCAAGGACGCGAAGAATCCCGTCGAGAATGTGAGTTGGGACGACTGTCAGGAGTTTGTGGTGAAGTTGCGGAAGAAAGTGCCGGGCCAGATGTTCCGTTTACCGACGGAGGCGGAGTGGGAATACTCCTGCCGGGCTGGCACCACGGGGGATCATGCTGGGAATCTCGACGACATGGCATGGCATGATGGCAACAGCAGCCAAAAGACCCATCCAGTTGGCGGAAAGAAGCCGAACGCGTGGGGTTTGTATGACATGCATGGCAACGTCTGGGAATGGTGCGCGGATTGGTTTGGAGATTACCCGAACGGTGCGGTCACCGATCCGACCGGACCTAACACGGGCTCGGCTCGCGTGTTCCGCGGCGGCTCATGGTGCTTCGTCGGCTCGTACTGCCGCTCAGCCTTCCGCCACAGGTACGCGCCCGACCTCCGGGACCGCAACGTGGGTTTCCGGGTGGCCGCAGTTCCGGGCGGGAGCTAGCTAGCCAGGGCGAGCATGCAGGAGCGGGGGTGAGGGACGAAACCCCGGCGAGTGCAAGGCGAGCGGACGAGTTAGCGTAAACGGTCGGACTCCGAATGCCCCCTAAACGAATGGCCTGAATCGGAGACATCCACATTGGGCGCTCGTCCAGATCAATGTTTAGCCGGAGATTTGGGGCAACCACGCAAGCCAACACCTTCACATTTAAGACATGAATCCACGGCCCCGATACCTCACCAAATCCCGGTTCAAGCTGGCGATGGAATGTCCAACCAAGCTCTTCTACACTGGCAAGAGCGATGTCTATGCCGACGAAAATCTGGAGGACACTTTTCTGGAAGCTCTGGCCGAGGGAGGATTCCAGGTGGGCGAACTGGCAAAAGCTTATTTTCCTGACGGACAAGACATCCAATCGCTGGATTATGAGGAGGCGCTTGCACAAACCAGCGAACTGCTGAAACAGAATGACGTGATCATCTATGAGGCGGCCGTCCGCTTCAAAAATCTTTTTATTCGCGCGGATATTCTGGTCAGGAAGGGCAATCGAATCGATCTCATAGAGGTCAAAGCCAAGTCATACGACGCGGGTAAGGATCGTGATTTCATCGGCGCACGCGGCGGGATTGCTTCCAAATGGAAACCCTATCTGCTGGATGTGGCATTCCAGAAATATGTCGCGGCCAAGGCTTTCCCTAAACACAAAGTCTTTGCGTCGTTGATGCTGGTTGACAAATCCGCGCTATGCCCATCGGAAGGCCTGCATCAGAAATTTCGTATTGTGGTGGGTAAAACAGGCAGGAAACGCGCCGAGATGACAGAGCAGCTGACCCAAGTCGAATTGCAGAAGAAAATCCTCTGCCAGGTTGATGTGGGGACAGCTTGCGACTTGATCGACAAGGAGGTGTTCAATGTGGCCGTCGGTCCGACCAGATTCGTGGATCGAATCAGGTGGCTGGCGGAATATTATGAGAGGGATGAGAAAATCATCTCAAAGCCAACACCGGTTTGCGCCCATTGCGAATTCCGCGCAACGGCCGAAGAGGAAGCCGCCGGCAAAAAGAGCGGGTTTAAGGAGTGCTGGAAGAAGGCGCTGAAATGGAAGGATCAAGATTTTGAAACACCGAATGTTCTTAATATCTGGAGCTATAGGAATAAGGTAACATTGATGGAGGAACGCCGCATTGCCATGGCCAAGGTCGTGGAAGATGACATCGCGCCCAAACCAGATGACAAGCCCGGGTTCTCACGAAGCGAGCGCCAATGGATGCAAGTCAGGAAAGTCCAGACCCGGGACACAACCATTGAATTTGACCGGGAGGGGCTTACCCGTGAGATGTCAAAATGGAGATTTCCGCTGCATTTCATTGATTTTGAAACCACGCGAGTGGCCATTCCATTTAATCAGGGACGATTGCCCTACGAACTGGTGGCGTTTCAGTTCTCCCATCACGTGGTGGAAAATGACGGAGGCATCCGGCATCAAGGTCAATACTTGAACACCGCGCGCGGCGTTTTTCCCAACTATGACTTTGTGCGGGCTCTGAAGAAGGAACTGGAGGGCGATGAAGGCACAATCTTCCGCTATGCCACGCACGAAAACTCGACGCTGGCAGCGATTGACCGGCAATTGGCGAAAGAGGCCAACGCGCCCAAAGACCGCGCCGCCTTGCAACAATTCATCCGCGCCATCACCACGGCGCCAAAAGACAGCGTGGAGCAGTGGAACGGCAAACGGACCATGGTGGATTTGTGTGAGATGGTAAAACGCTATTATTATGCGCCAGCCACCAACGGATCTAATTCCATCAAGGCGGTGCTCCCGGCAGTCCTAAACCAGTCTGAGTATTTGCAGAAGAAATACGCCCAGCCGATCTATGGCGGGAAGGGATCGATTCCGAGCAAAAACTTCAGGGATAAGATTTGGATTAAGTTGGAAGGTGATCAGGTGATAGATCCCTACAAGCAGTTGCCGAAGATGTTTGCGGATGTATCAGAACACGATTTCGAATGGCTAACCAAAGATGACGAGTTGAAAGATGGGGGGGCGGCGATGACGGCGTATGCGCGTATGCAGTTTGAAGAGATGGGAGACCGGGAGCGGTCGGATATTTGCGAGGCTCTGCTGCGCTATTGCGAACTCGACACGCTGGCAATGGTCATGATTTACGAGGCGTGGCGGGAGTTGATCAAGTTTGTATGACCATGAAAATCGCGGCACATCCCCTGATGCTTGAAACGCCCATCGAATTCGCAAGAATCGTCCTGGCATTCCTCGATATCAACGAGACCGTAGATGTGTGAAAAAATAGCGTGTTGCGCATCCAGTGCCACTACAAACCTTCGCGCCCGGAGTTTCCATTTGACCCAGCACCCCGCCGGTGCATCACTCCCCCTTGTGGAGCGTCCGCTGACAGCCTTGTTCGTCGATTGCGATTCCTACTTCGCGTCGGTCGAGCAGCACCTTGATCCGGCGCTGCGTGGTCGTCCGGTGGGTGTGGCGCCGGTGATGGCGGAAACCTCGTGCTGCATTGCCGCCAGCTACGAGGCCAAGGCATTCGGCGTGAAAACCGGCACCCGCATCAGCGATGCCCGCGTCATGTGCCCCGGCATTGTGATCGTGGAGGCCAAGCCCCCTGAATACATTCGGTTCCATCACCAGGTCATTGCGGCGGTCGAGGACTGCATCCACGTCGAGGCCGTGCTGAGCATTGATGAAATGTGGGCCTGGCTCCCCTACAACCTGCGCGAGCCGGCCACCGTCGAGGCCATCGGCAGAAAGATCAAGGTTGCCGTCGCCCGTGATGTGTCGCCGGTCATCACAGTCTCAATCGGCGCGGGGCCTAACAAATACCTGGCCAAGATCGCCAGCAAGATGCGCAAGCCCGACGGCCTTTTTATTATCGAGCACCGGCAATTGCCCGGCATCCTGCATCCGCTCAAGCTCCGCGACTTCACGGGCATCGGCAGCAGCATGGAGGCGCGCCTGCACGCGGTCGGCATTCGCACCGTGGAGGGCCTGTGTGACGCCACCAAGCCCGATTTGCACATAGCGTGGGGCGGTGTGCTCGGCGACCGTCTGTGGCACCTGCTGCGCGGCGACGAGATTCCTGATCTGCCGACCTCCCGCAAGTCCCTCGGCCACAGCCACGTGCTGCCGCCCGACAGCCGGGTGCCCGACAAAGCCTGGCCGGTCCTTTGCAAGCTGCTGCACAAGGCGTGTGAGCGGCTGCGTGCCGAAGGTCTGCTATGCGGGTCGCTCACCCTTCAACTCGGCTTCGTCCGGGGTCGTCGTGGTCGGAGGACGCACACACGGTGGAAACCGATTCCACAATCACCTTGATGCACCTGATGGAGCGGTTGTGGCAGCAGCGTCCGGAACCCGGTTGCCTGATCCTGAAAGTCGGTGTGGTGCTCACTCGGCTGTGTGAGCAAGGTGGCTACACGCCGCAGTTGTTTCAGGATGACGGCAATGCCAATACCAATGCCCAAACCCATGCCGGGGCTGCGACCGGCGCCAACGATGAAATCGAAAAACACCAGCGCCTCGATGCCGCCCTCGACAAGCTGCGCGCCCGCTACGGTCGCAAGGTGATTTACTACGGCAGCGTGCAGGAGAGTCGGGAAAAGGCACCCATGCGCATCGCCTTCTCCCACATCCCGGATGCGGGGTTGGAGGGGGATTGATAGCCTTGACATTCCACCTCCGTTCCTGTGACCTCCCCGCATGGCCACCAAACAAGCATCCATCAAATCCAAGTATTCCAAGACCCAGATCCTCGACGCGATTGCCGCCGGCACCGCACTGAGCCGCAAGCAGGTGGCCGCGGTGCTCGACAGCCTGGGAGACGTCATCGAGGCGCATGTGAAAAAGAATGCCGTCGGTGAGTTTGTCCTGCCTGGACTGCTCAAGATCAGCACCGTGCGCAAGCCCGCGACCAAGGCGCGCAAGGGCATCAACCCCTTCACCAAGGAGGAAGTGATGTTCAAGGCCAAGCCGGCAACCACGGTCGTCAAGGTGCGGCCTCTGAAGGGGTTGAAGGACATGGTGGTTTAACGCCTGGCAGTCATCAGCGGTAACGATGCCTCCTAATGCCCGGTTTCCTATCCGGCGCATTGGCACTAGCACACACATCTCAAATGCCACCAAGGCAGTCAGAAAATTTCAAGTCATGGCCAAAAACAAATCCAGCAGCAGCAAGTCATCCAAGCCGCAAGTTTCCCTTACCGCCAAGGTCAAGGCGCAGATTATTACCGCCAAGGCACAGAAGATCCTGCCGTTCGAGATGTTGGCGCAAATCAAGCGCGAGGTGGAAAAGAATGGGGGGCTGTCGTCGCCGGAATCTCTGGTGGATGGCGGCGCGGAACCGGAGTTTGCACTCTACGCGAGTGTGCAGCAGATGGTGTCGCTGTTCGCCGAGTTGCTCCTGCAACTGCCGGAACTGCGGACTTTCAGGAAACGGCTTGAAAAGCTCGACGACGACTACAGGCCCGGCTATCCGCCAATGAGCCCGATCACCGGATCCTACTTTGCCATGTGGACGCAGTGCGACCTGCGGGTTGGCGAAGGCGGCGAAACCATGGCCGGCATCTTTGCCGAGATCGGAGGTCTGTTCGGGTTCGGCGCCGATTACCTGGCACTGGCAAAGACCTTGGCTGACTCAAGAATGGGGGTCTATGAGCACTGCGGGGTGAATAACGGCAAGGTCAATCTGCGCGAGTTGGTGACCGACAAAGAGTTATCATTTGTCGGCAGCTCCGGATACGTCGGGAGCAAGGGCGAGTTGTGGTGGGTCCGTGCCGTGCCGCCGCCATTCGCTTTCACCCACTGGGTCGGCATGGGCACCCCCTATGTGCTGCAAACCCCGGAGCAATCCGAGTGGCTGGCCTTGTTTGCACGCAACGGCATCCGCAGCGGCGAAGTCGGGATGGAGCAGCGCCTCAATCAATTTCTCAAATTCGGGCCGAAGCCGCGCTATTGGAGCGAAATGATCTTTGAGGGATACTGCGGACATAATTCCGGTGCCATCTTTCTGCGAGGGCTCCCGGATGTCCCCGAATCCAGACCGCACTCCCCAGACTATGACCCGCACTACGAGGTGAAGAATAAGTTGAAAGCGAATTCAAATCCTCCCATTGAAGGGTAAGCTGCATTCAATGAACTGACCATGATGAGGGACAACGACGTCATCGTGGTGATCTTCAGCAAGGAACAGGTCCGGCGCTGCAAGCTGGCCCACTTCCTCAAACAATTCGGCAGGGATTCCCTGCCGCAGGGTCCGGCCCTGGCTGAGCTGATGAACCGGTTCCGCTTTCTTGTCGATGGCTATGACGACGACCCGCAGGAACTCTACGCCATCCCGGAGGTGCGCAAGTTCTATCAATACTTCCACCGCGTCTGGCCCTACTGGTTCTATTTCTGCGACCTTCAGTCGGAAACCCTGACCATGATGACACTGTGCCTGCTGCCCAACATCAGCGGCTTCAAGCGCCTCGGCGAACCCATGGCCAAAGTGGAATACGACCCGCTCGACCTGCTGCGCTTCATCGAGAAAAACTTCGTGCCGCTCAACACGATGATGGAGCGCGCCGGGCTGTCGGAGATGGACATCTACAACCGGACGCGGGATGTGTTCCACCACTTCAAGCTGCCCTACGACGCGCCGCCATCGGAAGAGTGAAGGTTTGTCGCCATCGCCGGTCAGCCCGGTCCTGACTCGCGGTTGCCATGCAGCCTGCAGGCCTCGGCGTACTCGGCGGATAGATCGAAGCCGATGTCGGCGGACGGGTCGATCACCTTGAGTCCGGCATATTCGATGCACAGAAGGTGAAGACCCGAGAACTTCCCTGGAAGCGTGCGCAGCGTGTAATGCTCCGCCGGATCATTGACCTTGAGTCCGCGCGAACCGAGCACGGCGATCTCGACGACGATGCGCTGGATATCCGCCTCCGGCATGCCTTGGAACAACTCCAAGGCACCCAAACAATGGAAGGTGGCGTCCGGGCGGAGGCCGCCACCGCGGGTGCGGAAGGTGATCTCGGTAATCCGGCTACGGCCTTCCTCGGCGCGTTGGGACAGTTGTCCGGTCGGGTCGATGACAAGCACTTGTTTGTAGGCTGCGGCGGCAGCGCCAAGGTTTCCGGTTTCCTCCAGGCCCATGGCCAGGTTGAGCCATGCCTGCGGGTCGGAAGGGAGCAGTTGCGTGGCCTGTTGAAGATGCACCACGCCGTCGGCGGCACGTCCGGCACGCGAGAGAATCGCGCCGAGGTTCATTTGTGCGTAACCGTTCCGGGGATCCAGTGCGACAGCCGACCGCAACGACTCGATGGCGGCCGTGTTGGCGCCCTGGCTCGCCTGCGCCACCCCCAGAGCCACCCACGCTCCCGCGTGGGCCGGTTGCTCCGCCAGCAAGCGCTGCAACAATTCCACCGCCTCGTCCAAGTTGCCTTTGTTGCTCAGGGCGATGGCCAGATTGAACAACGCGTCGGCGTCGGCCGGGTTCCGTTGCAGCGCCACCCGCAACGTGGAAACCCCCTTGTCGTAATTCCCCTGCTTGAGATAGTCGATGCCCTGGGCGGTGAGTGACGCGCGTTTGGCGGTGGCCGACCAACGCATGATGATGCGGTCCTCCGTCACCACCACTTCCGCGGCACCGCTTTCCCGGAGGAACTCGCCACTCAAATGTTCCCGCACCGCCTGGCGGAAGGCGTCTCCCTGCAAGGCGCGCTGGCCCTCGGGCAATTGGGCGCGGTCGAACTCGGCCAGATCCAAATGGACTTCGTGGGGCGTGTCAGGCATTGCTAGGTCAGGAGGAGGGGTTCGAAATGGAATGCGCCGGCGAGTCCGACGATGGCGGCCCATCGCTCGATCAAACTCCGGTCGGCGCGCGGATCATCGGGTGTGTCCCGCAGAATTGCCAGCAGTTCCGCCGCCTTTCCGCCATAGCCGAGGGCCTTGAACGGGATCGTGAACCGAGGTTCCTGCAACACTTCTCCCCAGGTCACGGCATAGGCCGCGTTCATCGTGGTGTTCGCGTCAACCAGCGGCTTGGGGAATTTGTGCCGGAACTCAGGGGCCAGCGACCGGGCGTTCTCCGCCAACTGCGACAGAATCGAATGTTTCTGCTGGTCCCGCAGGTCCGGCAGGTTTTTCCAAATCCAGTCATCGACCCGGATTCCGATGGCATAGGTCCGCAGTTGCGTCACGATTCTGGTACCCATCGTCCGTGCGTGGTCTGGCGGAGAGCCGCCCAGGCCCATCGCCTCAATCCCGGCCTGCTCCTCGGCGGCGGTGGCCATGACCACCCAGCGGTCATCGACCGGACACGAGAACAGCCGCACCAGAAACCCAAGTTGGTGTGCCACAAGGTAATCGACGGCACGGGTGCCCGGCCTGTAGCGCAGGAAATGTGCCGGGGCGTCACCACGCGCGGGGCTGATCGTCGCCATCATCCTCAATTCAGGGTCCTCGGTCACATGGACCAACCGGCCGGAGAGTTCCTCAACTTTCCGGATCAGGCGCTGGGCATCGGGGTGCAGGGGCATGGTTTGGTGATCTTCTTGCAGGCTGGCTCCTTCAATCCAACGCGCGGCAAATGCTGCCACGACGTGTCGGGAGTTAGCAAGCACTCCGTGATGGTGGCGTGGTCGAGGTTAGCCAAATCCAAAGACCCGCTCAAACAATCAGCAAGCCCATCACACTACTCCTCCAGGTGAGTGAGGAGAAACGCCGCTAACAGTAATTCATCACCCCTTGGTTTTCGCCACCCGCTTCAGAAACTTTGTACTTTCGGCGTTTTGTGCCTGACATTTTGGCTTTGCTAGAAAAGCATGACGCCAAGATGATCGTCGCCACACCAGAGCCAGGACAAATTGTCTATGTCCGCCAGCGACCCTTTGTCGTCTCTGATGTCAGGATTTCCGACCTGCCGGCGGAATTTGCTGCCAGCGGCAACAGAAAAGAGCATCTGGTCAGTCTGTCGTCGGTGGAGGATGAGGGCTTGGGCGAGGAACTCCAAGTCATCTGGGAAATGGAGCCGGGCGTCCAATGTCCTGAAAAATCCGGCCTGCCCCTGCTTGAGGAATTCGACGCCCCTCGCATTTTCGACGCCTTCCTCGACGCAGTCACCTGGGGATCGGTGTCCCAGGCCGACGACAAGGCGCTCCAAGCCCCGTTCCGCTCCGGCATCGACGTGGACGATTACCAGCTCGACCCCGTCGTCCGCGCCCTCCAGATGCCCCGGGTGAACCTCCTGATCGCCGACGACGTTGGCCTCGGAAAAACCATCGAGGCCGGCCTCGTGGCGCAGGAATTGATCCTCCGCCACCGTGCCCGCACCATCCTGATTGTGTGCCCGTCGTCCATTCAGGTGCAGTGGAAGGAGGAAATGCGCGACAAGTTCGGCCTCGAATTCCGCATCGTTGACCGCGATCTCCTCGGCGAGCTGCGCCGCAAACGCGGTATCCACGTCAACCCGTGGTCCCACTTCCCGCGCCTCATCACTTCCATCGACTTCCTCAAGCGTGAGCGCCCGATGCGCCAGTTCCGGGAAACCTTGCCCGCGGGTGACGAGGCCGCCTACCCGCGGCCGTACGACCTGATGATTCTTGATGAGTGCCATAACGTGTCCCCCTCGGGCCGCGGGAAATACGCCCTCGATTCCCAGCGCACCCAAGCCATCCGCAGTCTGGCGCCGTTCTTCGAGCACAAGCTCTTCCTATCCGCCACCCCCCACAACGGCTACAAGGAGAGCTTTTCCGCCCTTCTGGAGCTCCTCGACAACCAGCGCTTTGCTCGTGCCGTGCCGCCCAACCGCACACAGCTCGAAGCCGTGATGGTCCGTCGGCTCAAGTCCGAGTTGAAGCTGAAATGGGATGGTTCCCGGCGCTTCGCCGAACGCTTGGTGAAACACATCGAGGTTCCCTACACGGAAGCCGAGCGCCAGGTGCACCGCAATCTCCAGCGGTACACCGAGCTGCGCGCCAAGTCCGCTGCCACTCCCACCCAGCGCTTCGCCGCTGAGTTCGTGCTCAAACTCCTAAAAAAGCGCCTGTTCTCCTGCCCCGCCGCCTTCGCCTCCACCCTCGAAAAACATGCGAAATCCGTGGGCGCCGGCACCCCGTCCACTGGCCACTCATGGATGCAGCGCCTCAGCGCGGACGACGAATACCAGGACGACGAGGAATACGAAGAGGACACAGCGGAAAAAGTCGAGACAGCCTCGCGCCACAGTGCCCCGCTCACCAGCGAGGAGGCCGCCATCCTAAAGAACCTCCGCCACTGGGCCGCCGCCGCGACCCAGGCCGACACCAAGGCGCAGGAACTCATCGCCTGGCTTCACAAAACCCTCAAGCCCGGCGGAAAATGGTCTAACGAGCGTGTCATCATTTTCACCGAATACCGTGCCACCCAAAAATGGCTCCACGGCATCCTCGCCGCGGAAGGTCTCGCCGCCAATGACCGTCTGCTCACCATCTACGGAGGCCTGCCATTGGACGAACGTGAGAAAATCAAGGCTGCCTTCCAGTCCGATCCCTCTGAGTCGTCGATCCGCATCCTGCTTGCCACTGACGCCGCTTCCGAGGGCGTCAACCTCCAGAACCACTGCCACCGCCTCATCCATTATGAGATTCCCTGGAACCCGAACCGTATGGAACAACGGAATGGGCGGGTGGATCGGCACGGGCAGAAAAATGACGAGGTCCACATCTTCCACTTCGTCGGCAAAGGGTTCGATGCCACCAAACCCGGCCAGGCCCCGGGCGACCTTGAAGGCGACCTCGAATTCCTTCTCCGCGCCGCCATCAAGGTCGAGGCCATCCGCGAAGACCTTGGGAAAGTCGGCCCGGTCATCGCCGATCAGGTCGAGGAAGCCATGATGGGCCGTCGCCGCACGCTCGACACCGCCCGTGCCGAAACCGATGCGGCACCCGCCAAAGCACTCCTGAAATTCGAGCGCAAGCTCCGCGAGCAACTCGAAAAACTCGCCGGCCAACTCCACGACACCAAGCGCGATCTCCACCTCACGCCCGAGCGCATCCGCAGTGTCGTTGAAACCGGCCTTGCCCTTGCCGGCCAGCCACCCCTCATTCCTGCAAGTGTGAATGGCATCAAGGATGCCTGGACGCTTCCGCCGCTCACCGGTTCATGGTCCCATTGTGCCGAGGGACTCGCCCATCCTCACACCCATCGGGTCCGCCCCATCGTGTTCGATCACTCGCTGGCCACCGGCCGCGATGATGTCGTCCTGTGCCACCTCAACCACCGGCTCGTCCAGATGTGCCTGCGCCTGCTGCGTGCGGAAGTCTGGTCAATGGACCGCTCGAAAAAGCTCCAGCGCTTCACCGCCCGCATGGTGCCGGACAGCGCCCTGCAAACGCCCGCCGTAATTATCCACGGCCGCCTCCTCGTCCTGGGTGGCGACAACCGGCGCGTCCATGAGGAAATCATCACCGCGGGCGGCATCATTCAGGAAGGCCGCTTCAAGCGCATGAACGTCGGCGAGACCAACAACGCCATCGCCGCCGCGGAAGACGCCGCCGCGCCAGGCTTCATCGAGGACACCCTCAAGAACCTCTGGAAGAATATCGAGGACCCGCTCATCAAGTCCCTCGACGCCCGCATGGTGGACCGCACCAAAAACCTCCAAACATTTCTGGACGACCGTGCCGATAGCGAAGTGGCCAGCTTCACCGCCATCATGGAGGATTTGAGCAAATCCATCAGGAATACGCTGTCTGACGAGGATGATCCCCAACTGCAATTGAGCCTCGACGATCAGAACGAAAAGAACCAGCGCAAGCTCGACATCGACTGCCTCCGGGATCGCCTCAAGAAAATTCCCGCGGAACTCGAACGCGAGGCCTCCCACCTCCGCAGCCGTTATGCCAATCCGCAGCCGCGACTCTTCCCGCTCGCCGTGACCTTCCTCGTGCCCTACCGTGCCGTCGCCCAGCTTGAGAAAGGAGCAAAACGATGACCCCCGCCCGCCACCACACCGAATGGCTTTCGCTGGTCGAATCCTCCGGCCCGTTTCTTTCCATGCCCGTGCTCTTGCGCGTGTTCCCGCAGGGGCTCGACCTGCGCGATCCCACCCGCGCCGCGGCCTTGCGCGAGTCCTACGAAGACTGGCTTGAGCGTGGCGGGCCGCTGCTCCACGTCCACACCGCGTGGATCCGCCACGTCCTGGAAAACCTCCTCGAATGGCCGGCCGACTACATTGCCGAGGGTCAATCCATTCCCGCGGGTCTCGAAGCCACCCAGCCGCATTTCGGCGAGACCCTCCGCCCGGACCTCGTCCTGCGCCGGTCGCAAGGCGGCACCGCGGATGCCGACACCACCCCGCAGCTTCTCGTCGTCACCTATCCGCCCGCCCAGAATTTGGAAAAGCCCGTGGCCGGCAAGGTTTGGAAAGCCTCCCCGGCCACCCGCATGACCGAGTTGCTCCACGCCACCGGTGTCCCGCTCGGATTGGTGACCAATGGCGAGCACTGGATGATTGTTTACGCCCCCCGCGGCGAAACCACCGGATTCGCCTCGTGGTATGCGGACATCTGGATGCAGGAGCCCATCACCCTGCGGGCCTTCCACAGTCTGCTCTGCCTCCGCCGCTTCTTTGGCGTGGCTGCCGGGGAAACCCTTGCCGCCCTTTACGCGGAGAGCGCCAAGGACCAGCAGGAAGTCACCGACCAGCTTGGCCGCCAGGTCCGCCGCGCCGTGGAAATGCTCGTCCAGGCCTTCGATCAGATCGATGAAGACTCCGGCCGCAGCGTCCTCTCCGGCCTCCCGGAAAAGGAAATTTACGATGCCGCCCTCACCGTAATGATGCGGCTCGTGTTCCTCTTCTCCGCAGAGGAGCGCGGCTTGCTCTTGTTAGGAGATCCGCTTTTCGACCAGCACTATGCCGTGTCCACCCTGCGGGAAATCTTGCGCGAACGCGCCGACCAGCAGGGCGAGGAAGTCCTCGAACGCCGCCACGATGCCTGGTCACGTCTGCTTTCCACCTTCCGCGCTGTCCATGGCGGTGTGCAGCACGAGGCCATGCGCCTGCCTGCCTACGGCGGCTCGCTCTTCAATCCCGACCGCTACCCATTCCTCGAAGGCCGGGAAATGAACACCGGCTGGCGCAATACCCCGGCCCACCCGTTGCCGGTGAACAACCGCGTGGTCCTCCATCTACTGGAAGCCCTCCAACTCCTCCGCGTGCGAGTCCCCGGCGGCGGTCCCGCGGAAACCCGGCGCATCTCGTTCCGCGCCCTCGATGTCGAACAAATCGGCCACGTTTACGAAGGCTTGCTCGATCACACCGCCCGCCGCGCCACCGAAGTCACCCTCGGCCTCGACGGCAAAAACGAACCGGAAATTCCGCTTTCCCAACTGGAAAAACTCGCCGGCATCGACTCCGACGCCACCGAGGAAATTCTATCCGACGAACGCAAGGTGGCGGACGATGGCACCAGCATCGTCGAGTTTCCAACCCACCCGGTGAAATACAGCCAAGCCCCCGCCGCCCTCATCGACTTTCTAGCGGACGCCACCGGCCGCAGCGCCAAAGCTCTCGAATCCGACCTCGGTTACGGCAAACCCAAAGCCCGCGGCAAAGCCAAAGCCAATGCTCCCAGCGGCCCCGCCGCCTCTTCATCCGCCATCCAAGATCTTCGATCCACGATCCTCGATCATTCTCTTCTTCTCGCCTGCGGCCAGAACCCGCGCCTTGCCCGCCGCCTCCAACCCTTCGCCGGCCTGCTTCGATCCGACGACTTTGGCCGCCTCGCCGTCATTCGTCCCACATCGGTATTTGTCACCGCTGGCACCGACCGCCGCAGCAGCGGCACTCACTATACGCCGCCATCTCTCACCGTACCCATTGTCAAGCACACCGTCGAACCCCTCGTTTACATCGGCCCCGCCGAGGGCTTGCCAGAGGCGGAGTGGAAACTCCGGTCGCCCAAGGAAATCCTCGCTCTAAAAATCTGCGATCTCGCCATGGGCTCTGGGGCCTTACTCGTCCAAGTCTGCCGCTACCTCGCCGAACGCCTTTGCGAGGCATGGGAGATCGCGGAAAAGGAACACGCGGGTGCCATGTTGATCACCCCGGATGGCGAGTTCTCCACCGGTGCCGCGGGTGAACGACTCCTACCAAATGACCCCGCCGAGCGACTCGCCCTCGCCCGCCGCTACGTCGCCGACCGTTGCATTTACGGTGTGGACATCAACCCGATGGCCGTGGAAATGGCCAAGCTCTCCCTCTGGCTCATCACCCTGCAAAAAGACCGCCCGTTCACCTTCCTCGACCACGCCCTCAAGTGCGGGGATTCCCTGCTCGGCGTCAGTTCTATCCAGCAGATAGAAAACTTCACTCTCAGGGGCAAGAAGGATGATTACGTCGATGTGCCTCTGGCAGCGATGAATCTTTTCCGCTATGTGGAGGAAGCGTCTGCCAAGCGCAGCGCTCTCGAAGTACTTCCATCTAACGATAATATCCAAATCGAAACCAAGAATCGCCTCCACGCCGAAGCAGAGAACGCCATCGCCAAGGTCAAAGCGATTGCAGACTGCCTCATCGCCTTTGAGTTGCGCGGCCTCGACGGCAACGCCTACGAGGAACAACGAGCCGAAGAAGCAGAGAAGGTCCAGCACCTGATGAAGCATGACACTGACGCGGGAATTGAAACTTCGAGCCCAAGTTCGGAACTTGCTCGTGCTGCCGGCAGGTCTCTCAATGGGCGTAGGCCATTCCACTGGGCGATAGAATATTCTGAAGTATTCGTTCGAGGCGGATTCGACGGCTTTGTCGGCAACCCGCCATTCATGGGTGGAACAAAATTGAACAATGCATTTGGAGCTGAGTATCGCGCGCTCCTTGTCCAAGGAATCGCTCGCGGCATCACAGGAGTTAGAGGCTCAGCAGACCTGTGTGCTTATTTTCTGCTCCGCGCAGAGATGCTTTGCAAGACGCCTGCCGCAGCCGGTCTAATTGTAACAAACTCTCTTGGCCAAGGTGATGCTAGGGAAGTCGGATTTGAGCAGATTCTCAGCCGTGGACATAGCATTTTTCGAGCTCGCCCAAGCAGTCCATGGCCGGGCCAAGCCACCGTGTTTTACGCGATGGTATGCCTTCGTATAGGAGAGTGGCGGGGTGGCTATTGGGTGGATGATCAGATGGTTGATGGAATTGATGCCTCGCTCAGTCCCGCCAACTCTACGACGCTCGCACCAGAACCGCTCAAATTGAACGAGGGGATTGCATTCGTGGGAATCAATCTTGGCGGAGAAGGGTTTGTCACACCTAATGAGTGGGCGACAGAGTTACTGAGCCGCAAGCCCCATTACAAGCGTGTCCTGAGACCGTATCTGACCGGAGCTCTGGTGAATAGTTCGCCCGATATGCAACCGAATGAGTACATCGTCACACTCTACGACTGGCCGCTATCCCGCGAGGCAATATGCAAAGATCAGGAGAGACCAGTCGCGCAGGATTTTCCGGAGTGTCTTGAATGGGTCGAACAAAACGTGAAACCATATCGTGACGGTCTGACGAAGCCAACGGCGTGGAATAAAAAACTTCGTGAGTCTTGGTGGCACTTTGGCCAGTGGCGGTGGGCCTTAGAAGCGGCATTAGTCCCAGTTACCCGCGCGCTTGTTCTATCGCGCGTAACACCGCACATCATCATTGAATCGGTAGATAAGGAATGGGTGTTTTCCGACCGACTCACAGTTTTCACCACAGACTCGAATCTCATGCTTGCTGCCCTGCAGTCGTCTCTTCATCAAGCATGGGCATGGCGTTACGGCACCACGAATCTCTCGATTCTCAGTTACTCACCTTCAGAGTGTTTCTTGACATTTCCTTTACCACGAGATGCCACCGCCCAAGCGGAGTTGGAAATTTCTCCAATTGCAAACAATTACCTTAGCGTTCGGAGGAGTATCGCAACAGCCCTTAGTATCGGGCTGACAGGAATCTACAACCGTTTCCACGACCGGAGCGAACGGTCGGAGGACATCGCGCGATTGCGGTCGTTGCATATGGAGATGGATCAAGCCGTGGCCGCAGCCTACGGCTGGAGCGATTTGGACTTGGGTCACGGCTTCCACGCCACAAAACAGGGCGAGCGCTACACCCTCAGCGAGTCCGCCCGCCGGGAAGTCCTCGACCGCCTGCTCGCGCTCAACCACCAGCGCCACGCCGAAGAACTCGCCGCCGGCTTGCACGAGAAGAAGAGCAAGAAGAAAGCCGCGGCCAAAGCGGCGAAGCCGAACACCTCGCCTGGCGTCCACGCCACCCAACTCGACCTCCTACCTCCCGCACAAGCGGAGTTGTTTTGACCGCGGAAGTCGGCATACTCACCCCACCCCGACTAATCCCATGCTCGAAACTCTTTCCCTTAAAAACCTAGGACCGGCTCCCGCGCTCGACTTCGAGTTCGGCGAGAGGCTCAACCTCATCACCGGCGACAATGGCCTCGGCAAAACTTTCCTGCTGGATGTGGCATGGTGGGCGCTCACGCGTTGCTGGACTGATGGGCGCAAGATCCATCCTGCGGCCGGTGTGAACGATGCGAGCGTGAGTTTCCACGTCCATGGCAAGGGCGGCCCGACCTCGGAAGTGGCCTGCCACTACCGCCGGGATGTTCTGGACTGGTCCGCGCCGCCGCCAGGCCGCCCACCCAGCCCCGGGTTGGTGATTTACGCACGGATCGACGGCGGGTTTTCGCTCTGGGACCCTGAGCGCAACGGCGGAGACAGGCCGGAAGCATTCCATTTCAGCAAAAAAGACCTTTGGGAAGGGCAGCGCGATGAGAACGACACGGTGATTTGCCGTGGCTTGCTCGAAGACTGGGAAACCTGGAGCCTGAAGGCCAATGGTGCCTTCAATACCCTGCGGGAGGTGCTGGCCGAGCTGTCGCCCGGCGGCCACGAGTCACCGCTGGTGCCGGGTCGATCGGTGCGTGTCCCGGAAATGGGCGTGCGGGACGTGCCCACGCTGGAGATGCCTTACGGGGCGGTGCCGCTGCCCCATGCATCGGCTGGCATGAAACGCATCCTGTCCCTAGCCTACATGCTGGTGTGGGCTTGGGCGGAGCATCAGGCGGCGGCGGAGCTGCGCGGCAGGGAATGTTCCCGCCGGATCGTGCTCTTGTGGGATGAGGTCGAAGCCCACCTGCACCCACAATGGCAGCGGACGATTCTGCCCGCCGTGCTGGTGGTGCTCAACCGCTTGCTCCAGTCGGCAGGCGAACCGCAGGTGCAGGTGATCGCCACCACCCACGCCCCGTTTGTCCTGGCCTCGGTGGAGACGCTCTTTGATGAATCACGCGACCGGCTTTTCAATCTGGAGCTGACGCCCGAAGGCAAGGTGCGCTTGGAAACAGTGCAGTGGGCGCGCTTTGGCAGCATCGTGGAGTGGCTGCGCTCGCCTGCCTTTGACATGAAAAGCGGCTACTCGAAGGAGGCGGAGCAAGCGCTGATCGCGGCGAACCGCTGGATCAAGGGGGAGCGGGACGGTAGCAACGTCGCCGACATCCAGGCCCAACTGGAGCGGACCCTGGCAAACTCAGACCCGTTCTGGCCGCGCTGGCTGGTCGCGACAGGAGGTGTGCGATGATTAGTGTCCCGTCGCCGATTCGTCCGGAACCCGCGGCATTTGACGCCACCTGCCGCCAAGCGGGACGGGATTGGCTCAAAACCCAACAAACCTTGCCTGACCGCCCCAGAGACTTGTGGTCGCCCTTCCGTCCGGACCTGCGCCGGGGTTTTGAAGGACGCTGCGGCTATTACGCCATGTATATCCATGACGGTCAGGTGGACCACTTCATTTCCTGGAGCACCTGCAAGACCAACAACACGCCGGATCTCGCTTACGAGTGGGATAACTTTCGCTTCGTGGATGGGGCGCTGAACAGCAGAAAGCGAACTCTGGACGACCAACTGCTAGATCCCTTTGAGGTGGGTGACGACTGGTTTCAAATTGATCTGCCTTCCCTGCTGCTCCGCCCTGTTGGCGTGCCGGCCGAGCGCCAGGATGCGGCACGGTTGACTCTGGAACGGCTGGATCTGGAGCAAGGTCTTCGCGTGCTGGAACTGCGGTGGGAATGGTATGACAAACACCTGCGCAATCTTTTGACGCTCGAAGGGCTTCGCGAGGTAGCACCCCTCCTGGCTCGCGCCGTGGAGCGTTGGACGGCGGATGGTCGAGGCGACCTGACCGTCATCCCTCGGCCGGTTCCAGATCCGTATGTCAACCTGGTTTAGTTTTAGCCCAAGTTGCCTCGCTCCGGCCCGCTCACGTTCAACCTGAACCGCCCCATGATCACCCGCCTGCACATTGAGAACTTCAAGTCGCTGGTGGATTTCCGCATGCCGGCCGCGGAAGCGGAAAGTCTCGCTCCATTCACCGTGCTGGTCGGTTTGAATGGGTCCGGTACCGATCTGACCGTGCTATCCGCTAACCTGGCCGGAAATGAAGGGCGTGAGGCATGATCACTTCTCTCTACCCCCGAGAAACCCGGACAAACCCAGCCATGATTTCCTTTGGGGAACCACGAACCTATGAGCCTCAACCCACTTAATTTCAATGAATTCCGCAATCAAATCGATTCCAAACCCGGCCAAACCCGGCCAAACCCGGCCAAATTTCCGTCGGGCCGGACGGTGGGAAGTGGGCGCGAGGGAGTGAAAAAAGGCGGGATCTGAGTTTACAATTCAGGAAAATTCACGTAGAATGTAAACATGACTGACGTGCTCCAGACTTTTTCCCGTCGCCTTGGCCAGGCCCGAAAGATCGCCCGGCTTTCGTTTCGTGAGCTTTCCGGAGCCCTGGGAGGGGCCCCGTCACACACCATGCTGTCCCGCTATGAGAAGGGTGAGACGATGCCGGATGGGGCGGTTCTCGCGCGTCTGGTGGAGGTTCTGAAGCAGCCTGTGGATTTCTTTTTCCGGTCCTACGAGGTGGAGTTTTCCGGTCTCAGTTTCCGGCGCAAGACCAGCCTGGGAGTTGGCAGGCGGCAGGCGATTGAGGAAAAATCCCGCGATTTTTTCTCACGATATTTGGAGCTGGAGGAGTTGCTCAACGCGAGAATGTCCTATGCACCGCCATTCGCAGGTGCGGAGTTGACCCGGGCGGAGGATGTGGAGCGCTTCGCCCTGGAACTTCGGAGCAAGTGGAGCCTGGGAACCGATCCGATTCCCAACCTGCAGCAGTTCATCGAGCTGAAAGGGATCAAAGTCCATGAGGTGGAGACGGACGATCCCGCCTTCGACGGGTTTTCCTGTGAGGCCAACGGCGAGCCAATCATCGTCGTCGCTAGCTGGCTTCGCCGGCACGTGCCGCGCAAGCGCATGACGCTGGCCCACGAGCTGGGGCATGTGGTGCTGCCGATTCCGGTAAACCTGCCCGAGGCGAAACAGGAGGCTCTGGTGAAACCGTTCGCGTCGTCGTTTCTCATGCCCGAGGAGCATTTTACGACGATGTTCGGTGGCCGACGCAGTGGCATTTCCTTGGGTGAATTACTCGAGTTGAAGCAGTATTTCGGCGTTTCCATGATGGCGATCATGTATCGCGCGTCCAAACTGGAACTCATCAGCCAGGCCGTTTACGAGCGCTTCTTCATGCAGGCAGGCAAGCGCGGTTGGAGGAAAAAGGAGGTCGGTGAACCGGGAGATGACGTCTTCGAGGACATCGAGAGCCATGGCCGGATGCGGCAGATGGTGCTGCAAAGTGTCGCGGAAGGCATCGTGAGCAGTTCCCGCGGGGCGGCTTTGTTGGGAGTTCCGCTGGAGGGATTCCGCCAGATTTTCAAGGAGTCATTTGCCTGAATCCATTACCTCATGAGAATTCTGGTGCATGACGCGAACTTGCTAATCGACCTTTTTCACGGTGGATTGCTAGAGGCGTGGTTTGCTCAGGGTTACGAGATTCACACGACTTCACTCGTCTTGACCGAGATCACCGGCCCGGAGCAGAAATCTGCGGTCCATGAGCTGGTTTCCCAGGGAGCATTGATGATCACCGATACGGCTGCTGATGAATGGAGCGCTGCTGAAAAACTGGCTCGAACATGGGGCGTGAGCATCCCTGATGCGTCCGTGGCTCTTCTAGCCCGAAAACTTGATGCCGTGCTGCTGACCGGTGACGGCACTCTCCGCAAGAAAGCCCTCGCTGATAAGCTGGAGGTCAAAGGGACATTGTGGGTCATGGATGAGCTTGTTGCCAGTCGCATGATCGTCCCTTTGCTCGCCGTGCAAGCGCTAACAAAGATCTTGGAAAGCGGTGGTTTTCTGCCTCGTGCAGAGTGCATCGCTCGTATTGAAAAATGGTCTGGCGGCTGATCGTGCAAGTCACAACCACGATAATCTCATCCCTCAAAAATCATGCAGACACTGGCAACACTGAATCCGCCCACGCCCCACGCCATCCGCGATGAACTCACCGCGATGGTGGTCAAGGATTTGCTAGGCCCCGCCGAAGGGCCGGAGGAGGAACTCGACCAACGCGAGGATCATGCCTACGGGCGCTATCTCGTCGGACTGCTGGCCCCGATGTCGGCGGTGGTTGAGGGAGAGGTGATGGACCGTCTTGGCACGGACGGAAAAGAAGATCCAGAAGTGGGGAGCACCGACGCCTCGACGTCCGCCAAGGACTCGTTTTTCCCGAACTCCATCGGCATGAGTTTCATGGTGGAGGGCACCGAGGAGGCCATCGTCATTGAGAGTGAGTGGGGTCGCTATCGGCGGGTCAAGAGCGAGCGGCAGGTCAAGAAGCTCAATGGTGAGCCGGCTCTTGTTTGGAAGCGCGAGTCGCATATAGGGGAACCCTACGTCATTCCACTCAAGGCAGGTCTATTCGGACCTTACGAGCCGGATTCCACAAATGACGCGCTGGTGGTGCTGCAAGGCAAGGTGCGCAAGAACGGCCATGGTTGGCTGGTGACGGTGTTCCTGCGCAATATCGCGCCGAAGCAGGACAGGAAAAAGGACGAGGCCTGGGTGTTCCAGCCGAAGATCCGCGCTCGTTCAGCAGGCCGTCCGGCACGCCCGGTGTTTCTCCAACGCCACGACGCGCAGCGGGATTTTTCCCGCATGGATGCCATGACCCGCGAGGAATCGGAGACCCTGGAAATGCTCTATCGATTCCGCCCGGAATTTGCCGTCGGCCATGGCTGTGCGGTCCACGCCACGCTGCCGCAGCCGGATGCCGTGCGGGCCACCGCGGTGGAGACGGAGTTCATTCCGCAGGCCGAGGTGGAACAACAGACACCGCCCGATACGAATGACAACCCGGATATCGCCGGGGTGGTGCTCGACATGAAGGAATTGGCGGAAATGCCAAAGGCCGACTTGCTCGCCTCGCTCGACCAACTTCACACCGCTTATGGCAACTGGATCTGCCGTGAGGCGCTCAAGCCCGCAGACCCAGCACTGCGCCTACAGCACCACCAGGACGCTGCGGCGCGTGCCATTGCCAGTTGCCGCCGCGCCTGTGACAGGCTGCGGGAGGGCATCGACCTGATTGCCACGGGTACGCTGGCGGAAGAGGCATTCCGTTTTGCCAACCGGGCGATGTGGCAGCAACGGCTGCGCTCGACCTATTCGCGGCAAGTCCGCAAAAAAGAACTCCAGCCGGGTGCGCCGGTCGATCCGCTCGACATCCCGCGGAACCGGAGTTGGCGCGTGTTCCAGCTCGCCTTCGTCATCATCAATCTGCCAGGCCTCACCCAACTTGACCACGAGGACCGCTGTCACGAAACCGATGCCGTGGCCGATTTGCTCTGGTTCGCCACCGGCGGTGGCAAGACGGAAGCGTATCTGGGTCTCACCGCCTACACGCTGGCTCTGCGCCGCCTGCAAGGTGAGATTGAAGGTCGCCGCGGCGATCACGGCATCGCGGTGCTGATGCGCTACACCCTGCGTCTGCTCACGCTCCAACAATTCCAGCGCGCCGCCGCCCTGATCTGCGCCTGTGAAATGATCCGCCGGACGGATATTGGCAAGTGGGGCACGGTGCCGTTCCGCCTCGGTCTGTGGGTGGGATCCAAGGCCACACCCAACAGTCTGAGTTCGGCCGCGGAGTCTCTGCGCCAGAGTCATGCCGGCGGGCGCCCCACCGTCCGTGGCACTCCCCATCAGCTCATTTCCTGCCCGTGGTGCGGACGGGAGATCCGCGAACACCACATCAAGGTCTATGAGGCTCCCAGCGAGATCGGTCGCTGCGTGACCTATTGCAGTGATGCCACCGGTGGCTGTGAGTTCAGCGAGGCAAAAGCCCCAAAGGAGGGACTGCCTGTGATGGTGGTGGACGAGGAAATCTATCGGCGGCCACCATCGCTGCTCATCGCCACGGTGGATAAGTTCGCCCAGATGCCATGGAAGGGTGAGGTGCAACACTTGTTCGGACAGGTCAGCGGGTTGTGCGTGCGCCATGGCTTTCTTTCCCCGGAGGTGGAGAAGGATGACACCGGTAACCATCCGGCACGCAACGGGCAGTCTGGCGTCAAGCGCCAAGAGCACTCACCTCTCCGTCCGCCGGATCTCATCATCCAGGACGAGCTTCACCTCATCAGCGGACCGCTTGGTTCGATGGTGGCGCTCTACGAAACCGCTGTGGATGAACTCTGCACCTGGACGGTCAACGGCAAGCGCGTCCGCCCCAAGGTGGTCTCCTCCACCGCCACGATCCGCAGGGCCGGTGACCAAATTAAGAAAACATTCCTCCGCAAGGTGGAGGTATTTCCGCCCCAGGGTACGTCCATTGATGACAGTTTCTTCGCGCTGCGCCGTCGTGCCGGTGAGCAGTATCCCGGCCGCCGCTATCTCGGCATCTGTGCGCTTGGCCGACGCTATCCAGTGGCCATCATCCGGGTGTACACGGCGCTCATGGGTGCCGCCCAAGTGCTCTACGAGAAATACGACAACCTCGCCGATCCATGGATGACCCTGGCAGGTTATTTCAATTCCATCCGCGAACTCGCCGGCACCCGCCGCCTGGTGGAGGATGATATCCGCAACCGCCTGCGCGACGCCGACGAGCGCGGTCTTGCCAAACGCCGCATCTGGCAGGGCTCGGTTGAAGAGCTAACTTCCCGCAAGTCAGGGACCGATATTCCCGGCATCCTCGAACGCTTGGAGACCGTGTTTGACATGGCACATGATGCCCAGCGTGAGGTCGACCGCAAAGCCGGCAACCGCCCGGCCCCGCGGCCCTACGACGTGATGCTTGCCACCAACATGATATCGGTGGGTGTGGACATCGAACGTCTGGGACTGATGGTGGTGGCCGGCCAACCCAAGACCACCTCGGAATACATCCAGGCCAGCAGCCGCGTCGGCCGATCCAATCGTGGCCCGGGGCTTGTGGTCACCGTTTTCAACTGGGCACGTCCACGGGATCTTTCCCATTACGAAACCTTCGAGCACTACCACGATACGTTTTACAAACACGTTGAGGCGCTCTCGGTGACGCCGTTTTCGGCCCCGGCGCTCAAGCGTGGCTTGGCGGGCATTCTTGTCGGCCTGATGCGCTTGCAGGACCATCATCTCAATGCCAACGAGGACGCGGGAAAACTTTCCGATACAGACCCTGACATGCCTTGGATCATGCAACGCATCATCGACCGGGCGGAGAAGGCAACCGGAGATCCGGATGTCGGCATCCTCGTCCGAAAGATGCTGGATGAGCGTCGCGACAAGTGGCTCAGTCTCGTCCACAACCAGCACGACTACGCGCTCGGCTACAAGGATGGACCGGGCGGAGTGATCGGTCTTCTCAAGGAGCCGGGAGCCGGGGATTGGGAGGAGTTCACATGTCTGAACAGTCTCCGCGATGTCGAAGGCACGGTGAACCTGATTCTTGATCCTAACACTACCGGCCTGCGTGTTTCCGCCAACCCCAATGACCAGCCATGAACGAACTCGGAGAACTCAGACCCAGCCAGTTGATCTACACATTCGGTGTGGGCGCGATCATGGACCTTCCCAACATGTCGGCCCTGATCCTTGGGCTCGATGACTGGGACACGCATCAGTGCCAGGAAATCTCCGAGGAGCGCTTGCTCGCGGCCGTGCAGGAGCGAATGGGGCCGCAAGTGCGCCAACTCTTGCTGCCGCCGGTCACGTTCGATGACGATAACGATCCCACCGCGGCAGCCAAGGGAGTGCCCGTCGCGCCTTTCCCGCGGTGGTTGCGCTGTCCTTTCTGTTCGCTGCTGGGTACCATCGATTCCGGCCACTTCCAGTTGGTTCAGGACCCCTATCGGCCGGATCGGACCCGCTATGTCCATCACAATTGCAAGGCCCAGCGACCGCCCACGGTTCTGCCGGTTCGTTTCCTGCTGGCCTGCCGGGAGGGACATCTATCGGATTTCCCGTGGGTGGAGTTTGTCCATAAGCAAACCAAGCCCTGCAATGGCGCACGCCTGAGCATCCGGGAATTCGGGGTGGCGGGCGACGCCTCCGACATCATCATCAAGTGCGAGACCTGCAAGAAAGACCGCCGCATGGCGGATGCCTTCGATACCGACGAGTTCAAGATCCAATGCCGCGGTCATCACCCGCATCTGCGGATGAACGATCCCAAGGGTTGCAAAGAGACGGCCAAGACCATCCTGCTGGGCGCATCCAACAGTTGGTTTCCCATCGTGATGTCCGCGCTGACTATTCCGCGGGCCACTGACAAACTCGGCCTGCTCATCGAGAAGCATTGGGTGAAGCTCAAGGATTTGCCGTCCCTTGAAGTGGCCAAATGGGCGCTCCTGCCGCAGAATTTCCCCGCATTCATCGGCATTTCTGTCGAGCAGGTATGGGCCGCCATCCAAACCAAGCTGGCAGGCACGGGCACCAGAGTTGGAGAATCCTCCGATTTGAAGATTCCCGAATGGGAGTTGCTGGCAACCACGACGCCGCTGCCCGCCACGGATGAATTCCGGGCACGGCGGATCGCCGCCCCGTTGGGATACGAGCATCTGTTTGGTGAGACCACACTCGTGGAGGTGTTGCGGGAAGTGCGGACTCTAATCGCCTTTACCCGGCTGGAGTCAAAGGGTGACTTCGCCGAAGTGGACCTCCAAAACGACGACCGACAGACACCGCTGTGCAGGCAAAGTCCCACTTGGTTGCCTGCCTCGGAAGTCCGCGGCGAGGGGATCTTCGTTAGGTTCAACGAGACGGCACTCCAAGCGTGGGAGGCTAAGCCGGAGGTGAAACGCCTTGAAGCCGAGTTCTTGGCTGCCCACAAGGTGTGGCGGGCCATGCGCAATCAAAACCCGCCAGGAGATCATTTCCCCGGCATGCGCTATGTGATCATCCATTCGCTGTCCCATGCACTGATGCGCCAGATTGCTCTGGAGTGCGGCTACACTGCCGCCAGCATCCGCGAGCGCATCTACTGTCTCCAACCCGGCGAGGATCACGGGCCGATGGCCGGCATCCTCCTCTACACCGCGGCCTCCGACAGCGAGGGGACGCTCGGCGGACTCGTCCAGCTTGGCGATCCCACGAGCCTGGGGCGCCAGATTCACCAGGCACTCGAAGCCCTGAAAATCTGTGGCTCGGACCCGCTCTGCTCCGAGCACCCGCCGACCGGCGACGGTCGCGGCATCCACGGCGCAAGTTGCCACGCCTGCCTATTCGCTCCGGAGACATCCTGCGAAAAGGGTAACCGCTATCTCGACCGCAACGCTCTGTTCGGCACGTTCGCCTCGAAGGGCGTCGAGTTCTTCACGGAATCATGATGCCTCTCCCGTCAGAATTCATTGATAAGCTGCGAGACATCCGCGAGAGGGTGCCCCACGATGTCTGGCTTTCCCTGGCGGCCACTTACCGCATAGCTCCGGGAGTGCCCACGGGTACTGCGGCGGCCAATCTCGCGGCATCACTTCTGAACCCCGATCAATCCTGGGCTCTCAGGCATGCGCTCAAGGAATGCGAGGTTTCTTCCTGGGCGGAGATCGCCACCGCATTCGAGGTCATCGACGCATGGGTCTCATCTTCGCCAGGGATGATCGACATCGTCTGGAGCGGTCCCGCCAACGGCACGTTTCCGATCCGGAGAATCGACCAGGTCCTCTATGACCTTCTATCCAAAGCAGAGCAGCGGGTTTTTCTCGTGACCTTCGCTGCCCACCGGGTGCCCTTGTTGTGCGAGCACCTGAGCAAAGCCATCGACCGCGGCGTCGCGGTGACCCTCCTGCTGGAAAGCGAGCAGGCCTCTGCGGGGCAACTCAGCTTTGACGCGGCCAATGCCTTCAAAGACGTTAGCCTCGACAAGGTCCGGTTCCTCCACTGGCCCATCGAAAACCGCGAATGCAACCAGGCGGGCAAACCCGGCAAGTTGCACGTCAAGTGCGCCGTCATCGACCACACAGCCATTATCGGAAGCGCCAACCTCACGGACGACGCCTTCAACCGCAACATGGAGATGGGAGCGATCATCAGGGATCCCGGCGTCGTGGCCGGCATTTGTGAGCATTTTCGGACACTTGAACAGAATGGAATCCTGAGCCGTGTTTGAGGCTCCATAACCGGAAAGCCCCCAGCCAAGCCTAACGATTGAATATTATGAAGCAGATGAAAAACATTGGGGCGGTTCCTTTCTGGTGCATTTGGTCGCTTGGCGGAGCAGTTGCTACTGCACTCGTCCTGTTATTTTTGGCAGGCATGCATAACCGTTCTAGGGCCGGTCAGGCGAAAGCCAAAATTGAACGTGAGATTGCCATCGAGAAGTCAAAAGCTGAGGCAGCAGCTCCATTCCTAGCGACCGCTAAAGAGGCCCTTGACGAAGGGAATAAGTTGAATTCCGCCGCAGGGATTGGTGTTAGCTATCAAAAATACAATGATCAGTTGGTTGAATTCTCAGCAAAGGTGAACAATGTGACAGGGGAGATGAGCGCCATAAATATCGATGATCTAATTCCTGGGGCATCCGACATTTGCAGGTATATTTCCGAATCCTTGACTCATTACACTAGAGCAAGGGATCATTGGCATAAGCGCATCGTAAAACAGGACACGCCAAAGACCGAAAAAATGCTTCAGCTTGAATGGGTTGCGGCACAGGCAGCTCTAGGATTAGCAGGTGACTTACTCCGTCTCTCTGTAATGGATCACGCGCACAAGCAGAAATCTAAAGAGGACGAGAATGCTCCCAAGGTGAGATTGTTGATTAACCGGGAGCGTTTGAAACATGGGGCATTGCTGGCTTCATCCAGTCTGGAGTTAGATAACCTACTGAGATACGGCTATTCCGAAAGTGAAGTTGCCAATATGATCGCCTACCTCGACAAAGTAGTCTTGGAGGCGAGGCAATGGAGTGAGGCAAGAGAGAGAATGGTTGTTGATCCTGTCGGCGAACCGGTGGAGCGTAAGTTTCAAAGACGCCGGGAAGCCATTACTGCCCCTCTTAATGCCCTCAAGAAGGTGCTACAAGCCACTGAAGAGGAGTCGGGAAAGAAACTGCAACAAGCCGACACCGTTCTCAAATCAGCCAAGGCTCAAGCCGCCTCAAATCCCCATGAGTCTGATTTACTCCGAAATGCCGAAGATGCGCACAAACGCAATATAGCCCAACAAAACGAAGCTATTGAAATGATCCAAGCTCGCATTCAGGACGAATTAAAAAATCTGAACCCATGACGTAACAGCAGACATGGGGCAGCAATGAGAGGATGGACAAATATTGCGGCTCGCGGAGACTATGATTGGCGTAGGGGATGTCATTTTGAAGGAGAAGCTCGCGTGGAATTACCTCGTGGCATTCGCCTTTCTGGGCGTCGCCGCGTTCTTTGCCTTTGCGTTCAAGGCGACCGGGCCGCCGGTGTGACCGCCCGGCGCCGGCGTGATGCAATCGCCGCCCCCACCGTGTCATAAAACTGTGACGAAGACCGCCGTGGTCTGACCCGTCACCCGCAGCAATACGCCCGGCAACGCGCCGGGCGTTCTGCGTTTTATGCCCATCAACCCCAACACTAACATCAACCACCAAACACCCCCTACCATGATCCATCCCAACATCCACCCACCCGTCATCCACCGCCCCGTTTCCGGCCCCCGCCCCCGTGGGAAATCACGCAGGCTGAAAACCCGCCGCTTCAACACCCTGCTGCTCCTGCCCGTCCTCGGCTGCTGCATGGCGGTCAGCGCTTGCCAGGACGACACGCCCAAAGTCGCGCCGGTGCCCGTCACCGACACCCGTCCGGTAGGCGACGGCCTCAAGGTCATCGGCTTCGCCATGCTTGGCGCGGCTGTCGTCGCCGTGCTCGGCCGCCTCCTCAAATGAACCCCAGCATTCCTACCCCAACCATCCCTGCACATGAATTCGAGACTCTATCTCCAAGGATACGCAACAATTGCCATCGTCGGCTTGAGTTGCGCGATCCTTCCGTGCACCTGGGCGCATGTGCTCATCGGTGGCGCGGTGGTCGTCCTATTGCTCCGCAATGACGAGCTGATCCAGGCGCCTATCGAAAACTCCACAACCCGGCGCTCAAACTTTGGCCAAATGGGCGGACGCAGGTTCGCCGCCAGAGCATGATTGCCAGCAGGTCCACCACCAACACAACATCTCATGAACCCCGACTCATACATCAAAAGTTTCGCATGGATCTCTATCGTCGCGTTGAGCTGTTCGATCTTTTCGGACTACTGGGTGCCGATGTTGATCGGTGCCGCACTGGTCACCCTGTTTTACAGGATGCTCAGGCCGTCTTGAAACCAGCACCAACCCGGCACCAATCCCCACCAACCAACCCGCACCCCATGTCCCGCACCCTGTATTCCCCGCGTCTGTCCGACGACGTGGTCCGCGCGCTCTACCGCGAGGGCCAGCGCCGCCGGATGCCAATGACGCGCCTGGCCGACGACCTGCTCCGGCAGTCGCTCGGCGCATTCAACGAGGTTTCTCCATCGCTGCATGTATGTGAGGAGGAGCCATCGGTGATTCCATCACGCGAGGTCGATGCCGCCTGAGCATCGGCCCAACAAAAACACCAGCCCGTGAATGCCCGGCACCCCCCCGGGCATTTTCGTTTCCACCCCCAACCAAACCAACAGCCAACCAACCAACATCATGGCCATCAAATTGATCGCAAATTATTCCAAGCGCCTCGGCCTGCCCGGCTACTCGTCCCACCAGTTTTCAGTTTCAGTTGAAACCGAGCTGGTGACCACCGACGACATTGCCGCCGAATCCGAGCGTCTCTATCACCTGCTCCAGACCAACGTCGATGAGCAGATCCTCACCACCGGCTTTGTTCCGCCGTATGATTACGGCATGGACCCGCCGGAGGAAGTCAACGGAGCCAACCATGCCAATGGCAGCAATGGCTCCAACAACCAAGCGCCGAACGGCTCCAGCAACGGTGCCACAAACAACCGCAGCCATACCGCCAACAACGGTGCCAACAACAACAGCGCTAATGGTGCCAATTGGCAACGCGGCCCGGCATGGAAATGCTCCGACAAACAACGCGACCTGATCCTGAAACTGGTCGAGGAACACCAACTCGACAAGGCGGATGTGGAGGCCCTCGCCATCGACCGCTTTGGCAAGGGCGTGCGAATCCTCAACAAAATCGAAGCCTCCGGGCTCATCGACGAGTTGCTGGACACGCATGGCAACGGCAACAACCCCGGCCAGAGCAACACCAGACGCCACAACGGTTCCGCCTACAACGGGGCCAATGGGGCCAACGGGGCCAACGGAAGGAGGGCCGCATGATCGCCACCGTCACCGACCCACCGTTCAGCACCGGCCTGACACGGTGGGCCTGCACCTTGCCACAGCACATCAGCCCATCGGCGGCAAAGTCGTATCTCGGGTGCTCGCTAAAGTTTTACTTCGAGCGGGTGGCCTGCATCAAGAAGAACACGCCGGTGGCCCTCCATTTGGGCAAGGCGGTGCATGCGGCGCTCCAGGCATTCCACATTGCACGGTGGCGGGGTGGTGATGATTCACCGGATGCCATTGCGGCAGCCTATGAGAAGTCGTTCACAGACATCGAACGCGACGAGGGGCCGGTGAACTTTGACGATGAGGCGGAGCGTGAAAAAGCCCGCCTTGATGGACTGCGCGTGGTGGCTGCCTATCTGGATTCCCCGGAAGCCATGAAGGGCAAGCCCCGCGCCGTCGAGGTCCTGTTAAAGGAAAACATCCCGGGGTTGTCGGTCCCGTTGACAGGCGCGATGGATTTGGTTGAAGGCAACTTCACCCCAGTCGATTTCAAGTCGGCGGCAGCCAAGCCCGATCCGGGCAACGCGGCCTTCGACCACGAAATCCAGCTTGTGAGCTATCAGCTCCTCATGGAGATCGCCACCGGCCAGGTTCCGCCATCGCTCGACCTCGTGTTTCTGGTGAAAACCAAGACGCCCCAGGTCATCAGGGTTTCATCCCCTCCGGCCGATGAGCACCGCAAACGCCGCGTCGTCGCCATGCTGGAGACTGCCGTCCAAGGCATTGCCGCCCACCGCTACAACCCGCAACCGGGCATGCAGTGCTCGTGGTGCCAGTACAAGAACGAGTGCATGGCCTGGCTCCCCGCCGACATGCAAACAAACCGCCGCGCTGCCTGATGAGCACACGGCACACCCAACGCCCGCCCCGGTCCTCATGATCTGGCGGGCGTCTCCTTTTCCCCTGAAAAACAAACAACAACCCCAACCCCAACAGCCATAACATATCATGAATCCCAACAACTCGAACAACCAATCCCTCCTCGACGCCGTGTGCCGCCGGGGTGTCCTTGTCGCAACATCCGTCCGTTACTGGCGCGGTTGCAAACGTCTCAACCCCGAAGACCTCGGGCTTGATCCCGCACATGTCAGCGACCGGCTTATCCAACTCGGCCACAAACGCCTGATCCCGCGTGATGCCCTCCAGGCATTCGCCCTGATTGAATCCCGCGTCCAAGCCACCGTTGAAAGCTCCAGCTTCCCGTTCCTGGGAGGTATCGGCCGCTTCGTCCCCAACCCGCGTCTGGCCGATCTCACCGACAAGCTCGACAAGCTCCGCGATGAATTCCGCGATGCCACGCTGGACTTTGTGGCTGGCTACGGCCCGCTGCGCGAAAGTGCCATGGCGGAATGGCGGGAAGCGGCCCGGCACATGAACGGCAGCGCCGAACATTTGATCGCCACCATCGAGCAGTCGTTCCCGCCAGTAGGTGAAATCCCGAAGCGCTTCGCCTTCGAGACCCGCTTGTTCCAGATTGCGGCCCCCGACAGCATCCGGCTGGAGGTGGTTGAGGGTATGGCGGAAATCGAGGTGGCGGACGACCGTCGCCGCATCGCCGAGGATGCCTCCAGACGCCTGCAAGCCGACCTCGACGGGTTCATCCGCGAAAGTGTGGCCACAATGCGTGAGGAGACCGCCAGGCTCGCCAGCGAGGTGCTGGCCACCATCGACGGATCTGAGAATGGTGTCCACCAGCGGACTCTCAACCGTCTCGCCACGTTCATCGACAGTTTCCGGTCCCTCAACTTTGCCGGTGACCAACAGCTGGAGGCGACCTTGGAACGGTTCCGCCGCGACCTGCTCACCCGCAGTGCCGAGGACTACCGCAACGACAGCGGGGCCATGACCAGCCTCACCGAGGGGCTGTCACGCCTGCGTGAGAATGCCGTGCAGCTTGCCCGCAGTGATGCGCGCGAGGTGCTGGCCCGCTTCGGCCAGATGGGCACACGCAAGCTGGCTGCTGTCAGTTGAATCAATAAGGAAAAACAAAGACTCCCGCTGGCGGCTTGCCTTCCGGCGGGAGTTCTCCAACATCCCTGCAAGATATTCGACACCATGCCACACCAGCAACAAGCAGCACGCCAGCTCCGGCGGCATGTCATCACCTATCAGGATGTCTGCCGGGCCAACGACCAAGTCACCCGCGAGTTATATAATCTCGGGTTCTGGAGTGACCGGATCAACAAGGTTAATGTGTATTGGATGGCGGCCTCGTGGCGCTGCTACGGCTGGTATCTGAACCACATCTACATCCCGGCCATCACCGGTGCCCAGCTATCCGATCTAATTTCCGGCAGGCACACGCGGTTGACCGACGTACTGCGCCATGAATGGGCGCATGCTGTGGCCGACCGTCACGATGGCCTGATGGACACCAAGCGCTTTGTCCGCGACTTCGGTGGACCATACGAGTCTGCGGATGCTGTACATGACTACGATCCCGACCGCCACCTTACCGAATACGCCGCCACCATGCCCTGTGAGGATTTCGCAGAGGTCTTCCATTACTACCTCCGCCACAAGGGCCGCCTGCCAGTCCGCCTGGCCGACAAGCCGCGGGTTGTCCGCAAATGGCAGTTCGTGAAATGGCTGGCCAAGAGCATTTCATCAGGTGCCCTCTAGCCAGCCCGCGCCTAACCCACCCGCTTCTCCCCAGCCCGCCCGGCCACAACCCCGGCGGGCTTTTTCGTGCCCATTCCGCGAGCATACCCCTTACCCAACCAAGCCATTCAATTATCACCCATTACGCATATCTCCTCACACTGCCAACCGAAACCTGAAACCTGAAACCTGAAACCTGAAACCTGAAACCTGAAACCTGAAACCTGAAACGCCACGCAAGCAGGCGCAAGAGAAGAACCCACGATCCGTGCTAATGCGCCTCTTCCTCTACTCTTGTGTCTTCAAGTCTTGTGTCTTGGGTCTTCAATCCAACATCCAAAATTCAACATCAAAAATTAAAAATCACCATGTCTCACTTCACCACCATCCAGACTCAAATCAAAGACCTCGATGCACTGCATGACGCGTGCACCGAACTCGGCCTCAAGATTGTCCAGAACTCCACATGCCGGGGCTACGCAGGCGTTGCCCGCAAGGCAGCGCATGTGATCAAGCTTAAAGGCCCCTATGACATCGCCGTCGAACCCGCGAAGGAAAACGACGGAACCTACGGCCTGACCACCGACTGGTGGGATGGTCACGTCGCCAAGGAGGTCGGCATTGGCTACGGCCGCCTGCTGCAATCCTACGGCGTCCACAAGACCATCCGCGAGGCCCGCTTGCGCGGACTCCGCAGCACCCGGCGTGTCGAAGCTGATGGCTCGATCCTGCTGACATTGGAAGGAGGTGCGCTATGAGCCGCCGCATCCAAGTTAGGGTTTCCCCATTTGGGGAGATCACCGTCGAGGCCGAGGGATTCCAAGGCAAAGGCTGTGAAGCCGCCACCAAGGCCATTGAGGACGCGTTGGGCAAACCCCGTGCGCGCACCCGCAAGCCTGACTTCTGGCGTCAGAACAACCAACAGAACAACCGCCAACAACTCGGCGGCGAATGAATCACCACGGCATGAAGCCGGGTCGTCCGCAAAGACGCCCGCTTCATGCCTGCTCTTCACCCATGACCCATGACCCATGACCCATGACCCATGACCCATGACCCATGACCCATGACCCATGACCCATGACCCATGACCCATGACCCATGACCCATGACTAACGCCACCCTCCGATTCAACCCCGGCGGTCTCATCGACTGCCTCTACACCGAAGCGATTGATCTCCATGCGCTCGGGCGACTGAAAATCGTCCGGGCCACGGTGATCCTCTTCTGTGAGAAGTCACAGGAATGGAAAGTCCGCTGCGCCTCCACCGGCAAGCTCCTGCTATCCGATCCTTCCCGTGAGGCATGCCTCGTCTGGGAACGCACCAACCTCGGCCCTCCCAACCCGGAGCCGCCGATCCCCACCAACACACTACCCAACCTCTAACCCGGAGAAAGACAGAAGACCGCCGCGCTCCAAGACAGAAGACAGAAGATCGGAGAGAAAGAGATGTGCCACGCGCTCCCCTTTCACTCTTCTTCCAGTCTTCTGTCTTCCGTCTCCAAGTCTTCTGTCTTGATCCAACCATTAACCAAACAAACAAACAACCAACGAATACCCCCCAATCCCAAGATCATGAACCTAACAACCTACTTGCGTGCCGGATACCCCGGCCTCGCCGTCATCAGTTCCGAGGAAGCACGCGCCGAAGCCGAAATCGCCTCTGCCTGCACCTCCCTCAAGCGCCGTCTTCACGCCTGGTCCTCCACCGAGGGCTTGGTCGACACCCAGGAAGGCCGCGTCACCCAATGCGCCGATCCACTTGAAGTCTTGCAACTTCTCGACGGGATCTTCGCCACCGACTCCCCGCGCCACGTCGTGTTGTTGCGTGACTTGCAACTCCACTTGGATCAAACAGACCCCATGTTGGTGCGCCGAATCAAAGACATCCTGCGCATCGCCAAGGCCAACGGCCACGCACTCATCCTGCTTGGCTGCCGTCTCAAACTCCCACCCGAACTCGAACACGAAATCACCCATGTTGATTTCAGTCTGCCCGACGCCACCCAACTGGGCACGGTCCTTGATGGCATATTGAAATCCGCCAAGCTCAAGGCGCCCCACGAAGCCATTAGGGAAGGTGCGTTGCAAAGCGCGCTGGGTCTCACCACCACCGAGGCGGAAAATGCGTTCGCCCTATCAGTCGTCGAAACCAATGGCATCGACCACCGCATCATTGCCCGCGAAAAGGCCCACACCTTGAAGCGCAACGGCCTGGTGGAAGTTGTGGCCGCCACCACCGGCCTCGACGACATCGGCGGCCTGGGCCTGTTGAAGGAATGGCTGCAGGGCCGCGGCGGGGCCTTCAGCGCCTCTGCCAAAGCCTACGGTCTGCCCGCCCCCAAGGGGCTCTTAATTGTCGGCATCCCCGGCACCGGCAAGTCCCTGACCGCCAAGGCCACCGCCGGGGCGTTCGGCCTGCCGCTGCTGCGCCTCGACATGGGCTGTGTGTTCGGCGGCATCGTCGGGCAGTCGGAAGCCAACCTACGATCCGTCATCCAGACTGCCGAGGCCATCGCGCCCTGCGTCCTGTGGATTGATGAAATCGAAAAGGGTTTCTCCGGCAGCAAGTCCAGCGGATCCACAGATGGCGGCACCTCCTCCCGCGTGTTCGGCTCGTTCCTGAGCTGGATGCAGGAAAAGGAAAAGCCGGTGTTTGTGGTGGCGACCGCCAACGATGTTTCCAAACTCCCGCCCGAATTCCTGCGCAAGGGACGGTTCGACGAAATGTTCTTCGTCGATCTGCCCGATAGCCAGGAGCGGGCGCAGATCTGGGACATCGTCATCAAGCGCCACGGCCGCAAGCCCACCGACTTCGATACGGTGGTCCTGTCCCGCGCCTGCGAGCAGTTCACCGGTGCCGAGATTGAGGCGGTGTTCATTGATGCCCTGCACGAGGCGTATGCCGAAGGCCGGGAACCCAAGGCCAAAGACATACTGGAAGCCATGACCCATACAGTGCCGCTGGCGCAGCTCATGGACGGCCAGATAGCAGCCCTGCGCCATTGGGCCAAGGGCCGCGCCCGCGAGGCTGCCAGCCACACCGCACCTACCACCGCGTCCCGCAACGGTCGCCGCATCGCAAGCCAGGCGAATTGAGCATGGCGCCGTAGCTGCGGCTTCCCAGCCGCAGGCCGTGCATACCGCGTCTCGCGGTGTGTCTCGGAAGCCGTGCCAGTCAAGCCAAGCCACGGGGAGTTCGATCCTCTCCGTGGCATTCTATCCAACACCAACCCCAACTAACCCCCACTCCCATGTCCCCCACTTACATATCTGATGCAGCCTGTGGCTTCCCGTTCCTTGTCCGTCTCGTCCGCACGGGCGAACGACATGGTGCCGAAATGTGTCTAACCAACAGACATGATGAGTCATTGGTTGAGTTCTATGACGCCCGTTATCCACACTCGTATGATTTTGTCGGCACCAAGGAGGCAGCCATTGCGGCCAATGCTCCCGTTCTCGGGCAGTACATCGCCAGCTACCGGCTTTCCACACTGCGGGAATCACGCCATCACCATGCCGGTCTTTGCCTTCACGGCGGAGTGCCCGGATGGCTCATCAGCCCCTCATCCATGGCCCATATCCACGACTGGCTCGACACCGTGGCACCCACCACTCCCGCCATCATTCAAGGCGCGTAGGTGCTGCCCGCGTTCACGGGTCTGAATGTCCGGACGACAAGACAGGCGCCTTTCCTCGCGTCACTTTCAAAGGTCCGAGCCGACCTTGGCGCATCACACATCAGGGCAGGGCCGGGATACAGCCGCCACTGCCGCCTGTGAAAACAAAACCCGCGTGAACGGCTGCATCCCGCTCACCGCACAACATCGTTAGAAATCATGCTTGTCAAGGAACTCATCGAACAACTGCAACGGGAATCCCCCAACCGCCTTGTCGTCTGTCAGAAGGACGCCGAGGGCAACGGCTACTCGCCACTGGAAATCTGTTGGACCGGAGCGTACCGCCCCAAAACCAAAGGGATGGAGGAGGCTGGACTCGAAAAGCTCACCGCCGCCGACAGGAAGGCGGGGTACACCAAGGAGGATGTCATCCGCGGTGGAGTCCCCGCCCTGTTCCTCGCGCCGGCGGACTGAGCGGCAGCGCAATGTAATTGCGGAAACCATGCACAGCCGCAAGCCGTGATCAAGCCATCCTGCTGCCACGGTGACAACACTATGCGGCAATCATGCAGCGCCACGGGGAGTTCAAGCCTCTCCGTGGCGTTCCAATTCCCATGGCAGGTGATGCCGCACGATGCGTTTGATAGGAGCCGTCCGGGTCAACGCCGGACGCGGCTGATGTCGGAGGGGTTACAGGCGCGATTCCGCCATTGCCCGGCAGCAATGCTTATTGGTACGTTTGGTTGGCATGTTTCAGCCACCCGCCAGCACGGCGGCCACCAGGGTCGTGATGTGTCCAGTGGATCACGCCGCCTTTGGCGTTCCACTCGTATTCACCATTGAATTCGATGGTGTCTCCCACCCGGAGGGAACTGATTCTTGATGCAATGTCGATGTTGTGCGCAACCAGCAAAGTCTGCCCGGAGCGCAGTTTGACAAGGAACCTTTGATGCCGGCTCCCCTCATTGTCGTCTGCTAGAATCTTTGTGACAGTTCCCTGGCCTTGGACTTGAACCCCGCTTGCCCGTGTTTCCAGGGCTCGTGCGCATTCAGCATCACCGGTCGCCTCGATGCGGCCGGGCACTTGGTTGTCCCAGACCTGGGACTGGCGATACTGCGTCCAGCCGAAGTAGCCGGCCGCAACAATCGGGAGAATGAGCAGGAATCGTTTCATGCGAGGCTTTCTAACGATCAGAGCCCGGTGATAACCACCGGGGAGAACCACCTCTCCCTGTTGCAACCCATGAGGATGCCGCTCTTCGATGTCCGTTCACGGGACGTGGTTTAGACCATCAAATTGGAAGCGCCAAGCATAAAGGCCCCAGCACAAAGCCCCATGCTCAGATCTGGATTCCGCACTGAACGGATTCCAGACAGCCCGCCCCTTTCCGCACACGTTCAGCAACCTGAACCTCCGTGCCATCGAACCCGCCGCCCTGCATCCGCACGGCGGCTTCTCCCCATGACTCATGACTCATGACCCATGACCCATGACCCATGACCAACCCCAACCCCAACCCCAACCCCACCCAACCATGCTCCTCATATCCAAAACCACCCCCGCCCCGATTGCCACCGCCTCGCTTTATTGTCGTGACGGATCGTCCCGCGAGGGGCCATCCAACAAGGAATACCACGCCGCCATC
>CAIZNN010000200.1 GCA_903934285.1 Akkermansiaceae bacterium | reverse complement strand
CGAACCTGCAACGAGCAGTCAACAAATATTGTTGGAAATCTGACCATTTCGGTCGTGGCGTGCTCAACGCCTGGCGCAGCACCATTTCCGACGACGGCGCTTTCAAGAAATAGGTACCATTATTCATCACCCCATCCACATCTCCAAATCCGCCATCGCCGCCCTGACGTTACCCTTGGCCCCTTCCGCGATCTGGCGGGTGATCCCAATAGGAGCGCCCCAGCGTCGGGCGAGGAATGCCGCGAGAGCCTCGTTATCCGGTGGCTGGAGCCGGACCGATTGGAAGCGGGTCTGGAAGCGTTCCGTTAGGCTGGACAGGTCAAGGTTGGTAGTGCCGAGGAACGCGTGACCCGGCCTCATGCGGTCGAGGTAGGTGAGGAGCATGTCCTGGGCATCCTTCTAGCAGCGGTCTAACTCATTCACGACTTTGATAGACCACGAGCCGAACATGGAGGCATAGGCAAGCGAGCGTGTCCACTCGCGGGCGAGGTCAAGTCCGACTTCCCGCCCGTTCACGTCCTCGATGGCGGCGGGGTGGCTGGCGAGCGTGCGGGCGATCAGGTTCACCAGACTCGTCTTGCCGATGCCGGGTGCGCCGAAGATCAGGAGCTTGAGCGGCTGGTCCGGGTTCGTCCGCAGCCGTTCCGCCTTCCGCAGCAGCACTTCCGCCACCTTGCCCGCCTGCCCCACGAAATCCGCAGGACAGGACGGGACAAAGCATGTGGGCGCAACTGGCGGCTTACGCGGCATCCCCAGCCTCCTTTCTGCCGCGCATTCGCATCAGCATGTCGGCGATGGCGACCGCACCTTTCCGATAGACGACCACAGCTAACAATTCGCCATCCACATACACGGCCCAATGGCGCGTTTGCCGGTATTTGCGGATTTCGATCATGACGCCCATCCTTCCCTTCTGGCGCGGGCTTTGAGTTCGCGGATCCCGATGCCGTATTTGCCAGCGGTCGCTTCCGGGTTGCCGTAGCGGCGGAAGTGGCGCTTGACGAGGTTCCAGTCCGGTTCAGTGGCGGGTTCCGGCAGTGCGGCCAGTGGATCGAACCGGGTGACGGGGGCCGGTTCTTCCGGCGTCTGCTCCAACGTGGCCAAGCGCCGCAGGATTGGCTGGAGGCGTTCCATCACGAGGGCCTCCACGTCGGCGGGCACGGGTGTAATGAGCGGGGCCCCGCCGGCGAGTTCTGCAATCCTGGCATCGACAATCTCGCGGATCAGATCCACGGGAATCTCGGTGATCGAATAGACGATGCCGCTCAGGCTTTGCAGCCCCAGCAGTTTCTTCATTTCCCGGCGGGCATCGCGGGGGCTGTCGGCTTGGAGGCGGTCGTCAAAGACGATCTCGTTGCCGCGACTTGCTATCAGTTTGTAGGTGCGTTTCATATATATCGTTTGTTGCTTCATGGTTTCGTTTGTGAGGTCACTTGCGGCGGTACCGGGTGTCCGGGGTGCCGCAGGTGGCGGAGAACTTCAGAAAGGGCTGTGGTGAACGGGATGGCCTGTCAGATTGCAGCGGCAGGAAGTAGAGGTTGCTCGCCCTCATCCCCTGCCACTCGCGCCAGTCGCCGTAGAGTTCGGTAAAGTCCCTGTCGAAGAACACCCAGCGACCGGGGAGGCGGTCGAGCGCTTCGGTGCCGCAGAGATCGACCAGTGAGGCGGCGACGCGGGTGTCGGATAGGAGTCCGTCGGGCCTGCGGTGACGGGGCATCCGGCGCAGGGTTTCGCGCCACTGGCTCCACGTTCCGTTGTGGAAGAGCACGGCGCGGGCATGGCCGGACAGGCGCGTGGTGGCGCAGGCAGTCACGGGGAACGGGTGGCACAGCCGCGGCGTCACCTCCCCAACACTCGCCCAGCGGAAATGGATCACGATCTCACCCGGCAGACCGGCGATCAGCGGTTCGAGTTCGTCCGGTTCGAGTCCCTTCATCCAGCGCACCTCGCCGTCTTCGCGCCACGCCACCCCGGCCCCATGCGGATTGGCGCGGTGGCAGGCATCAAGGGTGGCTCTATCGGGCCGGATGTCATCAGGGCATACAAGGATCACACACATGGCTTTGGTTTTCGGTTAAGGTTAGAGATTGGCGTAGGGGAAGCGGGAATCGAAGCGGCGGCACATCCGGTCCGCGATTCTGCGATAGGTGTTGAATTCCGCGTGCAGGGGACCGACCAACCCGAGCGCGACGGGGCGCTTGGAGCCGGTCCACCCGAGGTAATCCCATAGGAAGCGCAGGGCACTGGCGGCGGTGGCCGTGCGCTTGGCCTGCGCCTTGTTCTTCGAGAACGCACCCAGGCATTCAATTTCGGCGGCGCGGCGGCAGAGGCCCAACACCGTGGCGAGGTGATGCAATAACTTGTGACGGTTGAGCGTGCCGGCGAACACCCGGAATTCGATCACACCGTCGGAGAAGAGTTTTCTAAAATTGATCATGCCGCGTCCGCAGCGGTGGGCCGCGTCGGCTTTGCGGGTAGGATTGGCCACGCGTTCCATCCGTTTCACCAACACCCCCACATCATCCTCAAGCACATGGCTGTAGTGGTTCAGGTGGCGTCCGGTGCCCGTCTGGCCATAGAGGCTCATGGCGTGCCACCGCGCGATGTGGGCGAGCTTGCGGGCATATTCGCTCACCGCCTGCGGGTCGTTGGTGCCTATGATGGATTCCACACCCACGGTGATGTGGCAACCGCAGGAGCCGTTCACGTTCGCCCCGATGGCGTTCGCCCACTCGACGAATTGAATCAGATGTTGGACGCCGTCGCCGCCCCGGAGG
>CAIZNN010000199.1 GCA_903934285.1 Akkermansiaceae bacterium | reverse complement strand
CCGCCCTTCCAGCCCCGTGCAAACACCCGGCCGAGGCTGGCACCCGTCGGCAATTCAATCCGTTCCAGGGGCGAGAGCACTCGTGGCTTGGGTTCCATCCCCACATCCACCCTCGCCGCCGCTGCCGCCGTTTCGCCTGCCGCCACCACCGCTTCCGCCCCCGCCTCCATGTCACCGCCAGCCACCAGCGCCGCCGCTCCGCGCTTCCTCGCCCCGCCGCCACCAGACCTGCAATCAGACACGGAATTCAGCACTCCCGACCAACGATCAGTCGTTTTCATTCAGCGATAATAATCGGATTCAGCTGCAGCTGTCAACGACAGAATGGCTGGCATTATGTTTAACGAACGTAACGGTAACGGAGTTGCCCCAGTCAGCCAAATGCCCTGGCGGGCCGCCGACCTGGGCGGAGCGACGGAGTCGGGCGGGTGACAAATCGCAACCCGCCCCGACGAATCGCCTTGCACCGCTCACATGATTCTGCGTTTCCTCACTCCTACTCTCCAATGGCACAAGTGATCCACCCAATGAAAAAGTTGAGCCTTGCCATATGGTTCGGTATTGTTAGTTGTGCCCATGCTTCGGCAGCAGACTTTGCCACTGAGACGCTTGATGCGACGTTCAAACTCTTCCACGAGAACTCCACCGGCACCTGCTTATTGGTGCGGCGCGCAGAGCCCGACCAACACCTCTATCTGGTGACCGCGGCCCATGTGCTGGAACGCACCAAGGGCAATACGGCCATCGTGGTGCTGCGCGAGCGCCAAGCGGATGGCTCCTATCAACGCCGCGACCACACCATCACCATCCGACGCGAGGATAAACCGCTGTGGCTGCGCCACGCCACGGAGGACGTCGCCGTGCTGCGACTCTCCGAAGCGCCTCCAGTTCCCGTTGGAACCTTGCCCTTGGCGGCCCTCGCGGATGAGGCGCGGCTGACTGCTGCGGACCTGCACATTTGCAGTTCAATCTTTGTGCTCACTTATCCCGCAAGCTTCGAGGGGAACGCCGCTGGTTTTGCAGTGGCCCGACAGGGCATCATCGCCAGTCATCCGTTCCTGCCTGTCCAGACGCATCGCACGTACCTTGCGGATTTCACCACGTTCGCCGGTGACAGTGGCGGCCCGGTGTTCATTTCCGGCACGGACGGTCACCCGTTGATCATCGGCATTGTACTCGCGCAGTTCCGGCACGATGAGCGCGTGACGACGGAGTATGAGGAGCGCACCATTCATCACCCCCTCGGATTGGGCACGGTGCTGCACGCCCAATTTATCCGCGACACCATCGAGCAAGCGGCAAAAATTGATCCCCCACCCGCCAAGCAACCGCCCGGCAACCCATCTTGAGCGTGTCCCCACCTGCAATCCCACGCCACGCCACGCCACGCTACGCCACGCTACGGGGCTTGGCGATGGCGCCGCGACCGGGCGCCCCCAACCATGTTAGATCGACGCCCGCCCTCGGCACCCACCCCGCCCGCCCTCGGCACCCACCCCGCCCGCCCTCAGCGCGTCGCCCTCAGGGCATGCGGGCAACAGGTTGCGGCTCGCGCAAAATGCTTTCGTATTTTCCGTCCTGGCACTGAAGGGACGAGCGCGCCCCAAATCAATCCGCAGCCCTCGGCTGAGCCGGGGCTGCGGTGATTGTCAGGTGTCTGGGCATGTGCCTCAGGGCGAGGCACGCGCTTCAGAGCGCCATATCCTTGAGCTTCTTCAGCGGGCGCACCTTGACGACGGTGGTCGCAGGCTTGGCCTTGAACATGACTTCCTCCTTGGTGAAGGGGCTGATCCCCTTGCGCGCCTTGACCGCCGGTTTGCGCAGCGTGCTGATCTTGAGCAACCCTGGCAGGACGAACTCACCGACTGCACGCTTGTTGAGGTGCGCTTCGATGACATCGGTCAGGCTGTCGAGCACGGCCGCCACTTGCTTGCGGCTGAGTGCGGTGCTTGCGGCGACCTGATCCAGGATCTGGGTCTTGGTGAATCGGTCTTTAATCGGTGTTGTTTTTGCCATGCGGGAAGGTGTCTCAAGCTGCGGAATAATGTCAAGCCCGCCGACTAATCAAAAAAAACCGACCATCCTACCGCAGCGTGGCTAGCCGCCGGCACCAGCGCCAGTCGGCCGCGGCGACACCTCCGCGAATCGGCGGCGGGCCATCCGCGCTGCTTTCCAAGCGCCCCTGCGTGCCGTCCCCGCGCCGCAAGCGGTGCCTATCGGTTACAACAACGCGATGTTGTGTTGGCGGCAGGTGGCGATCATCGGCTCCGGCCAGAGGCTGGTCTGGATTTCGCCGACGTGGGCTTTGCGCAGAAAATACATGCAGAGGCGCGATTGGCCGATGCCGCCTCCAATGGACAACGGCATGCCGTTGGTCAGGAGCCGGCGGTGCCACATCAATTTGCGCCGTTGCTCGCAACCACGGATTTTGAGTTGCCGCAGCATGGCTTTCCGGTCCACGCGGATACCCATTGAGGACAACTCAAACGCCATCTTCAGCACCGGATTCCATACCATAATATCACCGTTGAGTCCTAGGCGGCCTTCCGGCGTCGGCGTGGACCAATCGTCGTAGTCCGGTGCCCGGTCGTCGTGGATGCTGCCATCGCCGAGGTCGCCGCCGATGCCGATGATAAAGGCGGCGCCACACTCGCGGAGCAGCCGCTGCTCGCGGCGCTTGGGCGAGAGTTTAGGATATTGCGCACGGAGTTCCTCGGCGTGGATGAAGGTGATTTCCTCCGGCAATTCCGGGCGGATGCCGGCATGTCGTTCGCAGATGAAGTGCTCGGTGCGTTTGAGAATGGCGTAGATTTTGCTGACGATTTTCTTGAGGAACTCCACGTTGCGCTCTGGCGACGTGATGACGCGTTCCCAATCCCACTGGTCCACATAGATCGAGTGGGTGTTGTCGAGCGTCTCGTCGGGCCGCAGCGCGTTCATGTCGGTGTAGAGGCCATAGCCGGCCTTGAAGCCGAGGTCGGCGAGGGCCATCCGCTTCCACTTGGCCAGCGACTGGACGATTTCCGCCCGCACCCCGGCCATATCCTTGATCGGAAATGCCACCGGTCGCTCGATCCCGTTGAGGTCATCGTTGATGCCGGTGCCGCCTTGGACAAAGAGCGGCGCGGTCACGCGGCTCAGATTCAATTCGGTCGCCAAATTGAGTTCGACGAAGTCCTTGAGGGTCTTGATGGCGTGCTCGGTTTCCTTAACGCCGAGCAGGGGTTGGTAGTTGCGAGGCAGGATCAAGTTCTGGGTCATGCGCATGGCGGAGTATATGGTTTGCCAGGCGAAGGTAACAGCGGCAAACGCGGTTGGCCACCACTTTGCGCTTGCCGCAACCGGCTCCCCTTGGCTGCCTCGAGGTTGAATTCAATCGAGTCGGGCGAAGCAAGATCCGATGCCGGACTCAATCACCATCGCAAGGCACAATGGGGTTGCACACGCGGCATGGGCAGCGGCGGTCAGCGCCCGCCGCTTGCCATGCAACTCTCACTCCGGCTCACTCCGGCTTAGGCGCAGCGGGGGCTGGGGCGCCTTCCGACTGGGTTTTCAGCTGTTGGATGCGCAGCGTGATTTGTTTGAGGATTGGGTCGCGGTGTTCGGCAATCTTTTGTTTGGGAAACTTCGCGATGACCTCATCGACGAACTTGGTGGCAGCATCGAGATCGCCCTTTTCAACGAAGCGGGCGAGCCCGATGTTGAGGGTCAGATCCACCTGCAGCGCTTCCGGCAGACTGGGATTGGCCTTGATATGCTCCTGCACCGCAGCGTATGCCTTGTCAAACTCCTTGGCCTGCATCAGTGGCATGATGTTGGTCTGCATGAAGGCCTGAACCCCCTTGGCCGCCTCCTCCTCGGCATTGGCCGCTCCTTGCTCCTTGCCAAAGCCGGTGCTGTCGTCCTTGTCGAGATCGCCAATCCGGGCGATGACATCCGCGTAATGGGCGCTGACGATTTCGGGATCCATGGTTTTGAGACCGGCGACGAGACTCTGCGCCTTGGCGAGGTTATCGGTCGCTTGTTCGGCCGCGGCAAAGGCGGCGTCGCGCTTGACACGCACAGCCATGAGTTCCTCCAGGTGCGTCACGTAGCTCTCGGGGCCATCCTTCTTGTATCCAGTCTTGGCGTACGGCTTGCCGCTGGCGTCACAGAGTAAAATGGTCGGATATCCCTGCACCTTGAACTGCCCACCCAGCTTCTCATTCTGGGTCTTGGTGGCCGCACTCTGCTTGGATTTGTCTTTCGGATAGTCGAGTTCCACCAGCACGAGCTTATCCTTGACCCCGGTTTTGAAGGCGTCCTGCTGGAAAACTTCCTTGTCGAGCTTGATGCACCAACCGCACCAATCCGAACCGGTGAAATCAAGCATCAGGTCCTTTTTTTCGGCGGCGGCTTGGGTCTTGGCGGCCTCGAAGTCCGTGGTCCATCCGTCGCGGCCGGCAGCAGCGGTGGCGAAGGTGGCAAACGTGGCGAGCGCCAGCAAGCCGGCGCGCAGGGGGGGGCATGTCGTGTTCATTGGCAGCCAAACTTGGGCCAACTTGCCCCGCTGTCCAGTGAAATATTGCCGCTTGCTATTCTTCGGCGCAGCCGTCTGGCTGGGCCCGTGCGCATAGAAATTCTCAATACCGGCAGCGAACTGTTGCTCGGCCACACCCCCAACACTCATGCGGCATGGCTTGGCGGCGAGTTGTTCAAACTCGGCCTGCGGGTCGCCCGCCAAACCACCGTGCCCGACGGCGAGGCCATCCGCGACGCCCTCACCGAGGCGCTGCCGCGCACCGACGCCCTCATCGTCACCGGCGGACTCGGCCCCACCAGCGACGATGTGACCCGTGAACTCACCGCGCAAGTCCTTGGCCTCGACTTGGTCCCGGACGCCACCGCACGGCGCTCGCTGGAGTCGTTTTTCGCCCTGCGCGGCCGCCCCATGGCCGAAGCCAACCTGAAACAAGCGTTGCTCCCGCGCGGTGCGGAAGGCTTGCCCAACCCCAATGGCACCGCCCCCGGGGTGTTCATCCCACCCCACTTGGGCGCCCTCCCGCATGGCGCCCTCTTCCTGCTGCCCGGCCCGCCACAGGAACTCTATCCGATGTTCCGCGCCGAGGTCGCACCCCGCTTGCGCGCACTCGCCGGCGTGACCACCCCGCCCGCGCTGCTCGAACTCAAATTCACCGGCATCGGCGAAAGCGATTTTCACGACGCCCTCGATGCCCGCCTCGCCGCCATCCCCGGCCTCGAATTCGGCTATTGCGCCCATATCGGTGAAGTCGATCTGCGCCTCATCGGCCAGCCCGACGCCCTCGCCTGCGCCCGCGCCATCGCCCTGGCCCGCTTCGCCCCGCTGCTCGTCAGCGACGACGCCAGCTCGCTCGAACAAACCGTCGTGCGCCTGCTCACCGAACGCCGCCTCACCCTGACCACCGCCGAAAGCTGCACCGGCGGCTTGCTCGCCAACCGCCTCACCGATGTGCCCGGTGCCAGCGCCGTGTTCACCCATGGCTTCGTCACCTATGCCGACCGGGCCAAACAGGAATTGTTAGGCGTGGGTGCCAGCGTCCTCGCCACCCACGGCGCGGTGAGCGAAGCGGTCGCCCGCCAAATGGCCGAAGGCGCGCTGGCCGCCAGTGGCGCCGACCTCGCCGTGGCCGTCACCGGCATCGCCGGCCCCTCCGGCGCCACTCCCGACAAACCCGTCGGCACCGCTTGGCTCGCCGTCGCCTGCCGCCAGCAACCTACCCACGCCTGTCGCCTCTTCCATCCCCGCAACCGCCACGATTTCAAACTGGCCGTCAGCCAGGCCGCCCTCGATGCGGTGCGCTGCATGTTGTTAGATGCGCGGCCGTAGCTGGCAGAAATTTGATCTAACGACAACACATTCGTTTTTTCAAGGACTCTAGCAATCGTCGCTGCCATCACGCAAGCAGGCGCGAGAGGGCGTCCGGGTGCAGATGCCAGCCCAATAGGCCCGCCAGCCCCATTAACACGCCAAGCGTGGTCGGCACCAGCGCCAGCCAAAAGAGCCACTTCTTGTGGGTCAGGGCGGTGAGCGCCAGCATCGAGATCGCCAGGGCCACCAATGTGTCTGATAGATCGAATTGATCATCGCGATAGTTCAACGCGTCATAGGTTTGCTGGTCATCCTCCGCCAGACGGCGCAACTCGTCTTTTTTCTTGTTCTGCTCGCTGGCTAGTTGCTCATAGGTGGTGATGGCCTCGTGGTATTGGCCTTGTACCGGTGCCGGGGCGTTGGCTGCGGCCAGCGTGAGCTGCACGAGGCTCGCTTTGGCCACCTCCTCACGCAGGTTGCGTGCCTGATAGAACGCCCAATGGTCGAGCTTGTCCGCCTGGGCCTGCTGCATGGCCTGGACGATGTTGTCGTCCTTGACTTTGCACACGCCGAGGAAGGTGGCCAGCAGGGCCACGGTGATGGCGACCCATGCGCTCAGCCGGCTGGCGGCGGTCCTTGCGTCCGCGTCGCCAGTTGCCGCCTCGTTGGCGCCTCGTTGGCGGATTCCATAGGGTCAATGTCCATGGTGTGGGGTTGCTTGCAGCAATGTCTGGGGTGATGTTAAAAACGCTGAGCGGATAGTAAAGTGGTCATTTGAGAAATCAATTGAATAGTTTTACCAAAAGTTCTGCGGAGATGTCACAGCGCCATCCGCACCGCCAAGACCTGATGGACCGCTCCAGCGTCGGACCGAGCGCAGCGAGATAGATAGATTGGAGCGCAGCGACAGCGGCGCAGCAAGCCCGCGCCTAACAGCAACCCGACCAGTGCGCTGGTGGGCTCGGGCACGCCTGAGTATATCAAGCTCGTGCCGGAAATCGTGAAGTGGCCGTATTGGCTCACGTCGTAGCTGGTCTGCACGGTTGTGAAGCCGTTGTTATTGACAAACGCCTTGCCAAAGATCGACGACATCGCCCAGGTATGGGTGACGTAGGGCATGCTCCAAAAGGCATCGGACATGCTGACCGTGTCTCCGAAGACGATCTTGAAGGTGGCGGTGGTGGTATCGACGGTGATCGCGCCGTCCGCGCCCACCATGTCATAGGCCATGCCGACCATGTTGGCCCCGCTCGCATTCAGATCCCACTCGAAGATCGAGCCAGCGGCATAGGTCAGGGCGCCGGAGAAATTCTGGGTACCGACCGCGCCGACCGCGCCCGGCGCATGAGTGCCGCCGGAGTTGATGGTGGTGGCGCCGCCGACCGTGCCGCTGCCTGCGAGAATGCCGGAGACCAAGACCGCACCGTTGGCCGCATGCTGGTCGCCGTTTACCACCAAGGTGCCCGCGGCAACTGTGGTGGTGCCGGTGTAGGTGGAGGTGCCGCTGAGGATTTGGATAGATGCCCCGCCCTTGACCAAGGCACCGCCACTGCCGGTGATCACCCCGTCGAAGGTGGTGGTGCCCGAGGAGGTGCCCATGGTCAGCGTGTTGGTGCCCAACTCCACCGTGGCAGTTGAGGTTCCGGTGAGCGAGGCGATTTGTTGGCTGGCACCCAGGGCCAGCTTGGAGCTGCCGGTTCCGCTGGCATCCATGATGACGTCTGAGCGGGGGAAAGTTGGCAGGGCCCCGGCGACGTTGGCGTTGAGGGTGCCGGCATTGCGGATCCAAGTCGGGCCGTTGTAGCTGTTGGCGCTGCTGAGACTGACGGTGGCGGCATCGACGACGAGGTCGGAGTTGGAGGAACTTCCGGTGATGACACCGGTGATATCGAACGCACCGCCCCACAACACCAAGACGCTGCCATTTTTGCCAATGGAGCCGCCGAGGGTCACCGTGCCGGTGCCGCTGTTGTGCAGAACCCCTTGGTTGGCGCTCACCGTGATGTTGTTGGCATAGGTGTTGCCGCCGTTCGCGTTGTTGCTGGAGGAGCTGGTGAATTGCAGTACCGAGGCACCGTCGACCGAACCGTCGAGGGTGATCGCGCTGCCGCCCAAGCTGTCCCTGGTGGCCACCGCCAAGGTCGCGGTGTGGCCGATTTCAATATCGCCGCTGAAGCTGGGATTGGTGCCGGTGAGGGTCAACCGGCCGGAAACGGCAACCTTGCCCGCGCCGTTGATCTCGCCGCCGTAGGTGCCCGCCGTGCTCTGGGTGAAATTGAAGGTGGCATCGCTGGTGACCGTCAGGCTGGTGCCGACGTTGGCGGTGGTGCCGGTGGCGGTGCCCGCGCTGATGACCGTGGGAGCGGTGTTGCTGCTGCCGGCCATCACGAGGAAGCCACTGCCGGCTTTGTGGAGACCATAGCTACCGCTGATAGGACCTGAAAGGGTCAGGGTTTGCCCGCTATCGACGGACACCCCGTGACTGGCGTCATTGGCGACGATGGTATTGCCCAAGGTGAGGGTTGAGGAAATATCCAGCACGCCGCCATTGAAGGTGATGGTGCCCGTGCCCACCGCTGCGGCCGAGCCGATGGCAACGCTGCCCGCGCTGAGGGTGGTGCCGCCGGCATAGGTGTTGCTGCCGCTGAGGGTGAGGGTGCCGGCACCGGCCTTGGTCAGACCGCCGTTACAGAGAACGCCGCTGATTTCGACGGCACTGTTCAATGTTGCGATGCGAGTGGCACCGCCCAGGTCCATCTCCGCAACGAAGGTAAGTTTGCCGTTGTTGGCGACATCACCGAACGAAGGATTTCCACCGAAAATCACCGCATTGAGAATGCTGCGTGCCGTGGTCCCATCCGACGACAGGGTCCCGCCCTGAAGCACCAGTGCGTCACTGCCCAGTGCGCTGGCCGTGATCGCCCCCACCGCACCCACACTGGCCACCCCGAGCTGAAGCACCCCCTGTTTGAGGGTGGTGGTGCCGCTGTAGCCATTGGCCGTGAGCAAGTCCAGCGTGTAGCTGCCGGTTTTCGTGAGTCCCCAGGTGGTGCCTGTTGTTGAGGCCAGGCTGATATGGTTGCTATCCAGCGTCACTGCTACGGCAGCAAGGATTCGTCCGTCCACGTTGGATCCGGTGGTAATCGTCGCACTCGCGGCGGCAAGGAGGTTCCCGGCAAAATTCGTGCCGGTGCCCAGAGTGGCGGATGACCCCACCTGAAAATAGGTGTCGCTGGCCGAGGCCCCGTTGATGACCTCAATCGATGCACCGGAAGCCGTGGTCAGCGTGCTGCCAATCTGGAACACGAACAGTGGATGGCTTTGCCCCATCCCGTTGAGAATGAGCGTGCCGCTAAGTTGGCTGGCGGCTGAAAACCGGTAAACCCCGGGCGTGAGGACGAGTCCGCCGAGGTCGGTGCCTGACAAGTCCTGCGTGACCTCAAGGCCTGAGAGGTAGCTGAAGGCACTGGCCGCATCGAGCTGGGCTTGAACTGCGGTGGCGTCAGCAATGTGGATGGTTCCCGTCACACTTCCGGCGAGGCCGGTGACGCTCGTTCCCGGCGACAACCCGAGGTTGCCGATGATATGGGAGGTCCCGGCATCGGTAATGGTGGAGGCGGCGAGAACGGAGAAATCCCCGGCTGTGGCCAGCGAGACGCTCGTAGCCTGGACCGAGTTGCCCATGCTGCCGGCAACCACGAGGCAATAGAGCCATTGGCAGGTCGCTCTCTTCACCAGTTTTTGCGAGTCATGTGTTTCTTGTTAGCAAGGTGCGTCTTGGCGCCTGTTTCAGGCGTCCGGCCCTCTGCATTGGCACCGTTCCCATGTTGATTCAACATAAACTTATATCAGCACCTTTATTGGCAACCCGGAATCGCAGGCCCTGCGCCGCCCGGCAAATACAACCTCACCCGCCGCCTGACCCATGGTGACAGGTCCAACACCTCCGTGCCGGTGGAACTGCGCTCGTGGCACCCGCCTGCCACCCCAATCCAGAGCTGTGCGCATGCGGAAAAATGCGCCTCGACAACCTGGTGAGGCAGGGGTAGCTTGCCGCCGCTGAGGCCCACCGGCAAGAGCCCGGGGACTGAAGATGGGAATGTCCAACACGGCACGACACGCCACCCGCAACTTCGATCCGATTTCCACCCGGGTGTCCCACTGTCAACGGGGGCATGCATATAAGCGTTCTGCAGAAACATGCTACACTATCCAAACACGATGCGTCTTTACCAGGCCTTCCGGTGCATTCGGGCGACCGTTTCCATCCTTGGCATCGGTGGCATGCTCCTGACGGCACCGGTGCGCGGCGAAGGTGCCCCTGCGGCCAAGAGCAATGGCGACTCGGCAACCGCCGCGGTGACCGAGGACACTTCGGCTGCCCTGCATGGAGGTTATGCCGCTGTCCGCGAGCCTCTCAAGCAATCCGCTCTGCCGGCCAAGGAAGACAACCCGGATGGGGATGGCAAGATGCGGACCGGGAAAGCCGGCGGCGAGCATGTCTGGGTCGTGTTCAAGACGCACCTCGACATCGGCTACACCGACACCATTGAGGCAGTGCTGGAAAAATATCGGGTTGGCATGATGGATAGTGCGCTCCAGGTCATTGACGCGTCGCGCGGGTTGCCACCCGCTGAGCGCTTTGCCTGGACCTTGGCGGGTTGGCCGCTGACGCATGTTCTCGGCCCGCGGCAGGAACCGGCCCGCCGCGCCCGAATCGAACAAGCGGTCCGGGAAGGCGCCATCGCCTTTCACGCGTTGCCATTCACCACCCACACCGAGACCCTGGATTTGGAGGACTTGGTGCGCGGGTTGGGGTTCTCATCACGGCTGTCCCGGCAGTACGCCCGGCCCCTGCCTATCAGCGCGAAAATGACCGATGTGCCATGCCATTCCTGGGTGATGCCCACGCTGCTGGCCAACGCGGGTGTTAAATTCTTGCAGATCGGCTGCAATCACACCAGCGCCTATATGCGCGTTCCTGACCTGTTCTGGTGGGAAGGTCCGGACGGGTCGCGGATTCTCTGCAACTACACGCGCGTGTATGGTTCCGACCTAACAGCCCCGGTCGGCTGGCCCAGCAAGAACTATCTGGCGATGGTGATGACGGGTGACAACCAGGGACCGCCATCCGCAGCGGATGTCGAACGGCTGCGCCAGCAGGCCGCCAAGGACCTGCCGGGCGTCCAACTTCACTTTGGCACGCTCGACGATTTTGCCAAAGCCGTGATCGCCGAAAACCCCGAGTTGCAGGTGGTTCGCGCCGACATGCCGGACACTTGGATTCACGGCTGGCTTTCGATGCCGATAGAAGCGAAGGCCGCCCGCCAGTTCCGCCCGCTCGAACCGGCGCTTGAAACCCTCGACACCCAACTCCGTGGCTGGGGCGTGGCGAGCGGCCCGCTGGCACCCGCGCTGGCCGAGGCATACGAACAAAGCGCACTGTTCAGTGAACACACGTTCGGGCCGTTCGGACCAAACGGCGGCCCGTGGAACAGCTCAACCCCGCGCTACCTGTACGGCGACGCGTGGCAGACCGCTTACGCCAACGGTGCCTATCAAAAATACGAGGCCGCCTTCGATGACAAGCGCGCCTTCGCCCGCAAGGCCGGCCAAATCGTCCACCGCGAACTAACCGCACGCCTCGAGCTCCTCGCCCGGTCCGTGAAGACCGCCGCCAAACGCATCGTGGTTTACAACGCGCTGCCTTGGGTGCGCTCGGGCATGGTAACTGTTGAGACAAGTGAACCCGCGGTCTTTCCGCTGACCGATCTAACCACCGGGAAACCGCTTTCAGGCGCGCGCAATGGCAGGCAGTTTGTTTTCGCCGCCACCGACGTGCCAGCTAACGGATACAAGACGTATGCCCTGCCTGCCACATCGGAGTGGGTGCCAGAACCCGCCTCGTCCGGCTCCTCAACCAGCCTCGACACCCCGTTCTATCAAGTCAGTTTCGACCTCCAGCGCGGCGGCATCGCCTCGCTGGTGGAAAAGACCACCGGCCGCGAGCTGGTGGATAAGTCCAGTCCATATGCTTTGGGCCAGTTCCTCCACGAACGCTACGACAGCCGCCAGATGCTCGATTTTCACCACGCTTACGGCCGTCCCGGCTACTCCTGGTCGAAAGGGGACCTTCCCACCGACACCCGATACGCCGCGCTGACCCCGCCGGGATGGAGCCTCGCGGTCGAACACACCGCGGTGGCCGAGGTGGCGACACTGACGGCTAGGGACACCCTCGGCCTGGCAAAGGCAATCACGCTGGTCATGACCTTTCCCCGTCACCATGCCCACGCCGACATCGAGTGGCGCGTGACCGACAAGGCTGCTGACCCGCTGCCGGAGGGCGGCTGGCTTTGCTTCCCGTTCGCCGTCGACAAGCCGAGGTTCTTGTTAGGACGGCTTGGCGCCCCGATTGATCCTGCGAAGGACATCGTCCCCGGTGCCAACCGCCATTACTTCTGCCTCAGCAGCGGTGTCACAATCAGGGGCCGGGACGGCACGGGTATCGGTTTGTGTCCGCTTGACTCTTCATGTGTTAGCCTGGGCGAACCGGGGCTGTGGAAGTTCTCGCTCAACGATGTGTCGAGAAAGTCAGCGGTGTTTGTCAACCTCTATAACAACGAGTGGAACACCAATTTCCCCGAGTGGCAGGGCGGGTCATGGACCAGCCGGGTGCGCATTTGGCCGACGCCTGATCTGATCGTGCCGTCATGGGAAGCCCGCGTCCCGTTGCTTGCTGCCGTCGCCACCGGCGGCGCCGGAACCTTGCCGGCAAGCCAGGGTGGCTTGAGCGTTTCCAGAGCCGGCACCCTGGTCACTGCCTTCGGGCAGAACCCGGACGGCGCCGGCACCCTGTTGCGCCTCTGGGAACAGACTGGCTCGGCTGGCAGTCTAACCGTCACCCTGCCCACTGGCGTGAAATACACCGTCGCCATCCCGGTCAATCTCCGCGGCGCAAGGACTGGACAACCTATCAAAATAGCAGCAGGCAGGTTCGCCGCCGGGCTCAAGGCCTACGCCCCGGCCAGCTTTATTCTCCACTAGGGCAATGGGGCGGGCCGGGCCGGTCCACGACCGGAGCAAGGTGGCCGCAGAATTGTGGGGGCACGTTTCCTTGGGGACCGCAGCATTCCTAACTTTTCTCTCGACACCAGGCGAGGTTTTCGGCAGATTGCGGCCGTAGGTCTCGCGTGGCAATGCCGTCACGGAAAATCGGCAACCGGGCGCTGGTCACCCGCGTCCACTCCACCGAGAACATGCCGCTGCGGCATTTCCAGGTGAGGGGCAATCGAGCATATAGAGACAACCGTCCCCTGCCACCAAACCATGAAACTTTGCCTACTGCTCCTTGCTGCCGCCCTCCACTTGCAAAGTTATGCTGCGGTGGTCGTGACGGACGGGGCCAGGATTTCATGGGATTTCACCTTGGCTGGCACGGGCGCGGGTTCGACTGAGATGGACTGGTTCACGATCCAATTTGGCACGGACCGACTTCTTCCCGGCGAAAGCCTCTTGATCACCATCGCCGCCAAAGGCCAATCCAACCCAACCTACACCAGGACCATGGTGGGATTTGGCTCGGGAACTAACGGCCTTCTTTCCTATGGTGAATTGGACGCGACGTTTCCAGCCCGCGAAGGTACGGTGTCCATCGAAATGCTCCAAGGAGCCGTGGATGTCCATCACATCTCGATTATCCTGCACACACCGACGTACAGCGCGAGCACCTCCATCACCCCGGACATTCATCTCGTCCCCGAACCACATATCCCAGTCATGGTTATGGCGGCATCCTTCGTGTGGATTCTCCGACGACCCCGCCCTTTGGCACAACCCTGAATGCCTGCCGGGCGAAGAATCCGGAGACCCTGTTGTGCCTGGCGCCGTGCTCCGGCTGGCGTCATGCTATGCCTTTCTGCAAATCCCGCGCACTCCACAACCTCCCGGCTGCCGCCGCCGCCGCCACCCCGCGCAATTTCCGCGCCCCGCTCTGGCGCGCCCCCCCGAACCGGTCCCGGCACGCCCGAAACACTCCATCCACAAACTCCCGGCTCCCAAGCACCGCCCCATCCGAAAAATACCTCACGCGCAACCGCAGCATCTTGCCCAGCGCCACATCCCGGCCTCGCTCAAGCTGTGTCAACTCCGCTTCCACTGCTTCCTTCTTCATTCCCTTCCTGACGACCCTCACTGCCAGCCCCCCCTTTTCGCTCACCACTTCCTGCAACTTCTCCGCGCCTTCAGCTAACAAAAGCATCCGGTATTCCCTCGATACATTGCCTGCCCAATGCCGCGCGTCCGCCTCATACCCCTTGTGTGCCATGATGGCCCGCACCAAGCCCGCGCGCGCCTTCTTGCCATTGCCGCGTGGCCCGCCGCCCATCGCTTCCCCATAACTGCTCCAGCGGTACTCCCCGGGATCGCGCACCATCCCCGCCCTAACCGGGTTCAAGTCGATATATGCCGCCATCGTCCGTGATGCCACCCCGTCTTCCACCAGCTCGCTCTTGAACGCATCCTCCCACAACCCGCCGCTGCGCCCGTGCTTGCGATTGTACCATTGTGTGAAGCGCTGCATGAATCCTTTCATGTACTCGCTCAAATCGTGCATCCGATAGGTGTAGCGCT
>CAIZNN010000198.1 GCA_903934285.1 Akkermansiaceae bacterium | reverse complement strand
CGCGAACTCACCGCCGCCCAACTCCGCGAACTGGCCACCGCCATCGTCTGCCAAGTCAAGAAACGCGGCCCGTTCACCTCGCTCGCCGAATTCGTCAATCGCCGGCTCAGCACCGATGCCACCCTGGCCGTCAGCGGCGCGCTGCAATCCGCGCTCGACGATCCGGCCGTTTCCATCAACGAGCCATTCCGCAGCGACTCGCTGAGCGGCTCCGAGGGCATCGCGTCGCGCAAGCCGGTTTACCCGTTCCCGGCGGCGGCCAAAGGACCGCGCCGCCAAGGCATCACCGGCTATGTCACCCAGGCGGATTTGCTCGCCACCCTCGGCCCGGCCATTGCCCCGCGCTCCGACACCTTCACCCTCCGCGCGTTGGGCGAGTCCCGCGATGCCAAGGGCACGGTGCTGGCCCGCGCCTGGTGTGAGGCGGTGGTCCAACGCACCGCGAGTTACCTCGACTCCGCCGAACCCGCCATCACCGCCCCGCCGAAACGTCCCGTCAATGTCCTCTTCGGTCGCCGCTTCGAAATCGTCGCGTTCCGCTGGCTCCAACCACAGGACGTCCAAGACCAACTCGCCCTGACCTCGCGCTGAGCCCCCCATCCCGCTACCCTCGGCACCCCGGATTTTTCATAAGATAGCACTTGCTTGTCCCACCATGCTGCCTAGCCTCAGCGCCACGTCAGGCCGCCGTACGCCGATGATGATTTCCTTGTCCTAGTCACCCATTAGCTGGCGCAGGCCCGGCAACCCCAAACACTATTCCCTAGCAGGATGAAATGTCATGATGACCTCAATCGATCGCATTAACGCCACAATCCACTTCCGCAAACCTGACCGGGTGCCGGTCGATCTCCACAATTTCCAACCTGCGGCGCGCGCTACGGGCCTGCCGCTGCCTGAGGTGTTCCGTGACGGAGCGCTGCTGGCAGAGGCCATGTTGGTGGCGTGGCGCGAGTTCGGGCATGACATGATCTTGTTAGAAAACGGCACGGCCTGCAACGCCCAGGCCTGCGGGGCCTGCGTCACTTACATGGACAACAGCGCGCCGGTGTCGCACACGGCCTTGCTCAAGGACTTGAAAGACGTGCTGACCCTTGAGGTGCCCGATCCATACAAGGCGTTCCCGATGTGCGAAATCCTCAAGGCCACACGCATCCTGGCGAAGGAAACCGCCGGACGGGTGTGGATTTGCGCGCGTGCCGATCAGGGGCCGATGGATCTTGCGGCGCAACTGCGCGGGCTGGACCATTTCATGTTAGACATCGCTGCCGACGAGGAACCGGAGTTGATTGACGCGTTGCTGGATTATAGCCGCCGGGTGGCGACGCGCTACGCGCTCGCTCTGATCGAGAGCGGCGGCCATTCCACCTCCATCGGCGAACCGGTCGCCGGACCGGATATGTTGTCACCGAAACATTACCGGCGCTATCCATGGAAACATGAGCAACGGATGGTCGAGGAACTCAAGGCGCACGGGGTGATCCTGCACAATCACATTTGCGGCAACACCCTGCCGATTGCCGACGATTTCATCGCGACGGGCGCGCAGGTGTTGGAGATCGATCACAAGAGCGACGCGCGGACCATCAAGGACAAGGCGCGAGGCAAAACCACGCTGCTGGGCAACATCGATACCGGCCTGTTATACTCGGGCACGCCGGCCGAGGTCGAGGCGGCCTGCCGCGAAGCCATCGAAGTGATGGCGCCGGACTACGGGTTCATTCTCGGCCCCGGTTGCGCCCTCGGCACGGATACCCCGGCAGATAACATTCACGCGCTGGTCGAGTCGGCCAAAAAATATAACCCGTATTAAAGGACCAACCTTATGCAACGTGTACTGAGCCATTGGCAACCGCGTATCGAACGCGCCGAAGCGGCGCTCGCCGAGACCTTCCGCATGCAGAACAAGCAACCCGCCGTGGTAGTGGTGGACGCCAATTATTGGACCTTCGGCGATCTGCCCGACGAAATCCCGGAGGATTACTACAGCGACCCGGCGGCGGCGTTGCGCTGCCAGCTGGCAAAGATCGAACGCCACTTTGAGAACATCCCCAACGACGATTATGTGCCGTTTCTGCATCCGTGGTTTGGCACGGGCGTGTTGGCCTCGGCGTTCGGAGTCAAGGTGATCTATAACCCGAAGACCGACCCGGCGGTGGACCTTGCGACCATCACACAACCGGAGGAAATTGACAGCCTGCCGGTGCCGGTGCCGGGCGAGTCCGGCGCGATGGCGGAGGTGACGCGGGCCATCGATTACTTCAAGGCGCACGCCGACTTGCCGGTGGGCTTCACCGATTGCCAGGGGCCGATGGCCACCGCCTTGCAGATCATCGGCTACAACAACTATTGTTACTGGATGCAAGACGACCCGGCGCGGATTCACCAATTGATGCAGAAGGTGACCGATGCGTTGATCGCGTGGGTGAAGTTCCAGAAGGCGCGCACCGGCCAGCCGCTCACGGGCTGCAATTATCCGCTGAGCATCAAGATGCCGGAAGGCTCAGGCGGCGTGTGGCTGGCCGACGACGACTCGGTCATCATGGGCGCCGACCTCTACCGCGAGTTCGTCAAACCGTACAATGAACAATTGCTCGCGGCCTTCGGCGGCGGCTGCATCCATTACTGTGGCAACTCGACACAAAACATCGAAAACTACGCCAACACCCAAGGCGTGACCGCGATCAATAACTTCACGCTCGATAACATTGAGGCCGCCGCCAAAATCCGCCGCGCCCTCCGTGACAAGAGCATCGTCTATATGGCGTGCGACTTCACCCCTGCCGACCGCCGCCTGGAAGATTATTACCGGGAGCTGGTGAAAGCCATGGACGGCCCGGAAGGATTGATCCTCGCATCCTACATCGCACCAGCCATTGCACTGGAGAAAGGCAAGTACGACGCCGCCAACCGCGACCGCACGGCATTGGCACGACGGGTTTCCGAATTGGCAGGCAAGCACTGCTGATCTCCCCGTCCAAGTGGGGGGGTATAAGGTGGCGCGGCGGCCCGGCCCGCGCCAGCCGCAGCAGCTCACTCTTTGAATTGCCCGTTGACTATGAAAACGGGTTGTTGGCGCGCGTCATTGATGCTTTCGGCAGCCTCGCCATTGGCACCAAACTTTTTCTGCAGGAAGGCGGTGAATTTGAGGTGTTCGATTTTGACTTCGGCCAGGACGACAAAGTCATCCATGGCATCAGCGATATCGATGGCGGCAGGGAGGCTGAGCCAGAGCACGATGTTCGGACTAGCGTTGACCGACTCGGACGTCGCCGAGGCGCTCGTCCATTTCTTCCGCTCCTTGAACAGCACCCCGCCCACAGGCGCGCCGCCGCCCTCCCCCTGCATCAATTGGAAGCCTGATATGTGCCGGTTGGATTGCGGAATGTAGTATTTCGTGGTGAATCGATAGGTTCCTTTGTGGGTGATGGGTGGGATGACGTCCGCAAAGTGGCAATACGGGGTCTTGGCCGCCTTGTCGTAGGAGACCTTTACGCCCTTGCCGCCGTCGATGACAAAGCTGTGATTGAGGGCGACTTGGTTGGCGCGCATCAAGCCGGGATTCTTCGTGTTGAAAATCTGATGAAAGGAGACAAAGGGGTCCACGGCGTACCCTTTGGCACCGACGAATTCGCCGAGGACTTTCGCTTTGGTGTCGCCACGTTCTTTCTTGTCGCCGGTTTCTTCGCGGACGTTCTCGACCGGGCTGTCCATGCTGAGTTTGCCGCCGCGATCGGGGAAAACAATGACTTCGAGATTGTCGCCGAAGCGGCGGAGCCGCAGCGCGGGCCGGGCCCTGCCGGCGGCACCGCCCTGCTTGAGCAATTCGCGAGCCTCCTCGATGCGCACCGCGGCGGCGAGGGTTTCGAGGGTTTGTTTGGCGGCGATGGCATCGTCAATCTTGCCGGCTTTGGTCAGTTCGCTTTGTTGGGCTTTGAGCGCTTCTTCCAATTTGGCGAACCAGCCGGTGAGCGCTTCGGCGTGGCTGAAGAGCACCTTCCCGCGATGCTCGTCGAATTTGCCGCGCATTTGTTTGAGCGTGGCCGGGGTGTCCTCCGGCAGTCTGGGGAGCGGGTCCTGGCCGCTTTTGACTCTGCTGATTTCCTCGTGAATCGGGATGACGGCATTGAGGTCGCCGCTGGCTTTGACCGCTTCGCGTTGGCGTTCGAGCGCGGCGAGGTAGCCGGTTGTCAGCACTTTAAGTTGCTCATCGCGGCGGGCGCTGGCCTCGTCGAGGCGCAACATGAATGAGCTGCGCAATTCGTCAGGCGTGGCGGCGCCGGTGCCAAGCGTTTGGATGCTCAGCATGATGGCAGTGAGGCAAGCGCGGAGCACGGGGTTGGATGTGATGGACATGGCGGGATTGGCTTGGCCTGGAGCGTATCAATTCGCGCCACCTTGCCAAGGAAGCGTTTCCGAATGCGTTGACTATAATGCCAGGCATTATGCTGTTGACAGGACTCAACAGCCAGAGCGATTCGGCGCACAGCGGCTGATTGAGCCAAACGCCGTGCGGGCGATTGGCGCGATTGGCGCGGGATGATATTTGGCTTGTGTGTCTGGTGCGGGATCGTAAAATGAGCCGTGCCATGCGCGGCATGGTTGCGCCCGCCACAACACGCTAAGGTCGCGGTGAGCAGCCACCCTATCATATGAAGCAATCCCATCCCATCAGCGAAGTAGCCAACACCGGCTTTCAACCCGACTACCAGATGCTGGTGGCGGCGGCGTGGAATCGCAAACCCGCCCGCTTGCCGCTCTACGAACACATCATCGCCGCAGAGGTCATGGAACGCCTGATGGGCGTGAGCTTCGCCACACTCCACAACGGCACTGGCACCGACCTCGACACGTATTTCCATCACCACTGCCGGTTTTTCCGCGAAATGACTTATGACACGGTCTCCTACGAGGTCTGCGTCACCGACCTGCTGCCCGGCGGCGGCGCGCTGCTTGGGGAACGCGAGGGCGTCATCCAAACCCGCGCCGACTTTGAGGCCTATCCATGGGATGAATTCCCGGCGATTTACTGGGAGTACGCCGCGCCGCGCTTCGACGCGCTTGCCGCCGCAATGCCAGCCGGCATGAAAGCGGTCGGCGGCATTGGCAATGGAGTGTTTGAAATCAGCCAGGACCTGGTCGGGTTTTCCCAGCTTTGTTATATGCAAGCGGATGATCCGGAATTGTTCGGCGACCTCTATTTGCAAATCGGCCGGATGCTCGCCGGCTTGTGGCACACCTTCCTGCAGCGCTATCGGGATTGCTATTGCGTGGCGCGCATTGGCGACGATCTGGGTTTCAAGACCAGCACCCTGATCCAGCCGCAGCATCTGCTAGATCACGTGATCCCGCAGTACCGGCCCATCATTGAGCAGGTGCATGGCGCCGGGATGCCATATCTGCAGCATTCGTGCGGCAAGATCTTCCCGGTCATGGACGCCTGGATCGCCGCGGGGATCAATGCCAAGCATTCCAACGAGGACGCCATCGCGCCTTACGACGAATGGATCAGCCGCTACGGCGCGCGCATCGGCATGTTCGGCGGCTTTGATACCGACCGCGTGTGCCGGATGAAGCCAGCCGCGCTGTACGATTATGTGCTGGAATGTGGCAGCCGGTTCCGCGCCACGGCGCGCGGTTACGCGCTTGGCTCCGGCAATTCGATCGCCGACTATGTGCCAGTGGACGGCTACCTTGCCATGGTCCGCGCCGCCCAACAAATCCGCAACCTGGAGACCCGCTAACATGACACCCCGCGAACGATTCATAGCCGCCCTGGAACGCAAACCCCTCACCGGACGCGTGCCCCATTTTGAACTGGTGTTCTTCCTGACGATGGAGGCCTTCGGCAAAGTCCACCCCGGCCACCGCAACTATCATCAGTGGGGACAGATGGAGGCCAAGGAGAAACAACTCCACCGCCTGGAACAAGCGCAGCTCTATATCGACATCGCCGAGAAATACGAGCACAGCGCCATTTTCCTGCACTCGCACGAGGAACTCAACGAAGGCACCATCGATGAGATCCGCCGCACCACCGAGCTGATCCGCGAACTGTCCGGCGACAAGTACTTTCTGATGATTCACGGCGACGCCACCTTTGGCATCCCGGATGGGCAGACCATGATGGAGTTTGCCTACCGCATCGCCGATGAGCCGGAGAAATTGCAGGACGACGCGCAGCGAAAAGTCGACGCCGCGCTGAAACTCCAACAGCAACTGGTGGGCTGCGGCTTGGATGGCTTCGCGTTGTGCACCGACTATTGCCTCAATGTCGGGCCGTTTCTCTCGCCGCAGCATTTCGCCAAATTTGTCGCGCCCTATCTGCGGCAGCTCATCCAGGGCCAGCATCAGATGGGATACTATAACATCAAGCATTCCGACGGCAACATCATGCCGATTCTCGACCAGATCGTCGACTGCGGACCCAACGCCGTGCATTCGCTCGACCCGCAGGGCGGCGTGGACATCGCGGAGGTCAAGCGGCTTTACGGCCAGCGCGTTTGTTTGATCGGCAATGTGCATTGCGGGCTGATGGATACCGGCACCGACGCCGAGGTGGTGGCCTCGGCCCGCTATGCCTTGCAGCACGGCATGCCGGACTATGGGTACATTTTTTCCACCAGCAATTGTGTCTATCCCGGCATGAAGCTGCGCCGGTATGAACTCATTCACAGTGTCTGGCAGCAGGAAGGCAACTATCCGTGAGCCTCAAGCCATCACCCACCACCCCCACTACCATCGTAGCCCCCCACCGCATGACACCCGACACCCTGCTTCCCGGGCTGGAAATCCCAGCCAACACCCCCGGCCTCATCGCCCTCCCAGCAAGCCATTGCCAGACGTTTCATGCGGGGAAAAACGGTGTCACCCACGTAGTTGCCACCGCCGACCGCAAAGTCGAGTTCATCGCGATGGAAACCACCTGCCTCGCGTTGGTGCGCTCCGCCATGGGCTATCCCGCCTATTATCCGGTCCATCCCGTCAGGTTCGAACAACCCCTCAAGGCGGTGCTCATGGACCTGGACGGCACCAGCGTGCGCAGCGAACATTTCTGGATTTGGATCATCGAGCAAACCACCGCCAGCCTGCTCGGCAAGCCGCACTTCCAACTCGAGCAATCCGACCTGCCGCATGTGTCCGGGCACAGCGTGTCGGAACATTTGCAGTATTGCATCGGCAAATACGCCCCCGGCGCCACCCTCGAGACCGCCCGCCGCTATTACTTCGAGCACACCCACCGCGAGATGCATGAAATCCTCCAGGGCCGCGGCAAGGCCGATGCCTTCACCCCGTCACCCGGGCTGAAGGAGTTCTTGTTAGAGCTGAAGGCGCGCAAGGTCAAAATCGGCCTGGTCACCTCCGGTTTGTACGAAAAAGCCTATCCGGAGATTTTATCGGCCTTCCGCAGTCTGAACATGGGCGATCCGCTCGAATTCTATGATGCCATCATCACCGCCGGATACCCGATGCGCCAGGGCAAGGAGGTCGGCACCCTCGGCGAACTCTCGCCCAAACCACACCCCTGGCTCTATGCCGAAACCTGCCGTGTCGGCCTCGGCCTCGCCTTTGAGGACCGCCATCACATCGTCGGCATCGAAGATAGCGGCGCGGGCATTTGCTCGATCCGCCTGGCCGGCTTCACCGCCATCGGCTTCGCTGGTGGCAACATCGACGAAAGCGGCACGCGCGGGCTCTGCCATCATTTCTGCGACGACTTCGCGTCCATCCTCGAGCGGATCTGACGCGCGGGCGCCGCGGGGCCCCCTCCATCAGTTAGTTCCGGCCAGCAGTTCGAGGGTCAGGATGGCATTGGACGCGGCGGTGACTTCGACCGCGCCGTTGCTAACGGTTAGCGGCTGGAGCCGCTCTTCATCGAGGTTGGTGAGCCAGGCGTGGGTCACGGTGTGTGGCAATTGGATAGTGCTGGTGCAGGGCAGCGCGCCGGGATTGAACAGGCGCAGGATGCAGGAATCGCGGTCTTCGGCGCGCTTGAAGCACGAGAGCACCAGGCCCGGCGCGGCCACCGCCCACAGTGAGGCGCTCGGCGGCAAGGTGCCGTGATTGGTTGAGTGCGGCGAAATCTGGAACACCGCAGGCGGCGTGTTGAGCTCCATGGCCTCGCCATAAATATCGGCTTGTTGCCAGTTGCCGGCATGTGGGACCACGGCATATTCGTAGTCGAGGGTGCGCAGGCACTGGCCGCCATCCTGCAGGGGGAAATTGCCGGACGAGCGCCATTCGGAACAGATGCGGTTGCGCACGGCGCGGAACAAGGTGATGGCCAGGGTGTGGCGGGCGTCATCGAGCAATTGATATTCGGTGAACGAGTTATTGACCACCGCGAAGCCTTCGCTGGCGTTGGAAACATCGACGAACATCTGTTGCGGCAGGGTTTGCATTTCCGGCCAGAATTCGCCCGCGGCATTGCGCGGCGGGATGTTACAACGGGAGTCGACAGTGAAATGGCCGGCGCTTTGGGCGTGATCCGTGGCAATGCCGGTGGGGAACAACACCCGCATGCGGTGATCTTGCGCGGTGTTTTCGATGCGAGTGGATATCTCTAAGCGCCGGGCGCCGCGCTTCAAGCTGATGCGCGAGGTGATCACCACCGCGCGCATCTCCGCCACCCGCTTTGATTCGCCGCGGATCGCGGCTTTCTCCGGCATGACGGCGCGCGCCGGCACTTGCATGGTTATCTCCACGGCGATGGTGGCGGCCAGCGCGCCGTTGTCCTCGAGCCAGATGCGGGTCGGCTGGCCGGAGCTGACATAGGTGCGGTTCTCGTAAGGCGGGAAATACGCCCAGTAGTCGCCGATATCGCCGGTGTCCTCGAAGGTATGGAGGTTGGGGAACACGCGCTGGCGCACCTTGTCTAGCAGCGTGAGCGAGCCGTCCGGCTGCACTTCCACTTTGAGGAATTCGTTTTCGAGGGTGGTGGGGGTTTTGGCGATATCGAGGCCACGGGAAGTGCGCATTTCCGGCCACCACTCGGTGTTGCGGCTGAAGGAGTTTTTCGCCACGACCTTCAACAAGGTGTAACCGCCCGCCGGAATCACCCCGGTGTCCACATAGGCGAGATGGCGGTCGAAGTAAAACGGCCACGGCCGCGCTTCCATGTCTTCCACCGGGCAGGTGCGCTCACGCCGCGAGATGATCTGACAATCCAGCGGCGCGCCCGCGCAGTCCTCGATGGCGAGGTCCCAGGTCTGCTGCTCCGCCGGCGTGTCGATGGCCACCTGCACCACGCAGCGCAGCGCCACCGGCCGCGGGTTGATGACGAGCAGCAGGTTGTCATCTGCCTGATAGGTGGTGAAGTCGATGCGGTTGATCAATCCGGCCACCGACTCCTCGAAGATGACCTCGGCAATTTCCAGCGCCTGATTGAGCCGATAGAGCGTGTCGTCCGCCGTTTTATCCTGGGTGACGCCATTGATGGAATCATGCGGATGGGCCTGCAGCAGGTGCTTCCAGGCCAGCTCGAAGAAGCCGGCGGGCCACGCCGAGCCGAGCAGTGCGAGGAGCGCGGCGAGCGGTTCGGCGCGGCGCAGCAGGGCGTTTTCGACCCGTTTGTTGAGTTGTTTGATGTGAATGCGGGTGGCCAGCGCGTTACCGGAACAACCGGAGGCCGGCCCGTCGCGCAGTTCGCCTGTGACCACCGGGATAGCCTCGCGGTCGAGGCGGGCGTGGAGTTGCGCGGCATATTCCTCAAGCGTGCCCATGCGGAAGGAGATGTCGGGCAGCAACGCGTTGGCATCGCGCACGATGCGGGTGATGACCGGTTGGGGCGAGGTGAAATCGGAGCCGGTGGAAATGAGCCGGAAATCCGGCAGCAGCGATTCGTTCATTCCATTCCAGGCGTCCTGCACGGCAGCCCCGACCATGGCCTGGTGGTAGCTCTGGCACTTGTCGACCCGGAAATAATCATCATCGGCGCGCGCCGGTTCGGCGCGATGCATCACCGCCCCGCTGGTGCCCCAGCGCCAGACATATTCGTCTGATAGATAGGGCATGCCGTGGCGGATCGGGATATACATTTGGAAGAACCCGTTAGCGCGGGCATCCTTGCCGAGGCGGCTGGCCAGGATCCGGGTGCCGTCGGGACCTTCCCACAGGTATTCGCAATGCGGCGCGCGCTCGACGGAGACCCGCTTGGCCGCGACGATGAAATCAAAGCCGAAGCCCGCGTAGATTTGGGGGAACTGCGCCGTCTGGCCCCAGCCGAACGAGTTGTAGCCGACACCCAGATAACCGCCGAACTGTTGCGAGATGCGTTTGCCTTTCAGCAGGTTGCGCACCAGGCATTCGCCATCGAGCGGATAGAGGTCGGGCAGCGTGTACCAGGGGCCGATTTTGAGGCGGCCGGCCCGCACCTGGGCTTTGACCCGCTCGGCATCGCCGGGGCAGACCTCGAGATAGTCCTCAATGACCACGCACTGGCCGTCCAACACAAAGCAGGCGTACGATTCATCCGTCTCCAACAGCTGCAACAACTCCTGCATGAAATGCACCAGATGCGCGCGGTTTTTCCAAATCGGATAGCGCCACTCCCGATCCCAGTGCGTGTGAGGAACGATGAGCGCGGTGGGTTTCATGATTGCTAGAGAATCGGTTGTGGGGTTGGTAGACATGAAAAATCCAGAGTGTGGGTCGATGAGCTACAGCAAGCGGGATCGCGGGGGATAGCTGGCGGCTTGCCAGCCGGGCTGGCGCGCGGGTCCCGGCGGGCCGGCGCAGCGGCGGCGGCGGGCCAAGCCGCGAGCCACTTGCGCCCGCAAATCCCAGCGAGGCAGGCAGGACAGGCGGCCAGCCTGCCCAGCCTGCGCCAGCCTGCGCCAGCCTCACCTGACCGTCAATGCCGGGGTGTGGCACGGGGCGTTGTAATAGCCCAGCAATTCGTCATCCATCTTGGCGGCGAACATCTGGAAGCCGGCCATTTCCTGCACGGTGAGCCACTCGCCGCAATGTGCCGCAGCGATGCTGATGCCCTGGGTGGCGAGATAGTTTTTGCAGCCGCGCAACACGATATACATTTCCATGAGCGTGGTGGCGCCGGCACCGTTGATGACCAGCAGCAGGCGGTCGCCGGCTTTGGCTTTGACGGCGGCGACGAGCCGCGAACACATCAGCTCGGCAGTCTGGTCGGCAGTTAGAATCTTGCTCGGGCCGGTGCCGGCTTCGCCGTGCTGGCCCATGCCGATTTCCATTTCATCCTCGGCGAGTTCGAAGATGGTCTGGCCACTGGCCGGATGGGTGGCGGTGCGCATCGCCACGGCCAAGGTGGCCATGTTGTCGCTGAGCCGGCTGGCGATGGCATGCACCTCATCGAGGCTCTTGCCCGCTTCCGCCGCGGCACCCGCGATCTTGTAGAGCGGGATGCAACCGACCAAGCCGCGCCTGTCGCCGGCCGGCGCGTCAGCCCCGGGCGCGATGTCTTCGTGAGTGAGGATTTTCCGATAGATGATGCCTTCCTTGTCGGCCATCTCGGCCGCCATGTCGGCGCTCATGACATCCCCGGCGTGGTTGAGCACCACCAACAGGATGCCCGCGTCGCGCTTGGCCAGCCGCAGTGCTTCCAACACCTTGGGCGGGCCCGGCGCGGCGAAAATGTCACCGACCACACTGAAGTCCAGCGCGCCTTCCCCGACGAAGCCGCTGAGTGCCGGCTCATGGCCGGCGCCACCGAGGGTGACGAGCGCGACCTTGGAGAGCGGCTTGGGCTGGGTGCGGCAGACGATTTTGTCGGACTTGATAGTAACGACGTCACCGTGTGCGATCGCCAAGCCCTCGAGCAGTTCCTTGGTCAGGTCCTTGGGGTCGTTGATGAATTTTTTCATGGTCATATGAGGCTGTCCGGTGCGGGTGATTATTTGGCGAACTCGAGGTACTCGACTGGCGCGCCGGCTTCGACAATGAAAGCGACCCGGACGCCTGGCAGCGGCTCGAAGGGTGGCCAAATCACCTGCTGGCCGGCGATGGCGGCTTCCAGGTTGTCCACGCTATAGGCGACGTGGGCGGTGGTCTTGAGCAGCTCTGGAAACGGGCATCCGGGCGCGGCGCGCGTCCACTCGATGCGATGCGGGCTTTGCATCGCATCGGTGATGTAGAGCTGGACGCTCTCAAGATAGATTTCGTTAGGTTGGGGCAGGCTCGTCGGGATGCCGATGTGATGGAATACCTTGTTCATGCGAAGTCGGGGTGAGTGTGCGTCGATTATAACTTCACGCCGGGATTGGTGAAGACCAGGCCCGCACCGTCATGGAAGCTGGCGTATTCGCTGACGATGGCACCGACCGGGCCGCCCATCATGAAATGCTTCGCGGTGACGCGGTTGAGGGTGAGGATGTCGCCGCTCTGCACCTCGGTGCATTTTTTCACGGTGATGAATTTTTCCTGGCTCTTGGGCAGCACCACCCCGGCCGGCAACTCGCCGCCGGTTTCGCCCATGCAATAGATGCTGCCGTGGCGCGGGTGCCAGCTTTCCATTTTCGGTTTGCCCTTGTCCGTGGCGATGTGGCCGTGCTCGACGATCATCTGCCCGGGCAGCAGATAGATTTCGTGGGCGAAATAATTGGCTTCCTGGGAATTGATCCAGAACACGCCGCCCATGCCGACGTTGACGAAATCGCCGAGGTTGAAATCGGTGACCCAGAACGGGGTGGCCCAATTTTTTTCATTCTCGATGTGGATGTCGTAGCCGTGGGCCGCCATCATGTTGAAGTAGGCTTTCTTGGCGACTTCCGGTTGGAACTTGCCGTCCACATAGAAATCGGCGTTCTTATATTTCGGGAGGGTGATTTTTTTGGGGTTCATGAGTGGGGTGTCCTTGGCTAGGGTGATGGCGCCACTGAGGGCGGCGGTGCCTGCGGCAGCGGCCATCAAGTGGAGGTGCTTGCGACGAGTCATGTTCATGTTGGGGTATTGGTTGGCGGTGGTGTGCGGTTCTCCAAGGAACCGCGCAGGTGGCCCAAAGCGTGCAACCACCTACGGGCGGAGATTACCCGCCGCCCCGCCGAACACAATAGAAAAAAAGTCCGTGTGTGGGCGATGGCGTGGCGGCGGGACATCGGCAGTTCAAACCGCCTGCTGCTGGTGTTTGAGGGTGTTGTAGAGGTCGAAGGCGTCCTTGGGCGTGCGGCGGTCGTGAACGACGGCGCGCACGGCTTGGATCATGGCGATGGGATGCTCGGATTGGAACACGTTGCGGCCCATGTCCACCCCGGCGGCACCTTGCTGGATCGCCTGATAGGCGAAGTCCAGCGCCTCGTCTTCCGGCAGTTTTTTGCCGCCGGCAATGACGATGGGCACCGGGCAGGCGGCCACCACCTGCTCGAAGCCTGTCTCGCAATAATAGGTTTTGACAAAGGTCGCGCCGTTTTCGGCACAGACGCGGCTGGCCAGCCCGAGGTAGCGGGCGTCGCGGGCCAGGTCCTTGCCCACGGCGGTCACGCCGAGGGTGGGAATGCCGTATTTCGCGCCCATATCGGCGGTGCGAATCAGGTTTTTGATGGTGACCGCCTCATACTTGCTGCCGATAGCCACCATGATTGCCAGGGCGGACGCGTTGACGCGAATGGCGTCCTCGATGTCGAGCAGGCACTCGTCGTTGAGGTCGGTGAGCACGGTGGTGCCGGCCGAATAGCGCAGCGAGACGGGCTTGTTGGAGGTGGGCGGGACGATTGAGCGCAGAGCGCCGCGGCTGCACATGATGCAATCGGCGTATTCAATGAGCGGGGTGATGGTGAGGTCCATGCGCTCCAGGCCGGAGGTTGGGCCCATGATATAACCGTGGTCGAAGGCGAGCATCACGGTGTTGCCGGAGGACCGGTTGAAAATGCGGCTCAAGCGGTCTTTGATGCCCCAGTCGGCGTGTTCGAGGCCCTTGAGGAAAAACGGGTGTTGTTTGACGGGGATGCCGATGCCGTAATCGTTGGCATCCTTGTTGTTGTCTAGTTCAGCCATGGTGTTGTATTGTTAGTTGAGGTGAGTTGGGGTGAGCTGGGGGGGGAATGGGCATGGGGCGGGAAACCACGCGGTTGTGGCCAAGCGCGGCAACAATGCCACTGGGCACCACTGCTGGCACTGTGGGGAATCTGGTGGCAGTGGCAGTGGTTGCAGCGGTGAAATTTTCCTGTGACATCATGACCCCGTGGTTAGCTTGACGCGCATATCCGCAGTGGTGGTTCAGAGCGCCTGGCAGAAGCCTTTGAAGAGCAGCGAAACCGAAACCGCGCCGGGATCGACGTGGCCGATGACCCGCTCGCCGAGGTTGCGGGCGCGGCCGAACTTGGCGCGGAATTGGGTGGTGGCGGCGGCACCCGCGGCGGCGGCGGCGGCGGCTTGCTCGAGCGCGGCGCGGATATTGCCGGCGGGAGCGGCGGCGTGCAGCGCGGCGAGGGCGGGCAGGAACGCGTCCATCATCGTTTTGTCGCCGACCACCGCGCGGCTTTGCCTGGCCAGTTTGGTGATGCCGCTCTCAAACATTGCCACTAGCGCGACGCAGTCGAGTTCGGTTAGATCGGCCGCGCCGTCGCTCATGCCCATGAACAGCGAGCCGAGCAAGGGTCCGGTAGAACCGCCGTCGCAATCCATCACGTCCCACGCGATTTTGGCGAGGAGCGCCTTGAGGTCGCTGCCGGGGGTATCGGCGATCGCCTTGGCCACCGCTTCCATGGCGCGCAGGATGGTGGTGCCGTGATCGCCATCGCCCACGGCAGCGTCGAGGCGCGACAGTTGCTCGTGGTTGGCGCGGATCTGTTCGACGGCCGCCAGCAGCATCCGGCAGACATGGGGGTAGGAGATGGTTTCAGACATGGCGAATTCAATCAGCTCAAGGCTCGACTCAGACAGCCCGGCGCATGGACCGCGCTTGACCTAGAGTATCCTCCCCATCCAACGCAATAGAAAAAATCGGTTTTTTCGCCGCCGGCGGCGCGGGTGGGCGGTGCCTGGCACGGTCAAGCCGGGGTGCCTCTCCAAGCCGTTGGGGGTTTCTCTAACGCCGGCTCACTCACTCTGGCACGGGCAGGGCGCGGGGCGGCTCGGGTTCGTCTTCTTCGACGAGGATGGCGTGGGGCGGCACGCCTTCTTCCTGGACGGGGGCGGCACGCGGCGCACGCGGCGGCGCGGCGGCGGGTTGCAGCGTGGACTCATCAATGGCCAGGGCGCGGGCCGGGTGGATCGGGCAGAAGTCGTTGGGCGCAAGAAGCATATCGCTGGGAACTTGATCGAGGTAGGCGGTGGCGGCCTCCTCGCAGCCGGCGGTGACGCGCTTGCCGGATAGGCGGCAGAGGTTGGACGCCACCAGCGGCACGTTGCTGTTGAGTTTGCCGGCCTTGTAACCGAGGCGCTCGGCGGTTTTCATCACATCGACCCACACCGGCAAGGCCAGCGTGGCGCCGTAGCCGCCTTGAATGGTTTTTTTCGGGGTGTCGAAGCCGACCCACACCGTGCAAGTTAGATTCGAGGTGTAGCCGGAGAACCAGGCGTCCTTGAAGTCATTGGTGGTGCCGGTCTTGCCGCCGCAGGGGGCGTCAAACCCGAGGCGGGTGACCGCGGCGGCGGTGCCGCGGGTGGTCACCTCGGTGAGGATGCGGGAAATCGACCAGGCGGAGCCGGCCTTGGCCGCGGGGTATTGGAGTGGCAGCGACGAGTAGAGGACGTTGCCCTTGCGGTCCTTGATTTCGGAAATCAGATAGGGACAGAAGCGGGCCCCGTTGTTAGGAAAGATGCTGTAGGCGGTGGCGATTTCCCATGGCGAGACTTCCCAGGCGCCGAGGAAGGCGGCGGGGTTCGGCGGCATGGGGGTGCTGAACCCGGCGTTCTTGGCCACCTCGGCGACGCGGGCCATCCCGGCGAAGTTGCCGACGCGCACCGACATGGTGTTGCGGGAGCGGATCAGGCCGTACGACGCGGGCTCGAAGCCGCCGAATTTGCCATCCGAGTTGTGGGGCCGCCAAGTGCCGGCGCCCGTGATTTCGCCGGGTTGGATCGGGCCGTCGCTGACGCTGGTGTCCGGGCGCAGGCCGGCGTCGAGGGCCGCGAGATAGACAAACGGCTTGAACAACGAGCCGAATTGGCGGCGACTTTGAATCGCGCGGTTGTATTTCGATTCGTTGGCATCGCGCCCGCCAATCACCGCCAGCACGGCCCCGCTGCGGTTTTCCACGACCACCGCGGCGCCTTGGAGGTAGGTCGGTTCCTCGCGTTTGCCTTCGGCCATGGCGCGCCAGGCCGTGCGGGTTTGGTGCGGGTAGCCGGGGATGCGTTCGACTTCGCGCAGCTTTTTGTCGAGCGCTTCCTCGCCCCGCCGCTGAATCCGCAGATCGATGGTGGTGTGGATGGTCAGCCCGCCGAGCTCGATGTTTTCCTTTTCGAGAATGATTTCCAAGTCGCGCCGGATCGCGTCCATCGCATAGCTTTCCTCTGCCTCGCGCCGCCATTTCGGCCGCAACTCGATGGTTTCCGCTTTCGCCGCGTCGGCCTCACTGCGCGAGATCGCCGCGGTGTTGACCATGCGCTCCAGGGTGGTGTCGCGCTCGCGAATGGCGGCGGCCGGTGAGCTGAACGGATTGAAGGCGTCGGGGGCGCGCACGATGCCGGCGAGCATGGCGGACTCCGACAGGGTGAGTTCGGCCGGATGTTTCTCAAAGTAAATGCGCGACGCCTCGCCGATGCCGCGGATCTGGCGCCCCCAGTTGATTTGATTGATGTAGGCTTCGAGAATGGCATCCTTCTGCATGCTCATCTCGATGCGGCAGGCGATCGCAATTTCTAACAACTTGCGGTTGATTTGGCGGAGGGTGTCGCCGCGTTGTTCGCCGCGTTTGAGTTGGAAAACATCTGAGGCAAGTTGTTGGGTGATGGTCGAGGCGCCCTGGCGCTTGCCTTGGGTATTGGCCACCGCGGCGCGGATGATGCCGATGGGGTCAATGGCGTGGTGGGTGTAAAACCGCGCGTCTTCCCGCGCCAGGATCGCCTTGCGGAAATTTTCGGCGACTTGTCCGAGGGGCACCAGCGAGCGTTTTTCGCCGTGGATGCGCCCGAGTTCCTCGCCGAGGCGGTCCAGCACGATGCTGCGCTCGGGCATGGCGCGGAGTTTTTCCAAGTCGTAGCGCTGGGCTTGGACGCCATAACTGACGGCAAACAGGGCGAGGGCGTACATCCCGGCAAGCAGCGGGTAGCCGACGGCGCGCAGCAACAGACGCATGGACAGGGAGCAGCCGCGGGTCAGGAAGCTGCACAGATGAAACGGCCAAAACAACAACCACGACACACCACTCCGCGGGCGGGCGGGCGCGGCGGCGGGCTTGCCGCTGCGGCGTGGCTTTTTTTCGGACGGGCTGTGTTTTGCCATCGGCGGGGGCAGTGTAGCCCACACCCGCGCGGCAAGCCATCCCGGAATGAAGCGACAGACAAATCCGCGGCGGGCTGTCGCTGCATCACATACAATGAAGACAATACCGCGGATGGTTCCCTTGGCTGTCGCTTGGTTGTGGCTGGCCGCTGCCATGGCCCCAGCCCACGGCAGGGATGCGGTGCGCACCCTGCAGGATCTCGCCACGCTGGAGACCAAGGTCGAGGCGGTGGCGGCCAAGGTGACGCCGGCCACCGTCGCCTTGCTCTCGGAAAAAACCGGGGCGTCGGGCTCCGGGGTGGTCACCACGGCGGACGGTTTGGTGCTCACCGCGGCGCATGTGGTGCAGGGTTCGGCGGAGTTGTTGGTGGTGTTTCCCGATGGCAAGCAGGTGCCGGGCAAGGTGTTGGGGGCGAATTATTCCAAAGACATCGCGATGGTGCAGATCACCGACAAGGGGCCGTGGCCGTTTGTGGAACGCGGCACCTCAAAACAGTTGGAGGCGGGCGATTGGGTCATCGCCCTCGGCCATTCCGCCGGCTTCGATCCGGGCCGCTCCCCGCCCGTGCGCTTCGGCCGGGTGATCTCCAAAGGCCCGGGCAATTTTCTAACAACCGACTGCACCCTCATCGGCGGCGATTCCGGCGGGCCGTTGTTTGATTTGGACGGCAAGCTCGCGGGCATCCACTCCAACATCGGCCAGGCCTTGATCAACAACAATCACGCCGGCATCGATGGCTTCCGCGAGGATTGGGACCGCCTGCTGGCCGGCGAGGGCTGGGGCAAGCTGTCGCTCAACCCGTTTGCCAATCCCGAGATGCCGGTGTTAGGCATCGAGATGGGCTTGGCGCGCCAGACCAATGGCGTGCCGGTGGAGACGGTGGTGCCCGGCTCGCCGGCCGCCGCAGCCGGGGTGCGCCCCGGCGACCTGATCCGCTCGCTGGAGCGCAGTGAAATCCGCAATGGCAATGAACTGCTGCAAGTGCTGGCCAAAAAACAGGCCGGCGACGTCATCACCCTCGGCGTCTTGCGCGACGATAAGAATCTGGAGTTCAAGGTGACCTTGGCGCGGCGTGACCGCTTGTTCCAAGACCAGTAACACCCCATCGCAACCACCACCACCCCCTACCCACGATGCATGCAACCCCGCATTTTTTGTTAGCATGTCTGCTCACCGGCACCCTCGCCGCCCAGCAACCGGACATCCCCTTGCTCCGCCCCGAAGAACGCCAAGCCGTCGATGAACAATCCGACGCCTTCAACCAGGCCCTCACCCCGATGCTGGCCACCGCCGCCAAATCCACCGTGCGGGTCTGGGCCGGCAAGCGCCGGCTCGCCTATGGCACGGTGGTGGCCGATGGCCGCAAGGTGCTGACCAAGTTCAGCGAAGTGGCGCGGGCGGCCGGTGCCCTGCGGGTGGATGGGGCCGATGGGGCGGTGCGCGCCGTCGAGCTGGCCGGCGTCTATCAGAATGAGGATCTCGCGGTGCTTACCATCAAGGGCGAGGCGTTGACCCCGGTCGAGTGGTTCACCGCGGAGCCCAAACTGGGGAGCTTTCTCACCGCCCCGCAGCCAAGCGGCCAACCCGCCGCGTTCGGGGTGGTCAGCGTGTTGCAACGCAATCTGCGCGAAACCGACAAGGCCTATCTGGGCATGCAGGGCGATTTCCGCTTCGCCGGCCCCGGCGTGAAAGTGCAGGAGGTCAAGCCGGACTCCGGGGCTGCGGCCGCCGGGCTGCGCGCAGGGGATGTGATTCTGCGGGTCAATCAGCGGCCGATTTCCGGCTTGCTGGAATTGCGCAGCGCGCTGACCGGGCTGGCGCCTGGTGCGCGCTTGGCCATGGTGGTGAGCCGCGACGGGGCGGAATTCCCGCTGGACGTGTTATTGGGCAATCGGCCCGAGTTGCCACAATTTTCCGGCGAGCGGCTGCGCCAGATGGAGCAGATGGGCGGGCCGACCAGCCGCGTGCGCGATTCGTTCTCCAAGGTGATCCAAACCGACATGCGGCCCAATCCAAATCAGATCGGTGGACCGGTGGTCGATTTGCAGGGCCGCGTGGTTGGCATCACCATGGCGCGGGCGGACCGCACCCGCTCGTTTGTGATGCCCTCGGCCGCCGTGGCCAGCTTGCTAAAAGGGCCGCCGCTCGCGCCGGCACTGGTCAAGGCAGCCGCAGCGGAGCTGCCGGCCACGGCTGGGGGCACCCGGCGCGAGCAGGGCGCCGCGCCGCAGCCGGGAGTGGCACCTGCCGATCCGGAACGGTTGCGCCGCCACGTCGAGGACATGCAACGGCTGATGGACCGCATGCGCGAGGAAATGGATCGGCTGGAACAAGAGCGCCGTTAATGCGCGCGCCCTGCTGCCGCTACTTAGGCTTGGACACCCCGCTCTAACAAGCCAGCCCCGCCCCCCGCCCCCGCCATGCTCCAATACTCCAAACAAGCCGACGAACGCCGCGAAGCCGGACCACTGGAATGCTGGTGCCTGCACGGCGCGGTGGGGGTGGCTGCGGATTGGCGCGGCCTGGCCAAGCGGCTGGCCGCGGCGGCCATCAGCACTCGTGCGGTGGATTTGTGGCGCTTCCTGGACAGCGCGCCGTTGGGCCTGCCGGAGTTTGCCAGGGCGCTCAATGCGGAGGCGGCGGGCGCGGTGTCGCGCGGCAGCACGCGGGCTTTGTTAGGTTACTCGATGGGTGGCCGTCTGGCGCTGCATGCCTTGTTGGAAACCGGCCACCCGTGGCAGGCGGCGGTATTGGTTTCCGCCCATCCGGGCCTCGACTCCGCCGCGGCGCGCGCCGACCGGTTAGAAGCGGATGCGCTCTGGGCGACGCAGGCGTTTGCCGGCGAGTGGCCGCAATTCCTGCGCGCCTGGAATGCCCAGCCGGTGTTGGGCGCCACGGCCATTCGTGATGCGCCGGCGGCTAACAGTTTGGCCACCCGCCGCCGCGAGGTGGCGCGCAGTTTCATGGATTGGTCGCTCGGGGCGCAGCAACCGTTGTGGCAGCGCCTCAGCGCTATCAGCATCCCGGTGTTATGGGTGGCCGGCGCGCAGGACGACAAATTTCTCGCCCTGGCCCAACGCGCCGCGAGCCTCTCGCCACACGCGCGGCTGGCCGTGGCACCCGCCAGCGGCCACCGCGTGCCCTGGGAGAACGAAGCCTGGCTCGCCGCCACCACCGCCCGATTCCTCAAGTCCGGCGAGCTCTAACACCACCGCTGGCGCCGCGGCGTTGGCCATTGCGTTGACCATAGCCTTCGCTGCGCGCATCAGGGTTGCAGTTGGCACCGCGGCAGTGCACACTCACCGTCCATGTGGACATCCATTCGCGAATTTGAAGACATCCGGTACGAAACCACGGAGCAGGGGAAAATTGCCAAGATCACCATCAACCGTCCGGAAGTGCGCAATGCGTTCCGCCCGAAAACCGTCACGGAACTGTTGCAAGCCTTTGAGCTGGCCCATGAGGATCCCACCGTCGGCGTCATCATCCTCACCGGCGCCGGCAATCTCGCGTTCTGTTCGGGTGGCGATCAGAAAGTGCGCGGCCATGCCGGCTACCTCGGTGAGGATGGCATCCCGCGGCTCAATGTGCTGGAACTTCAGAAAAAAATCCGCTCGTTGCCCAAACCGGTGGTGGCCATGGTGGCCGGCTATGCCATCGGCGGCGGCCACGTCCTCCACATCGTGTGCGATCTGACCATCGCCGCGGACAACGCGCGTTTCGGCCAGACCGGCCCCAAGGTCGGCTCGTTCGATGGCGGGCTGGGCTCCAGCTATCTGGCGCGGATAGTGGGCCAGAAAAAGGCCCGTGAGATCTGGTACCTCTGCCGCCAATACGATGCCCGCCAGGCGCTGGAAATGGGCTTGGTCAACACCGTGGTGCCGCTCGCCGAACTCGAAACCGAGACCCTCAACTGGTGCCGCGAAATGCTCGCCCACTCGCCGCTGGCGCTGCGTTGTCTCAAGGCCGCGCTCAATGCCGACTGCGATGGGCAGATGGGGTTGTTGGATCTGGCCGGCAATGCCACCTTGCTGTACTACATGAGCGAGGAAGGCCGCGAGGGCAAGCAAGCCTTCCTTGAAAAACGCCCGCCCGATTTCTCCAGATTCCCGCGCCTGCCCTGAATCCTTGTGGCGCCCGCCGCGCGCCCGCCACCCCTCCCGATCCCCCGTCCCGGCCCGCCCCCACCCTTCGCGCGCCGTCACATGTCGTGATGCGCCACGAAGCCGCGGCCATTTCAGTTAGGAAAAATGTTGCTTGGCGGGAACCGGCCCGAAACCGGCGGTGACAACGCTAACCGGGCCCGACTCCGCCGCCTCAAAATTGCGGGCGGCTATCCAGCCCGCTGGCGGCGGCATCGCGGTTAGGGGACCCTGCACGTCGCGCCGTGCAAAAGGTGCGGTTATGCCTGCACGGCCTGCGCTTCCTCGCCCTGTGGTGTTGGGGAGCGCCGGCGTCCCGCCGGCTGTGTTCGGCATCCTGCCGAACACTCTTCACCCAGCCGGTCGTCATCAACGGCGACGCCACCCGCCGCCAGTTGCAATCCTAATTCCTAAATCCTAAATCCCAAATCCTAACGGTTTGTAGCACTGGGCGAGGCTGCCCGAAACACGGCGTTAATCCAGCACGATTGCTCCACGGCACGGCTTTTGTTATTGAGACCGACAGTGACCCCGCAGTTTCCGCGCCCCGCTCACCCGCATCCCCGCCCTAACCGGGTTCACGTCGCTATGTGCCGCCATCGTCCGCGAGGCCACCCCGTCTTCCACCGGCACGCTCTTGAACGCATTCTCCCACAACCCGCCGCTGCGCCCGTGCTTGCGTTTGTACCATTGCGTGAAGCGCTGCAGGAATCCTTTCATGTACATCCGCAGGTAGGGTCCGCAGGTGTTTCTTCACTTGCATCTTCACTTCCATCCGGTCCCCTCTGCCGATGTTCAGGTGCTGGCCCCATTCAGATGTTAGACAACAGCGGTCATCCCAGTGGCGGTGAGCAAGTGAACGCAGCAAAGATCAGCAATGCCTTAAATTTATGGCGTTCTGTGGGAGGATTGCCGGATGGTGGGGACGAGAATCGGCCGATTCCAGCAAAAGCTTTATTTATAAGGCATTTTTATTGAATCGATCGGGTTTCTCTCCTAATATCGCGGCGTGACCGATTGAACCGCCTTAAATTTCATGCAATCCTTGGAGATAGCCTCGTTAATCAGCTACCACCGCAAGCAAGCAGGCATAAGCCAGGTGGAATTGGCGCTGCACGCCGAAGTGAGCCGGAATGTGGTGCAGGATCTGGAGGCGGGCAAGGAACGGGCGAGTTGGAGGAATCTTCAGGCGGTGCTTGGAGTCCTCAATATCCACTTGGAACCCACCGGACCCATGGTCGAGGCATGGAGAAATCGAGCGAAGAAGGAGGAGGCCGCATCGTGAACTTGGCACGCCAGGCCGCAATCTTCCAGCATGGCCGCCTGGCCGGGCGCCTGCGGTCCACGGGTCCCGCCTCATGGGCATTTGCCTACGAGGGTGGCTATGACGGGCCGCCGGTTTCCCTGACCCTGCCGGCCCGCGCCGAGCCCTACGAGTTTCCCGGGTTTCCGGCATTTCTGGAAGGATTGCTGCCGGAGGGTGCGCAGTTGGAAGCCCTGCTCCGCAAGCACAAGATCGACCGCCACGATGCCTTCCGCCAAATTGTGACGGTGGGCGAGGACCTGATCGGTTCGCTCACCGTGCGTGAACTGCCGGACCACCCCTGACATGCGTGCCTGCCCGATCACCTTGGAGCCCTTGGCGGACGGCGAGACATTCTCGAAAGGCGGCCTGCGCTCGCTGCATCCCCGGTTGACGCACCTGGAACCGCTGGCGCTGAGTCAGGACGAGCAACTGCGCCAGGCCCGGTTGCGGGCCGACAAGATGTCTATCCAAGGGGTGCAGCCGAAACTTTCCGCCGTGATCAAACCCAAGGACGGGTGCTTCGAGCTCGTCGACTGCGGCGGACGTTTCATTCTCAAGCCGAATCCTCCGCCTTACGAGGAAGTTCCGGCCAACGAAGCCCTAAGCATGACGCTGGCGAAACATGCAGGCATCGAAGTTCCGCCACACGGGTTGTTGCCGGCAAGCGATGGCTCATGGGTCTATGTGATCCGGCGTTTCGACCGCGTGGGCCGTGATCAACGCCTGCATGTGGAGGATTTCGCCCAGCTTTCGGGCGCGACCCGGGACACCAAATATGCCGGATCCCTCGAACAAGTCGCCAAGCTGGTGGAAACCCATTGCAGCTTCCCGGCAGTGGAAAAGGCCGAACTCGCCCGGCGGTTGCTCTTCTGTTTCCTGACCGGCAACGAGGACATGCATTTGAAGAATTTTTCGCTGCTCGTGGCGCAGGGGAAAGTCAGGCTGGCGCCGGCCTATGATTTTCTCAACTCCACCCTGGTGCTGGAAAACGCCAGCGAGGAATCGGCCCTGCCCCTGAGAGGCCGCAGACGCAAGCTGACCCGAGCGGACTGGATCGATTATTTCTGCCGCGAAAGGTTGGGGTTACCTGAATCCATCCTTGCCGGCATCCTCGCGGATCTGCGCGATGGCTTGCCGAAGTGGACGGCTATCATCCGTCGCTCATTCCTCTCGGCCCCCCGTCAGGCACGCTATCATGAGATTCTGGCAGAACGTCACCACCGGCTTTTCTCTGCCCCTTAATGGCTCAAATTCCATCTGCCGGCGCTGCTGGCACTCTCAAAATCGGATCGCATTGTGGTTCGGGATCTTCAGAGGAAGATAGATTGTGGCTTGCGCAACTCACACAAAAAAGATGATTGAAATCAGCCTCCAAATCCATCCTGAACTTCTTTTACAGAAAAAAAGTTGCGCGGCCAACCTCCTAGCCACCACGTATCAAGGCATAAGTCACCAGTCCCTCACCAAAGTCACCGATGAGTATTGGAGCTCTGGTTTAGCTGGCGATTCGGTCCATTTGTGAAGGGCTCATTGTTGTTGGACGACCCGTCGGGTTTGCTGACATCCTATCGAACAGCCACCTCCGCCCATGGATACCCGTGGCTAGGCATCCGCAAGCAGCTTCCCAACCTTGCGGATGGTCGTGGCCGTATGCTTGCCGTTGACCAGCTTGGCACCTTCGAGGGTGGCTTTCAAAGCCGTCAGAGCCGCCTGGGCAGCTACGAACGATTTTTTCTCACCGCCGTATTTCCTGTCAGAGAAATACTTGACGAAGGCAGTTCCTTTGCTGCTGCGGGCGAGGCGCCAGCCCAGGAAGGAGGCGGTTTCGTAGGTCATGCGGGTCAGGTTCTTGATCGATTTCATATTTATTGGGGTGAGGGTTGCTTCCTTCGGGCCACATCTACCTGTTATGGGGATGCTTGACAAGTAAGTTTGCCATCTTGTGAGACCAGCGCACCTGAGAACAGGCCACGGCGCCGTTGCCACCCCGCCCCGCTCACCATGAAAGCAGTCAAATACCTCAGCTTCGCCGGCATGGTCGCCGGTCTTGTTTGCGCCTTCAACGTCATCCCCTTCGTCGCTCCGACGGTCGGGGTGATCATGTTCGCCGCCGCCTCGATTCTCAAGGACGCCGTGAACCGCATCGGTGACCTGTTGGACGACGGCAAGCCGAACGCCAGCTTCAAGGGCTGAGCGGACACCATTTTTCAACCGTCACAAATCCGGGGGGTGGAGGCTTAGCTCCATGCTGTCCAGCGACAATTAACCATGCCCCGGATTTTGCGTTTGGGGCCGCGTGTGGGCACGTGCCGGCCGCACAAGGTATGGCAATATGGCCGACCGTCGCAATCGCCATCCGCGTCTAACAACCATCATCGGCCATGTCCAAGGTGGTCAGTTCCCGGCAGGGCTTGAAGATGATAGATGGGGAGTTGCCCGCTCCTCACCGAAAAAAATCACCTGCGCCTACCTCAGGGTCAGCAAACGCAACCTCTATTGCTGGCGCATGGCCGGACTGGCCCCCTACTCTTCAAGGATCGCCGAAAAGATCGACGGTTTTATATGAAATAATTTTGAAATTAAAAAATAAATGCTTGATTTTAAAGTGATAATGCGCCAATCTGATCGCCGAAAAGATCATCGCTTGTGACCCGCCAATCAGCCATTGCCCGACGCATCACTTCCATGGAGCCGTTGCTACCCACGGCCGGAAGAGGCGAGCTTGCGGAGCTGAGCGTGGCCATTTTCCGGAAAGCTGGCGAATTGACGGCAACGCTGCCATCGCCATCGGTGCGCCGCGGGGTGGCCGGGTTGGTGCGTGAGATGAACAGCTATTACTCGAATCTCATCGAAGGTCATAAGACGCTGCCCCGGGACATCGAGCGGGCCTTGCGCGATGATTTATCGGATCGCGAGGACGACCGCCGCAATCAACTCCTCAGCGTGGCCCATATCCGGGCGGAAGCCGCGATGCGGCGGCGGATGGCGGAGCAACCGGAAGCCGGGGCGTTCCAGCCTGAATTCATCCAATGGATCCACCGGGAATTTTACGAGGCTCTGCCCCGCAGCGAGTGGTTCACCACCTCGCTCTCAGGAAAGCGTCACCCGCTGGAACCAGGAAAATTCCGTGACCACAACGTGGACGTAGGCCGCCACGTACCGCCGGATCACGCTGCCATCGGTGATTTCATGCGGCGCTTCGACGGCTTTTACTCAGACCCAGCCATTCCAGCCACCGACCGGCTCATCGCGTTGGCGGCGGCGCACCACCGGTTGGCATGGATCCATCCGTTCGGCGATGGCAATGGCAGGGTGGCGCGCCTGCAATCCCAAGCGGCCATGATCCGTGCCGGCCTGGATGCGGACGGACTATGGACACTATCCCGCGGGCTCGCCCGCGCAAGACCCGCGTACTTCCAGCACTTGCAGGCAGCCGACCAAGTTAGAGCGAACGATTTCGACGGCAGGGGCAATCTCAGCGACGCCGCACTCTCCCGCTTCTGCCGCTTCTTCCTGGAGCGTGTTCTCGACCAAATCGATTTCATGACCGGGTTGATCTCACCCTTCAAGTTGCTTGACCGCATTGAAAGCCATCTGCGCTTCATCCGGGTGGATCTCGACCCAAAATTGCGGAGCCACCTCGTCCGCCTGCTCAAGGCGCTGTGCCTCGAAGGTGATCTGCCCCGCGGTGCGGTGCCGGCCATCCTCGGACTCAAGGGCACCGCTTCCCGCGTCATCATCCGCCGCGCGCTCGATGAAGGCCTCGTGGGTTCGGCGAGTGAAAAGGGGCCGCTGCGTATCGCCTTCCCATACAAGGTGGTGGATTCCTACTTTCCTCAGCTGTTCACCGACCTGCCGGTGGATGACGGCTGAACCTGAAAACCCGTCACGCCCCCCAATCCCAGAGCCCACCCTGAGGATCATCCAGAGGCGGGCTTTTTCGTTTCAACGGGCTGTCACAGGGCGCCACGGCCAGCACGCCACCGAACGGTTGGAAGTCCCAGCGACCGCCAGCAAGGAATCACAACACCACAATGCCAGGATCGGACGGACGCACCAAGGATGAGGCGAACTTCCCAACCGCCGCCGACACCTTGGCCCGCACGCCCTTGTCCGCGCCTTTCTTCGGGGTGATCCGGTAGCAGTTGCACATGAGACCAATCCTGCTAAAATACAATTGTCTTTCACCTGTTCCCATGCCAAAATCCAACCCAACATGAAGCGTAAAGCTGAACATTTTTTGTCCGAGTGGCGGCAGCAACCCGTTCACAAGCCATTGGTACTGAGAGGGGCGAGGCAGGTTGGCAAGACCTATTTGGTGGAGAATTGGGGCCTGCAGCACTTCAAGTCCGTGCTCAAGGTGGATTTTGAGCGGGAGCGGGACTTGCACAGCCTGTTTTCGCAGGCAGAGCCCAAACGCTTGCTGGAGGAATTGGCGCTATTGAAGGGGCAAGCGGTCACTCCGGGCGAAACCCTGCTGTTTCTCGATGAGATTCAGGCGTGCCCACCCGCATTGGCAATGCTGCGCTATTTTCATGAACTGCTTCCGCAATTGCACGTGATTGCGGCGGGGTCGCTGCTCGATTTCGCGCTGCGCGAGTTCAAGTATTCCATGCCGGTGGGGCGGATCGAATTCCTGCACTTGCACCCGATGTCATTCGAGGAATTCGTCGCGGCAACCGAGGGCGAGGCGCTGGCTGACTACCTCGTGCAGTGGACCCTGGCGCAACCGCCGTCAGAGGCAATGGCCAACAAATTGTTAGATTCGGTGCGGCGATACTTTTTTGTAGGGGGGATGCCCGAGGCAGTGCGGGCCTATGCGGAGCGGAAGGATTTGCTGGAGGTGCAACGCATTCAGACGGCGCTGGTGGAGACGGTGCAAGCGGACTTCGCAAAATACGGCGCGCGGCGACTGCATGAATTGATGCGCAAAACCTACCGCCACATCGCGGCAAACGTGGGCCGCAAAATCAAGTTCGTGAACATCAGCAGGGAAGAGCGCTCGGCGGACGTCCGGCGGGCGCTGGAATTGTTAGTCCTGAGCCGGGTGGTACATCCGGTGATGCACACGTCAGCTAACGGCCTGCCGCTGGGGGCGGAGCGCGACGAACGGCACTTCAAAGCGCTGTTTCTGGATATCGGCTTGGCCAACCGTATCTGCGGGCTCCCACTGGTGGGAACTGAGGAATTGATCACTGTGAACGAAGGCGCTCTGGCGGAACAGTTTGTGGGGCAGCAATTGTTGGCTGCCGCGCCGGCGTTTGAAGACCCGCAGTTGTATTACTGGGTCCGCGAGGCCCGCAATGCCAACGCCGAGGTGGATTTCGTCATCAGCCGTCATCAAGACATTCTGCCAGTGGAAGTGAAAGCGGGAAAAGCCGGAACCCTGCGTTCGATGTTTCAGTTCCTACACGAGAAGCGCCGCTTGCGGGCGCTGCGGTTTCACACCGGATCACCCGCCCTGGAAAAGGTGAAACTGCCGGGATCTGAGGCAACGACGGTGGAACTGCTCTCATTGCCCCTGTATGCAGTGGGCCAGGTGGACCGCCTCCTCGCAACTTCCGACAAAACCCCAGGCGCATGATCTCCACCCGCTCGCCGGACAGGGAACGACACTTGCCAAGTGTCGTCTTCATTCGCAGCACACGGGACTTGCCAAGTCCCGTTCCATGGGTGCCGCCCGCTCAGCACGAGGGAAGCGCCGGACAGGGAAGGACACTTGCCAAGTGTCGTGTTATTGCATGGAGGCACTCGGGACTTGGCAAGTCCCGCTCCATGGGCGCCGGCCGCGCAGGATTTTGGACTTTTCCTCGGGATGCCAATGCTCTATTCGTTCTTCGCGAAGTCCGGAGTCTGGAGGTCGAGTTTTTCCATGGTGACAAGAGGACAGTGATTCATGGTTCGGGGAAGCCGTGATCGGCGAGAACTTGATAGTGGAGACTGATGAAGCCAACGCCTTGGGTGGAAAGCGACGAGATGCGCCGTCTTGCATTTGTCCCTAGCGAATTGGTCCGTAGCCTGAGGCGCGAAATCACGGCGGCGCGTGCGGACTTCAACCCGGGAGCATTCAGGTTCAAACTGACGTTGGCAAATTTCCAGGCAGTGTCTGGAAGGGAATCGGGATAGAGTTCTCCGCCCGAATCACATGGCATAACTAAGTGTAGATTTCTTGCTATACTGACTAGTCCTTGGCATAGACTACACTTGGGGCACGAAAGAATGATCTTACAAGTTTTGGGTTTGATTTAATGTTAGCCATATCTGTGATAACTCTTTCCTTGAGGGATTCGTTT
>CAIZNN010000197.1 GCA_903934285.1 Akkermansiaceae bacterium | reverse complement strand
GGCATTGCGCCGCCAGCAAGGTGTCTTCAGACGGCAATGTCCGGCGGATGGATTTTAGGAATGTGATTGGAACGGCATGGTGTGGCGTTTCACCTTGGGAAAGGCGACAGTCTGGCCTTCCAGATGCGTGAGGAAACCCGCCGCGCCCCGCCGTTTTTGAGGACGCGGGGTAATCAGCAGGCTTTGCCGCCCGTCATCCAGCACGCGGACATCGCACGGCCCACCGTGCACCAACCCCGCCTGTTTGCGCCAACTGGCCGGGAATTGGGCCTGTCCTTTCTCGGTGATGGTCAAGGTGTCCAGGACTTTCATGCGGTAATAGGCCATTACTTATTTCCGGAAGTCTAACGGTTTAATGGAAGCAACAACCGCCTGCCGTCTGGGTATTACGTCGAGTATCCAAAAGCCGCTGGCGGTGGTGGTGATGGGCGGACTCATCACCTCCACCCTGCTCACCCTCATCGTGCTGCCAACGCTCTACGCATTGTTCGCGAACCGCTTCGACCCGGTCGCGAAAGCCGCCGAGATCTGACCTAACAAGCACAGGGGACGCAACGGTGAAAGAAATCAAGGCGATCTGGCAGACGGTGCCGACTCTATCCGAAGCGGATTGCGTTGCCCCCCAGCGTCACCACCAGGGAGCGAGCAACGGGATCTTTCGCCGTCCATTGCGGCGGTATACCTCGAAATCGTGATCCGTGGTCCAAACCAGGGCGTCGCCGTGCAGTTCCGACATTCGCACCAGGCAGGCATCAGCCAGACTCATGGGAGTATCATGGTAGCGGTGAATGAGTTGCAGAACATGCGGGAGATGATCGGGCAACGCGAAATCCACTCGCAGGATTCCCCGTTCCAGCAGCACGGATAATCGCTTCCCGCCATCAAACACCTTCTCTAGCAGATAGAAGCATTCCGACAATACCGCCTCACAGGTGAGGCAGGCACCGGTCATGCGTTGGAGGTTGGCCTTGGCCCATGCGTGGTGGAGGTCGCGCTGAAGCAAGGCGGCCACGATCACGCCACTATCGACGATCACGGTTTTTGCCATAACCCGCCAGATGATTCTTGTTTGATGAGAGATCGCTGGGGGCCGCGTCGTCCCTGACAACGAGATCCTCCAGCCGTTGCCACAGCGACATGGTGTTGCTCGCTCCCTGCTCGAGGCGTTCCCGCACAATCTCCGACTTGGGCACCTTGCGCTGCTCCGCCATGCGCGAGATCTCGGCAAACAGTGGATCGGGTAGTTTTACGGTGAGAGTTTTCATGTGCCCATGGTAATACTGTTCTGGCGCGATGGCAACACCAAAGCCAATCTGGTGGGCTGAAGGCCAACGCCGGCCGGACCGGAGGCGGGAAAAGGGGCGTCGAGGTTCATGGGGAAATTCTTTGGCACAGCGGTATACCCATCCGTTCGGTCAAGCCAAGAGCGTTGCTGGAAAACCCTGAATTCCAAGCATGAAATTGCCTCCGGCCATGCCAAGACTGTTTCTCTGTCCCTTTCTCAGAGTCTCCGTAGGTCATGGCATCCGGGAATCCATCACCAGTTGCGCCGCAGAATGCGTGGAGCAGCGTTCCTCGAGCATGGCATCGAGTTCGTCATCCACAAACTGCTTGTCAGCATCTGCCAGTGCAGGCGCTGTTGCTGAGCGCAGCACCCATAAGGGCTTGCCGTTATCGGTGACCTGCACACTCAGACCGGCCGCCGTGAGCTTTTTCACGGCCGTGGGATGTCGGAGCAATTCGCGCAACGGCAGGGTTGTCATGCGTCAGACACTAGCGCCTGACAGCAGTGGCGACAAAGAAAAAAGCCGACAAGAAAAAAGCTGTGACAGCCGCAGCTAGGGCGTGATGGCCTCGCCGCGCCCACGAGTCCGCCTGGTGGGCGATTTTGAATTTTGAATGAAAGACGAAGATTGCCGCAACTCAATTGCGCCCACTCAAGGAGTGGCGGACTCCGGCCGCCATGGCCCATGGTGAGCCAATGAGTAGAGGAATTGCGCTTGGCATTGGCAACTCATGGGCCATGTGGGCGGGACGCCCACTCTCCTTGATGCCATGGCCCATGAGAAGTCAATGAGTAGAGGAATTCCGCTTGGCATTGGCAACTCATGGGCCATGTGGGGCGGGACGCCCACTCTCCTTGAGGCCAACCCACAGCCCTACCTCGCACTCACCCGCCATCTGCTCCACCGCAAACTCTACGCGGAGGCCGCCGAAGCCGCACTGTCGGCCATCTCGCTCGATTTCGCCCGTGCCAACGCGCATTTCCTGCTAGGCGTCGCCTTGGCCGGCGATGGCCAACTCAACGAGGCCTGCCAGGCGTTGCACACCTGCCTCAAGCTCGAGCCTGCATTTCTGCGGGCCTACCGCCTCCTCGTCCGCATCCATCGGAAACTCGGCGACGAGGTGAAGGCGCAAGCCTACGAACAGCAATACCGCGCGGTGATCGTGTTGCGCAAAGATAAATTCGTCCCGCTGCCGCAACCCAGGGCAAGCACCCCGACCCGAGCCGTCGCGCCTGCCGGGAATGCTCCTGCCGCCGCCGTGGAGGAAATGGAATTTATCGTCGTGTCCGGTCTGCCGCGTTCCGGCACATCGCTGATGATGCAGATTCTGCGGGCCGGCGGCATCCCGGTGATGACCGATGAGCTGCGGGCCGCCGACGAGGACAATCCCGAAGGATACTTGGAATGGGAGGAAATCAAAAAACTCCCGAACCACCCCGGCATCCTGGTGCAGGCCCGCGGCAAAGCGCTCAAAATCATCTCAGCTCTCCTGCCTGCTCTGCCGCTCACTCACCGTTACAAGATTATCTTCATGACCCGGCCCATCGCGCAGGTCGTCGAATCCCAGTGGACCATGCTCGAGCGCCAGGGCAAACCGCCATGTCTGGACAAGCAACGGATGGCCGTGGCCATGGAACAACACAGCCAGCATATCCGCCAGGCCTTTGCCGTCAGCTCCCGGGTCGAGTTGCTGGAAGTCAGTTATACCGACCTCGTGGCAAATCCCCAGCCGCTCATCGACGAACTCGCCATGTTCCTCGGCGGCGCGTTCACCCCAGGCCCCGCGGTAATCTCCTGCATCCGCCCGCAGCTCCACCGCCAGCGCCAACCAGTGGCCTCAGGACTCCTTACCTCTGGGAAGTGAAAGTGACACCGTTTTGAACGCTGTTGGCTAACATCTCAGAGATATTTCTCCATGAGCGGGCGCAACAGGGCCAGTGCCTCCCCGTAGCAGGTCGCCCGCAGGAGCATGGAGCGTAGCCAGCGGATGAACTGCAGACTGACTTCCGTGGGCCGGTAGAGGTCTTGGTAGAGCTTGAGCGGCAGCTCCCGGCCTGCCTGCGCGGCCATTTTGGCCCGCTGGGCCAAGCGCTGGTGC
>CAIZNN010000196.1 GCA_903934285.1 Akkermansiaceae bacterium | reverse complement strand
CGTCGTACGACAAGACCAGCGGGTTCCGCCGCTGGTTGATCTCCGGCACCCGCCAGGAAACCGCCCAACTCACGCTGGCCAAGACCGGCTTCCTCCCCCAAACCACCACCCGGGTGCTCGTCGGCAACGGGGTCGACCCCACCGAGCAGCGCAGCGTCACCGTACCGGTGGTGTCGGGCGAGCGCGCCGGGTTTGCTTGGTGGACGTCTGACGATGGCGTGAAAGCCACCCTGCGGGCAGGTGAAAAGCCGGACAAGGCACCCGCCGCGAAGGTCTTGTTAGCCGCGCGCCGCATCGATGGCGACGGCCATGCCGCCATCGACCCAAAAGTGCCGGATCGCGACCATGGCATGGACGGGCGCCTGGTGGACCTCGCCGAGGTCGATGCGGCGGTGGTCACGCCAGCCGACGAGAGCCGCGCGGCGTGGCGCTATTTCCACGATCTAACAACCCGCAGCGAGCTCGTGCCGGTCGATGTGACCACTGGCGAGCTGCGCAGATGCCTGAACATGAAATTGGATTGGCTCAACACCCTGAGCCCGACGGCGCGCACCAAGGAGGGCACCTTTGGCAAAATGAAAAACGCCCTCGCCGATTACCGGTTGTTTTCGTGGGACCAACTGCGGAATTACGAAAGTTTGTCGCGCGCCTCGAGCATGCTCACGTTCAATTCGTCGACCGGGCGGCCGACCATCCGTACCTACAAGCAATTCGGCTATTCCACCGCCGGTTCGCCCGGCGAGCCGGAATGGAATGCGACCATGGTCGAGGACCGCTTCCGGGTGCAGCCGGTGTTGCTCAAACTGTGTTACGTGATGAGCTACGCCACCGAGCGCATCTCCAATCCCCAGGTGGCCAGCAAGCCGCTGGCCCTGCGCTTCTATATCTATCCGTTAGCCGTGTTGTGGAACCCCTACAATGTGGACATGCTGGTGCCCGAATACTCGGCATCCGGCTGCTGTCCACTGACTTTCTTCGTCAACAAGGGCAGCGCCGATCCGGTCACCGTCGATATGACCAAAAACCAAAGCGGCACTTTCATTGGCTTCGGCCCGGAGATGGGCGGCACCAAGACGGTGACCGATCTGATCATTCCCGCCGGGGGCACCCTGGTGCTCTACCCCCAGGTGGTGGATTGGATGAACCGGCCCAATGATTACCGCAACGGCCAGTTCATCTGGCACTACTACATCTGGGGCGAGACCGGCAAATTCAATCTCGGCGACAACAATTTCGGCGGTGTGGTCAAGAACCTGCGGGGCAATCAATCGACGGCCTATTTCCATTCCATCACCGGCAGCGAAATCATGGGCGCGGCGGGCGATCCGCTCAAGATCCAAGTCGAGGGCCCGAGCGGGCGCAGTGTCGAGGATCTGGTCGAGGCGAGCTTCAGCATCGCCGGCCAGCATTCGGACTGGTGTGGCAACAACGGGTCGCGCACCGATACCATTGAAACCTCTGTAAGATTCGGCAACAGCACCGTCGCCTCCTTCAAGGCGGAGGCGGATGGCACCAGCCCGCAGGTCAGCTTGATCGCGCCATCGGAGATCCCCGCCCGCACCTTCGGTCAGGTCGAGGGCCGGCCCACGCCCATCATGTTCTTCGAGGCTTACCGCAAGGCGGCCGATGAGGATCTGTTTCCCGCCAAGCACGGGTCATTCTCGGTGGCCGGCAACCCGATCCATGGCATCACCAGCAAAAAACAGGGCACCTCGGACGTGATCACGCCGTGGTTCGAGAGCCCCTATACCTACCGCTACAGCGCGGTCAATTCGTGGCTCGACGTCACCAAAACTTTCCAACTGCCGCCCAACCGCGACGACCGCGTGTATTTCGGTGCCAGTTATTCGCCGCGCGGCCAGCTCAACGTGGTCGATCAGGAAATCCCCGTCACGCCGCTGGTCTCCCTCGCCCAACTCCAGCACCTGCCCTTGTTCGACTACCGGCCGACCTATGAGCCCAGGCTCCCGGACATCAGTGGCATGTACACATTCTGGTATACCGGTGACTACGTGTTTTACGAAGGTCATGCCACCCAGTTCCCGCAGAACCATGCCATCGGCAATTCCTACGCCAGCCCCGGCATTCCCGCCAACAAACTCAACACCCCGGGCTGGAACTACGTGCTCTGGCTCGAAGGTGCCGCCTTCCTGCGCAACGACCGCTCCTACATCGCCAACGCCCACTTGTGGGATGCCTGGTTTTGCTCCACGCTCGCCGCCCAGGATGGCAAGATGTTGGTGCAGGGTGGCAGCGCGCGCACGGCGCGCAAGGTGGCCGAGGAGTTCCTCAATGGCACCACCCCGCCGCCTAACGACGCCCTGCTCGCCTGCACCACCCGCCCCCCCAAGGAGACGCTGGACTTGTTGTTTGTTGCCTCGGGCAATCCCACCAAATCCGGCTTTTCCAAGGTTGCGGAATTCATCCGGATCCAAGGCGGGTTCAACATCAACTCGGTTTCCGAAGAAGCCTGGACGCATGTCCTCTCCGGCCTCATGTCGCGTCCTTCGATGGTGCTGGAATCCGTCACCGGCAAGGAAGCGCCAAGCGTCATCAGCCCGGAAACCGGCAAGTTCTTGG
>CAIZNN010000195.1 GCA_903934285.1 Akkermansiaceae bacterium | reverse complement strand
GCGTTGAGCGGCAGGAAGGCGAATTTCCCGTGACGGCTGATGCAGGCAATCGGCACGTCCTGCTTGATCTTGGTGACGAGCGCCTCCCGGTTCATGAGGGCGGCCTTGATGTAGGCGAAGGGGTGCTCGGGATTGGCGAGGTGCCACGCGTTGTCCGACCATGCCGCAATGAGTTCGGCGGTGCGGTATTTCCCGCAGGGACTCTGTGGCTCGAAAAACCAAACAACCCGCTCGCCACGGATGCCGTCACCGACGACACGGACGAACGGTTTTTCGGCAAGCGGGATGCCGACTGCTGACAGGGCGGCGGCGAGGGCCGTGTTGCTGGTGGCGGTGGATGAGAAGTGGGTGATGGCGTTCATGTCTGTATCTTGGGGTTGTCGTTGGGTGGATTGGTTCAGGCACCGCTCGTCACAAATGGATAGTGGGTGGCGGTGATGTCGATTTTCTCAAAGTCCTCGTTGTTGAGGGCGCGGTTGATCTGCTTGATGATCGTGGTTCCGCCGGATGCGGCCTGGAGGTGGGCCGGCATGGTGTTGGCCAGCGTGAGGGCCGCGCCGATCTTGCCGCTGAACGCGCTGGTTTTGGCGACGAGTCCGGATAGTTTGATCTCGACCTTCTCCTGATAGAGCGCAAGGCCGATGATCTCGCCGCTCTTGTTCAGAACCGTCTTTTCCTGATTCGAGTAGTCGAACGCAAGATCGGTGATGATGATTCCCGTCTCGTCATTGGTGATGCCCCAGTTGCCAGTAGTGCCAAGGAAAGTCGCGGCCATTTGACCGCGGGTGCCGTGTCAACTCCGATCAGATGGCGGAAACCACCGCTTCATAGCTCAACACCGATTCGCGGCCCCGTGCTTCGTCCGGACTGGTCACGCTCTCGCGGTCTAGCAAGTCATGCAAAACGAAGGTGTCGGAATCCAGCGCCGCCTGGATCGCCGCCTTGCCCCTGAGCAGGACAACCAGCTTGCCCGCCCACTCGGCGTGGGTGTCTGCCGGGGTGTCGTCCACTTGGGAAAACAAATGCACGTCAAGTTTGACGCGGGCGGTGTGTGGCATGGCCGGGACCGGTTTCGATTCCGACGTGTTGAGAACGACGCACGGGCGGGTGCGGATTTCATCGCGGCGGGCGACGTGGACCGGGAGGGTGGCTGGGAATTCATCCGGCCTGTTGGAGTCGATCCATTCGGCTAGGAGCGAGGCGAGGCGGTCTTCGATCATGTTGGGCATCTTGCCCGGTGGTGGCGCGTCAACCCGCTTTGCGCATGGTACGGTTCGCCCTGGCGGTGATCACCCTCAATGATGTGGCCAACGCCTTCCGCAATCGCCCCGCGGCCACACGGAGCGCGATCTCAATGCCGGTGGCGGTCGTGACCTGTTCGATATAGTCGAGCTTGTTGACCAGCGTGACAGATGGCTTGTCGCCGGTCTTCACGGTGGCCGTCCCTGGGGCCTGCTTGTGCCGGGTCGCCCATTGCGCGGCACCGCGAACCCGCCCGCCGATGGCCTTGGCCGCGTTGATCCACGACCCCTTGGCGAAGCCGACCCGCTTCTGGATCTTGGCGATGTAGGAATCCAGCGCCTTCGGACTGGTCACGACCTGCGCGGGCGTTTTGCGCCTGACGTTGGCGTATGGACCGGTGCGGCTTTCCCGGTGGAGCTTCGGATCGAGCCGTCCAACCGACAGGGTCTTCCAATTTGAGTTGGACGCCTTGAGGGCTTGTTCAGCCTTGGCAAACCGCCGGTTCTGGATGTTCGCCCAGAATCTATCGGCGGCGGCGGGATCCAGCAGTTTCATGTTGTCGTAGGCATCGGAGGGCAGGGCAAACACCCGGTTGATGTCACCGGCAACCGCGCCCTCGCCCCGCTTCCTCGCCTTATCTGAAAACCCGAATGGCCGGGTGTTGCGTGCCAGTTCCACGGCAAGCCCCCGCGCTTCCTGCTTCACCAGGGATTCCAGCGTGCGGCCGACTTTTTGTGGATACCGGTTGAGCAGGCGGATCACATCGCTGCCGCCCTTCATCTTCGCGGTGAACCTGATGGCGCCGTCACTCATCGGTGGTCGATAGGCTGAGGGTGAGCAATGGTGAACGCGGATGGGACGACACCTGTGAGATGCGGTATTCGGTGCCCTCAACCTCGATGCGCTCGCCGAATTTCGGGAGCGTGTTAGGAAATGCCACCTTGGGCACCCGCAAGCTGAGTTCGGGAGATTCAACGAATCCGCCCATCTCGATTTGCTGCTCACGCTTCACCCGGCTGATCAGAACCAACAGGTCGATCCCCTGCCATCGCGCACTCACGCCATGTTCGGTGAGAAGCTGCCGCAGGTCGGTTAGAATGTCTGATTCAAGTCCCATGCCGGTGTGATGTTGTCAAAATGAAGCACCCCCTCCGGTTTCCCAGAGAGGGTGCCCATGAACCCCGCAGACCATACCGGGAAGAATCAGGAATACTC
>CAIZNN010000194.1 GCA_903934285.1 Akkermansiaceae bacterium | reverse complement strand
TGGGGAAGGCGGTGGTGCCGAGCGGTTTGGCGGCCTGTTCTGCGGACTCGGCGAGGATGGCGACCTTGGCGTCGAAGCGGGTCGGGTTGGTGATCTCGAGGGTCACGCCGGTGTTGTCGCGCTTGACGCTTTTAACCTCCACATGATCGAACACATAGACTTCGTCCTTGTCCGTGCGCACATAGATGCCGGGGTTCTCCATGGCCATCAGCATCCCGTTGTCTTCCGTCCAACCGTTAGATGTGTGGAGGATCTGGCCGATGGCGCCTTTGCCCTCGCCGTCGGCGAGGGTGATGCGCTCCATGGATGAACCGGGCCCCATGCCGGTGGTCGGGCGGCCGGGCGTTTCCATCACTTCGGCGTGGGCGTGGATGATATCACGCAGCAATTCGGCATAGGCCCTCTGGCCGGTGGCGCGGTAGAGTTTGAAGAGGTAATCGGCGGAGGTGGTGCAAATGCCGGGTGCGGCATGCTTGTTCTGGACGCTGGCCCAGACGGCGCCCGCCATGTTGGCCTTGAGGTTGTGGAGCGTGCTGCCGGGTGGAAATTCGTGATCATAAGAAACCGTCCAAGTGGCGCAGAGGTTGGCCACCGTCCTGGCCATGGCCAGCCATTCCTGATCGCCGCTGACCTCGTACAGGGCCAGCAGCGAACCCAGAAATCCGTACGCGGATTCGCAATCCGCATCCTGCAGGATATCCGCGCATCCGCCGCCGGTCAGCCCCAGCTTGACCACATCACGGGTGAAATAAAACCGCGCCGCGTCCTTGGCCACCTGGATGAATTCAGGCTCGTTGAAATATTGCCCCGCCAGCGCCAAGCCGCCTGGCGCAGCCGCGCCGGACGTCGAGTTGAAGATGACCACCTCGCCGGTTTCCGGATGCAGGTAATTGCCGAATTCGCCCTCCTTCTTCCAGGTGCGCACGAACGCCTGCGCCAACCGCTTGGTTGCCTGCTCCCAGGCGGGCTTGATCAGGTCGCCGTGGCCCTGGGCTTTGAGCAGTTGGAAATGTTTGACCAGCCAGAACAGGCCGTCGGCATTGCGGCGCGTCAGGGCCATGCCCGGCACCTCGACCCGTTCATCGACCACCTTGCCGTTCAAGGCGCAGGTATAAAAATAGCCGCTCTTGCCCTGCAGCGTGGCAAGCACCGTGTCGATGTTCTTGAAGACGCGCTCACGCGGCAACGCCTCATCGAGTGCCAACTGCGGAAACGTGCCAATGAGGCCGCCGGCCCAGCCAAAGTCCAGATTGTCACAGTTGGCGGAGCGGAAAAAACTGCCGCTGGGACTGTCGTACCAGCGGGTGGCGTTTTGCAGGTCCAGGCTGAACTTCAGCACCGCGCTGAACGGCGTGAGATTGCGCGGGTGATTCGGACCAGTCAGCCCCTTGCGCACACTCATGAATTTCTCTAGCAACGCCGGGATGTCCTCGGCGGCAAAACTGTAGAGGCGCAATCGCAGGCTGAGCTCGTCGCCGGGTTTCCAGTCGGCACCCGCATCGCCGCTGGCATGGTAATCGCCAAAGCCTGCCGCGCGTTCGCGGACGCCGGGCGCGCTAACAACAAAGGTGGCGGCGTCCTGCGCCGCGTTCTCCTCGATGAACAACCCGGAATTGCCAAAGCGCGTCTTCTGCTCGGCCAGCAGGATGAACCCCCGGCGCTGGGCGGGCGAAAAAAAGCACATCGCAGGCGTCGAGGCGTTGCCCGTGAGCATCTCGATCTTCGCCGCCACGCCCGGCGTGCAGGATAACCGCGGAGAATCGGAAAATATCAATGTGGCGTTCTTGTTGAAGTAATCGGTCTTGGGAAAATGCGCCCCGTAGCCGGTATTGACCACGCGGAACCGGTTGCCGTTGTACACCGCCGCCGGCACCAGCACATAGTTGTTAGCACTCCAGTTGGCGAAGTCAAACGCCACCGCCACCCCAGCCGCCTTGGCCACGCCATCGGCCAGCTTGACGCTGATGGCCACGTCCAGCGCACCCTCCTCGTTGGCCACCGGCGTGGCCTGCACGCTGCTCGTCCACCGGCTCGCCGGGGTCTGCACTTCGCCCGCAACAAACGGCCGGGTCGCGGCTAATTTCACCCCGTCATACTTGCAAACCAGCAGCCGGAGCTTGCCGGCAACCGGATCTAACAAAGCATCGAGCGCGCCCGGCGGCGCCGCCGCGGCACGGGGCGGATTGAGCACCGCCTTGAGTTCCGGCAGCAGCACTTGCTGCAGGCCCGGCACCTGCGGGTGGATGCGATCCGGCACCAACCGGTCAAACAGCGGCAGATCGTCCGTCATGATCTTCAACCAATTCCGGTAATGATCCACCACCAGCAGGCCGCGGGCTTTGGCCACATCACGGTAACCCTGATAGTAGGCGGCCACCTGCGGCCGGACCGTGGCGTGCAAGCCGAAAGTGGCGTGATCCGTGACCGAGTTCATGGTCTGCAGGATGATCTCGGTCGCCGGGTTTGCCGCCAAAATCTTATCAATCATGGTGTTGAGGTTCTTCTTTGATTCCTCCAGCGAGATGTTATACGGCAGGTACGCATCGTTGACGCCAAACTCGATAAACACCACGTCGGGCTTGTGCGCAATGACCGCATCGAGCTTGCCCAAGCCGGAGTTCGCCTGTGGGTTGCCGCTGATGCCGCTGAATCCCAGGTGACTCGAGGCGGACGCGCCCATGCCTTCGTTGCATAGCGTGACCTGACCGGGCCATTCCAGATTGAGCCAGTCGTTGACCATCACTCCCGGCCAGAGCCCGGTCAGGCTGGTGCCCATGGTGACGATGGTCACCTTCTTGCCGGCCCGCAGCGCCGCGATGAAACGCGCGCCTGTGGCCGGTGCCAGCCAGCTGCCGGCTGTCGGGTCGTTGGGCAATGGTTTATCCGGGGTGTCCTGGGCTGCCGCAAAGCCGGCGAACGGCATGCCGAGTGTCAGCAATACGGCGAGTGTTTTCATGCTCATGTTATATCTATCGGATTGTTTGTGATTGTTAGTCAATGAACACGGCGGACACCGCGGCATTGACGCCAGCGGTCTTGCTGGCCTTGATGGTGGCGGGGCCGGTCACGCGCCACGAAAGATAGATCCCCTTGTCGGTCTCCGCCACGGTGGCCGCTTGCCGGTCATGGACCTTGCCGTCGGCGGACTTTACCGTGAGCTCCATGCCGCGCTTGCCGTTGTCGTAATCCATCACATATGCGGTTAAGCGGTAGCTCGTGCCAGCCGGCGCATCCACCAGCAGCGAGAACTTCTCCCCCGTCGTCCAGCAGGCGGCCACCTGGGCCTGGCCGGCTGCGGCGGCCAACACGCGTGGCGTGCCGTCATGGGTTGGCCAGACGTACACTGGCGCGGAGGTGTTGAGTGCAAACCCGTTGGCCGGCGCGATCTGGCGCCCCGCCAGCCACGCCGCGGTGGCCCCGTATTTGCCATGCCACGCGCCGGCGGTGGCCGTATCGCGGGTGCCGCGGTTGTTGGTGATG
>CAIZNN010000193.1 GCA_903934285.1 Akkermansiaceae bacterium | reverse complement strand
TGGTCTTCGCCAAGCCCGACGATGCCGGACGGTCCTATGTGCGGACTGCCAGCGGGGATTTCGCCAAGAAGAGTTTCCGGGCGGAGGTGACGGCCACGCTCAAGGGCGGCGGTGGCGCGGGATGCGCGTTTTTCGGGCTGGGTAGCGGCCAGGCCAACGCCGCCACGTGCTTCGAACCATCCACGGCACCGTCCCTCTTCGTCCGGCTCACGCCGGGCGATTTCGGCGGCGGGGTGGTCACCGTGTCTGACAACGGTCGCGAATGCCAATGCGGTCCGGCGCTGGCAGGTGACGGCACCCATCGGCTGCGTCTGACATGGGATGCAGCGGGCAAGCGCGCCCTGTTCGAGGTAGACGCCAACTGGGACGGCAAAGTGTTCAAGGCGGATTCGACGGCGACGCTGCGCGGCGGCTCCGCTGGCTTCGGCGAGGCGGGATATGTTTTTGTCGGTGGGGCCAATGGCGTGCGTTTCGACGCCTTCGCGCACGAGGTGGTGACCGCCGCGGAGATTGAGGCTGCCGGGTTCGGCAAGGTTTTGGCCAACGATCCGACCGCGCCGCTCTATCAGGAAGGGCTGCGGCCGCAGTTTCATTTCACAGCCCGCTATTGGGGGGACGGCTACAACATGGAGCCGGGGGCCGATCTGGCCGTGACCGGTCGCGGCGGCAAGGAGGGCTGGATGAACGATGTGAACGGCCCGATCTACTTCGATGGCGAATATCATCTGTTTGCGCAGCGCTGGTGGCACTGCTGGTTGCATGCCGTGAGCAAAGACCTCGTCCATTGGGAAGAACTCAAACCCGCTTTCGGCCAGGACGACAAGTTCGGCGGCACCCAGTCCGGTTCCTGCGTGATTGATTACCACAATGTCTCCGGGTTGGCGACCGGCAGCACCCCGGTGATGGTCGCCTTCTGGTCGGCCACCGACAACCAGCGGCAGTGCATTTCCTTCAGCAATGACCATGGCCGGAGCTGGACCAAATATGACAAAAACCCGGTGCTGGTGCATCCGTACCGCGACCCCAAAGTTTTCTGGCACGAGCCGAGCCGGAAATGGGTCATGGTGCTGTGCGGGCCTCCCGATTTCCACTACTACATTCTCACCTCGACAAATCTGCTGCAGTGGGAAGAGCAAAGCAAGATCCCGGGCATGTACGAGTGCCCCGACATGTTCCCGCTGCCGCTCGACGGGGATGCCAGCAAGACCAAATGGGTCATTGTCAACGGCGACGGCAAGTACTTGGTGGGCGACTTCGACGGCCGCGAATTCAAGCCGCTGACTGGCAAGAAGCGCTGCGAGTGGGGCGAGAATTTCTACGCCGCGCAGAGCTGGCACAACATGCCGCAGAACGACCCGCGGCGGATTCAGATAGCCTGGATGTGTTGGGGCAAATATCCCAAGATGCCGTTCAACCAGCAATTGAGTTTCCCCTGCGAGGTGACGCTCCATACCACCGCCGATGGCCCGGCGCTGTATCGCTATCCGATCCGTGAAATCGAAAAACTGCGGGCCGGGAAAATCGACCTCGGCGCCATCACGCTACAACCGGGCGACGATCCGCTCGCCAAGCTGACGGGCAGCTATTATGACATCGAATTGGAGATCGACCTGGCCGGGTCGGACGCCAGCGAAATCGTCTTGGAACTGGCCGGCAGCAGCAAGGTCCGCTATCTGGTGAAGGAAAAGGTTGTGCAGAACTGCGCGGCGCGCGCCGACCTGGCACCGGTGGCCAACCGCGTCGCGCTGCGGATCCTGCTCGACCGCACCTCAATCGAGGTGTTTGGCAACCACGGGGCCGTGTCGCTGACCGAATGCATGCTCCCCGACGACGCCAAGCCGCCGTTATCGATCAGTGCCGTGGGCGGCAAAGCAGTGCTCACCCGCCTCACGCTGCACAAGTTGAAACCGATGTGGCCCGCAGTGGCCAAGTAAGCCCGGCCGGCGGCAGATTCCCAGTGAGCCCCCCCCCCGCATCCATTCATCTAGCAATCCAGTTCATGAACTTCTCAAAATCAGCCGCCTTCGCCCTGGCACTTGGCATGGTCGTCATCTCTGGCGCGACCCGGGCCCCCGCCGCGATCTATCCGGAGTTTCCGTATTCGCCCAGCAACTTTGATGAGACCTGGCGTGGCAACTATTCCTTCAGCCAACAAAGCGGGAACACCTGGGATACCTGCAGTTTCTGGTACTACGGCGGGACCTATCATTTGTCCTACGCCTGCAACCCGCATTCCAGGGAGTACACGGAAAACACCAATTGGCATACGGTGCATTGGGGGCATTCCACCAGCACCGATCTCCTGCATTGGAAACAAGAGCCGGTTATGCTTGAACCCAGGAATCACGATCCCGGTGGCAATGTGCCTGGCGCCTGTTGGGATGGCTCGACGATAGTTGACACCAATAACACCTCAAAACTGCAGACCGGTTCCAACCCGGTGTTCCTGACTTATTACATGGCGCGCCACCTCAGGGCGACTTTTAGTGATTCGAGCACCTGGCATTCCTGCATCTGTCTTGCTTACAGTAACGACCTGGGCGCCACCTGGCAGTATTTTAACAAACCAAGCACCGCGCCCACGGGTGAATTGTTAGCCATGTATGACGGCAACCGGGCGTTTGGGGATCCGGGCTTGGACACGCCGCAGCTTTTCTGGCATGTCGATCATTGGGTCATGGTTACTTGCTACAATTCCGGGGCGGGATTCTATACCTCAACCGATCTTATAAACTGGACGCTCGCCTCAACCTATAACGGCTATTATAACAGCGGCGCAAGAGGTGACGCCCCGGAACTCAACAAGATTCCGGTTGATGGCGGTGGCACCAGCAAATGGGTGTTTTGGGGGGAGCCGGCGGTGGCCGGCGGCGTCGGTAGTGGCAGCACGTATTCCATCGGCACCTTTGACGGGTATCGCTACACTCCTGACGCGAACGCGGTGTATGACCTGAATCTAACCGCATACGGTGGATATTGCGGCAAAACCCTGTCCAACGGGCCGGACAACCGCGTGATTCGCATGTGCTGGAACAATAACCCCTGGGGCTGCTATAGCGGGCAGACCTTCCCGGTCGAGCTGCAGCTCAAAACCATCCCGGGCCTCGGGCTGAGGATGGTAAGCAACCCGGTCGCCGAAATCAGCAATCTTTACGATTCGTCCAGATACTGGGGACCCCAGACCCTCGCCTCCACCAATTTGCTGGCGGGGGTTTTCGCCAAATCCGTGGAGATGCAGGCGGAGTTCGATTTGGCCAATACCACGGCTGCCAATATCACGTTTACCATCGCGGACCAGATCCTGACGTATAACATACCCAACCACACCTTCAGCGGGTTCGGGTTGACCGCCGCCCCCTTCCCCGCCACCGCCGACAACAAGTTGAAAATCCGCATGCTGGTGGATAAGAGCTCCCTGCAAGTTCATGGCAATGACGGCATCTTCAATTGGAATATCTCACTTGCCCCCACTGAGTATGATAGTGCGACAGCACCGAAGATCTTCGATCCGAAATCAGGATTTCTGTCGTTGAAGGCGGATGGGAATGTAGCGCTGGTGAAAATGAATCTGTTCGGCATGCAGCGCACCAAGCCTGTCAGTGCCAGTTACACCCGGAAGTATGAGGGGGAGAGCGCGACCTTGACGGGGCAGGCAGGGGTGGCGGCAAACCACCTGTCGTATTCCGGAAGTGGCTTTGTCCAGGGCTATTATGACAATGACACCGCCAAAGCCTCGTTTGCTGTGGAGGTGCCGGCGACGGGGTTTTACAAAATGATAGTAAGATATTCGGCGGGAAACGGCGCTTCGAGCAACATCGGACTTTACGTTAACGGAACCAAGCTGAGGAACCTCACGTTTGACGCCACGGATCCCAACTGGGAAACCTGGAACAACGAGATCGAAGTGGTAAAATTGTACGCGGGGGCCAATACGATTGACTTGAAGGCGGACAGCGCTTCCACGGCTTGTATTAACTTGGATTACATCAGCCTGAATGCGGCCACCTTTGAGGCGGAGAATGCCGTCTTGAAGGGTAACGCGTCGACAAGCACGAGCAATATCGGGTACTCGGGAACTGCATTTGTCGGCGGATATGTCAGCAATAGCACGGCCAGGACGACATTCAACATCAATCTTTCCAACGCGGCCACCTGTCTTTTGAAAATTAGATATGCGGCTGGCAGTGGCATTTCCAGCAACACCGGTCTTTATGTCAACGGCACCAAGCTGAAATTCATCACGTTTAGTGGCACGGGTTCATGGGATGCGTGGCGCGACCAAACGGAAACGGTGGTCCTAAGCGCCGGGAGCAACACGATTGAATTAAAGGCGGACGGGTCATCGGCAAGAAGCATTGCCCTGGATTATATAACCCTGGCGCAGAGCGGTCGTTACGACTCCTGGGGCGACTCCTGGAGCGGCCCGGTCTTGGCGGACAAAACGCTGCTGGGCGATCCCGACAACGACGGCATCAGCAATCTGCTGGAATATGTCATTGGCGGTGACCCGCGGCAATCCGGCATCTCCGTGCTGCCCGCCGCGGCGACGGTCGGAGCCAATCTGGTGCTGAACTACACCCGCAGCGACGACTCCGAGACCGACACCACCCAGGTCGGCCAGTGGAGCAGTGACATGGTGGCGTGGCACGACCTCGCGCCAGTGCTGGTCAACGAGAACGGCACTGCCCCGGATTCGATGGAAATCCGCATTCCCCTGTCTAACGCGGCAGGCGGCAAACTCTTCGGCCGCCTGCATGTGACCAAGCGTTGAACATCCCGCAACCAGGCACCTCACGCCGCAGGAGACAAATCAGAAAATCAACAGTCATGAAAATATTAGCAGTTCTACTAACAATTCCGATATCGCTCAGCGCCGTAGCGGCAGAAGCCGGCGCGGCCCGACAGCTTGAGGCTGGTTCCTCTCTGGTCTTCGCCACGCCCGGCGACGCCGGAAGGTCCTATGTCCGGACTTCCCGCGGCGATTTGGCCAAGGCGAGTTTCCGGGCGGAGGTGACTGCCACGCTCAAGGGCGGCGGCGGCGCGGGATGCGCGTTTTTCGGGCTGGGTTGCGGCCAGAGCAGCGCCAATTCCTGCTTCGACCCATCCACGATACCGTCCCTCTTCGTCCGGCTCGCGCCGGGCGATTTCTGCGGTGGGGCGATCACTGTGACGGTCAACGGTCGCGAATCCCAATGTGACCAGGCACCGGCGGGTGACGGCAGGCATCGGCTGCGACTGACGTGGGATGCTGCGGGCAAGCGCGCCCTGTTTGAGACCGACGCCAACTGGGACGGCAAAGTGTTCAAGGCGGATTCGGTGACGACGCTGCGCGCCAGCAACGTGGACTTTGGCGAGGCGGGCCATCTCTTTGTGGGCGGGGCCTGTGGTGTGCGTTTCGACGCCTTCGAGCTCGAGGCGATATCGGCCGCGCAGATTCAGGCCGCCGGGTTTGGCGAGGTTTTCGCCAACGCCCCGCGATGGCCGCTCTATCAGGAGCCACTGCGGCCGCAGTTTCATTATACGGCCCGCTATTGGGACGGCTACAACATCGAACCGGGGGCTGATGCCGGCGCCTCCGGCCGCGGCGGCCAGGAAGGCTGGATCAACGATGTGAATGGCCCGATCCACCTCGACGGCGAGTATCACTTGTTTGCCCAGCGCTGGTGGCACTGCTGGCTGCACGCCGTGAGCAAGGACCTCGTCCATTGGGAAGAACTCAAGCCTGCTTTCGGCCAGGACGAGAAATTCCACGGCACCCAGTCCGGCTCCTGCGTGATTGACTACCGCAATGTTTCCGGGCTGGCGACCGGCAGCACCCCGGTGATGATCGCTTTCTGGTCGGCCGAGGACAACCAGCGGCAGTGCATTTCCTTTAGCAACGACCGCGGCCGGAGCTGGACCAAATATGACAAAAACCCGGTGCTGGTGCACGCGTACCGCGACCCCAAAGTTTTTTGGCACGAGCCGAGCCAGAAGTGGGTCATGGTGCTGTGCGGCCCTCCCGACTTCCACTACTATATCCTGACCTCGGCGAACCTGCTGCAGTGGGAAGAGCAAAGCAAGATCCCGGACATGTATGAGTGTCCCGACATGTTCCCGTTGCCGCTTGACGGCGACGCCACGAAGACCAAGTGGGTCATCGTCAACGGCGACGGCAAGTATTTGGTGGGCGACTTCGACGGCCGCGAATTCAAACCGCTGACCGGCAAAAAGCAATGTGAATGGGCCGACAATTTTTACGCGGCGCAGAGTTGGCACAACATGCCGCAGAGTGACGCGCGGCGGATTCAGATCGGGTGGATGCGTGGTGGCAAATATCCCAAGATGCCGTTCAATCAGCAATTGAGTTTCCCCTGTGAGGTGACGCTCCACACCAGCGCCGATGGCCCGGCACTGCAGCGCTACCCGATCCGTGAAATCGAAAAACTCTGGGGCGGGAAAATCGAGCTCGGCGCCATCTCGCTGCATCCGGGCGACGACCCGCTCGCCAAACTGACCGGCAGCTATTATGACATCGACTTGGAGATCGATCTGGCCGGCTCGGATGCCACTGAAATCTGCCTTGAGCTGGCCGGCTCCAGCAAGGTCCGCTATTTGGTGAAGGAAAAGATAGTGGAGAACTGCGGGGCGCGTGCCGCCCTCGCGCCGGTGGCCAACCGGGTCGCGCTGCGGATCCTGCTCGACCGCACCTCGGTCGAGGTGTTTGGCAACCACGGCATTGCGTCGCTGACCAAATGCATGCTCCCCGACGACAGCAAACCGCCGTTATCGATCCGTGCCGTGGGCGGCAAAGCGGTGTTCACCCGCTTCACGCTGCACCAGGTGAAGTCGATGTGGCCCGCGCCGGCCGGGAATTCCGGGCTCAAATAGCGCTCAGCCCTTGTCGCCGCAGGCCCATGGATGAAATTGAGGGCCATTTGTAGCCATCATTATGAAAATGCCTGTGCTTGAAAACAAGGAAGCCTAACTTCCGTTAGATCGGGCCGCTCACACCCCTGGGGGAATCTTTTCCGCCATCAGCGCCCGATGCGTGAATTTCCTGCCGTCCGCGACAAATGTGCCGTCACCGACCGCATGGAAGGTGCGGCGCGTGTGGCTGGCGGGATCAATCCAAGCCTGCACTCCCTGCAGGACAAACAGGTCGTGTTTCTTCACATAGTCGATGACGCGGCACTCGATATTGGCGATGCATTCGGCGATGAGCGGGGCCTTGATGGTTTTGGCCTTTGCCGGAGTCAACCCGAACTCGCGGAACTTATCGGTGTCGGCCCCCGAGCAGGTTCCAATCCGCACCACAGTTTCCGCCATGTCGACGGAGGGGATGGCGATGACGCATTCCTGTGATTGCATCAGCGCGTGGAAGGAGTGGTTCCATGCGCCCGTCACGAACGCCAGCTTCGGGGTGAAGTCCATCACCAGTGTCCATGAGATCGTCATGATGTTCTTCTTGCGCCCCACTGCGGTCGTGACCAGCGTCACCGGTCCGGGCTCAATGAGCATGAAGGCTTTCGCGATAGGTAACTCTGTCATATCCGTATGTCCTTTCCGGGGAGCATGGCACCGTTTGCAAACCTATCATCAAATGCCGCGGAAACAATGGGATTGTTGGCGGCCTGTGGTTGGATGCCTCGGGCAGCGGCCTTCACAGCAAAGGCAATTTCTTTGCAGTAGAGTGAAAGACCCGTCGCCGGGCCGTGGTAGTCCACGGGATGAAAATCAGCCGACGTTCATTCATGACGCAGACAGCGGCCGCCGCCACCTTGTCACCGTTCATTCTGCCCTCGCGCATCCGGGCCGCGGAGACCGCACCTAACAGCCTTGTGACCATGGCCTTCATCGGCATGGGGCTGCAGAACCGCACACTCCTCACCAATTTCCTCCCGCACAACGTCAAGGTTGTCGCGGTTTGTGATGTGGAAACCGCCCGCCGCGAGCACGCGCTCAAGATGGTGGCGGCATTCCACGCCGAGCATCCTGAGAAAGGGGCGTTTGGCTGCACGAGTTACCTTGATTTCCGCGAAATCATCGCCCGCAAGGACATCGATGCCGTGTGCATTGCCACGCCCGACCACTGGCATGCCATCATCACTCTCGCCGCGTTGGAGGCGGGCAAGGATGTTTACTGCGAGAAGCCGCTCACCCACACCATCCATGAAGCAATCGAGGTGATGGCCGCCGTCAAGCGCCACCAGCGGGTCCTGCAAACCGGCTCGATGCAGCGCTCGATGAGCGAGTTCCGCATCGCCTGTGAACTCGTCCGCAACGGCGTCATTGGCAAACTCGAACGCATCACTTGCAAAGTCGGCGTTCCCAGCCGCCCCTGCAACCTGCCCGAGGAACCGCTGGCAGCCGGACTGGATTGGGACCGTTGGCTCGGCCCCGCAGCCATGCGGCCCTACAACTCCACGCTCTGCCCGCGCGGCGTGTGCGATTGCTACCCGGAATGGCGGTCGTTTGCCGACTACGGTGGCGGCGCCGTGTGCGACTTCGGCGCACATCACTTCGATATCGCGCAGTGGGGCCTCGGCATGGACGAAAGCGGCCCGCTCGAAGTGCGGCCACCCGCACAGGCCGAGGCGCTGAGCGGTGCCGTGATGGTCTATGCCAACGGCGTCACCGTCACCCAAATGGCCGACGGGCCCGGCCTGCATTTTTTCGGCACTGACGGCGAGGTGGAGGTGGACCGCGGCAGTTTCAAGCTGGCGCGCGGGGGGGTGACCATGATTCAGGCGGCCCGGGCCGAGAAGGAGTTTCTAACCGACGCGAAGATCCGCCTCTATCAAAGCCAATCCCACTACGCGGATTTCCTGGAGCGAGTGGCGGATCGCAAGCGCCCGGTAGCCAGTGAGATTGAAGGTGCCCACAGCGCCATCTGTTGCCACCTGATCAACCTTGCCTACGCCCATCGCAAAACCATCAAGTGGGATCCGGGCAAGCTGACCTTCGCCGACCCCTCATGCGACGCCGCATGGCTCACCCGCGACTATCGCGAGCCGTGGAAAGTGTGACCATTAACCGGCCTACATAAGCAACGACTATACCAGCCGGACCCAACCACCGCTCGACCACGTGCGGGGTTTCCCCGGCTGCCCCCGGGCGCGCCGGCCCACGGTGGCGAGTCCTGCCGTTATGCTTTGGTCCATGATCATCTGCTTGACTGCGGCGCTGGGTGATGGCTTGATATTGGCGGAAGTTTTCAGCCATGACCGCACCCAGTACTCCTGAGCTCAGCGAAACTCTATCCAAAGGCGAGCAGACCTTTGAAAAATGGCGGCACACGCTCGGGCTGTTCCTCGGGCCGCTGCTGGGGCTGGTGGTGTACTTTGCCGACACGCCACAGCTCTCGGCGCAGGCGCACATGCTGGCGGCCATTCTGAGTTGGACGGTGGTGTGGTGGGTCTGCGAGCCGATCCCGCTGTGCATGACGGCGTTGGCCAGTTCGGTGCTGTGCGTGGTGCTCGGGGTGGCAGGCGCCAAGCAAGTTTTCGCGCCCTATTCGGATCCGATCATCTATCTGTTTCTGGGGAATTTCATCCTGGCCGAGGCCATGGCGCTGCACCGCCTCGACCAGCGTTTTGCCTACGCCATCATGTCGCTCAAGGCCGTCGGCAACAGCACCGGGCGCATCCTCGCCGCCTTCGGTTTCATCTGCGCCTTTCTATCCATGTGGATCAGTAACACGGCGGCCACCGCCATGATGTTTCCCATCGCCTTGGGCATCATCCGTGCCATGGCCGAAATCATGGCCAAACAGCGCGGCCTGCCCGTCGATCCGATGAAGCTGCGCTTCGGCACCGGCCTGATGCTCATGGCCGCATACGCCGCGTCCACCGGCGGCATCGCCACCCCGGTCGGCACCCCGCCCAACCTCATCGGCATCGCCCTCATCGAAAAATCCCTCGGCATCAAAATCGCGTTTTTCCAGTGGATGTCATTCGCCTTGCCGCTGTGCGCGATACTCATGCTGGTGCTGTTTGTGCTGTTATATCTGCTGCACAAGCCGGAGCTCGCCCGGCTGCACGGCAGCAGCGAATTTGTCGCGCAGGAACGGGCCAAGCTCGGCACCTGGACGGCGGGCGAGAAAAACGCGGTGTTCGCCTTCCTGGTCACCGTCACCCTTTGGATCATCCCCGGCATCCTCGCACTGTTGCATTCCCCTGCCCAACAATCCTATGCCAAGCTGATGCCCGAGGGCGTGGCGGCGCTGGTCGGGGCCTTGCTGCTCTTTGTTCTGCCGACCGATTGGCGCGCGCGCGAGTTCACCATCACCTGGCAGCAGGCGACCCGCATCGACTGGGGCACCCTGCTGCTGTTTGGCGGCGGCATGGCCCTCGGCACCCTCATGTTTGAAACCAAGCTGGCGGACACCATCGGCCATGGCCTGTTAGCCGTGAGCGGCGCCTCGTCGACCTGGGGCATCACCCTGGCGGCGATCTTCAGCGCCATCCTGGTCAGCGAAACCTCATCCAACACCGCCTCGGCCAACATGGTCGTGCCAGTCATGATCGCACTGGCGCAGGCGGCCGGCGTCGACCCGCTGCCGCCGGCCATCGGCGCGACGCTTGGCGCGAGCTGGGGCTTCATGTTGCCAGTGTCCACCCCGCCCAACGCGATTGTCTATGGCTCCGGCATGGTGCCGATCACCAAAATGATCCGCGCCGGAATCTGGTTCGACCTGTTAGGCGGGCTGGTCATCTGGGGCGGCCTCTACGTGCTGCTGCCGCTGGCCGGTTTGAGCAAGTAGCGCGCCGCCCGGCGCGCGCGCCCGCCCCACACCGGCTGGCAGCCGCCCGGCGCAGTTGAAGCAAAATGCGGTTGCTTTTGGCGCCGCGGCCACTTATCGCTGGTGGTCATGCGAAGTTTGTTTCTCGGATGGTTCCTGCTGATATCGGGTGTGTGCCACGCGGCCGACGCCTGGCGCACCTTCACCGACGACACCGGCCGCACCATGGTCGGCAAGCAGGTGGACTGCGTATCCCAGTTCATGGAGGATGGCGGCGCCAACAACCGCGATGAACGCGGCCACCGCGCCTGGTGCCTCAACGCGCGGATGGGCAAAGTCGGCTTCGGCTCGGGCGGCGGCAGCTACTCCGCGATGTGGTGCATGGATGGCAGCGGCAAGCCGACCCGCCTCAGCATGTCCCCTTAATCCATATCAAAGTCATCATTGTCCATTTACATCCTGCCGCATGACATCATTCTCAATGCGCGCTTGGTAATAACCGCCCCATCCTGACATGAACCACCAACTGATAGTAGTCCCAACCTTCCTTGTCGCCTGCGTGGCGCTGGCCGGATCCGCCATCGCCACCCCGCCAGGCAATGCCACGCTCCCGCAACCCGCGGCGGAGACCCCGGCCGCCATCGTGCAAGGCAAGGATACCTGGACGCTGGAAAGCAACACGCTGCGCGCCGTGGTGAAATTTGCCGGTGGCTCGCTGGACCTAACCAGCCTGCTGAACCGGCGGACGCAGCGCGATTATCTATCAGGGCCGGGCGCGCGTTCGCTGTTCCGCCACACCGTCGATGGCGAAGAACTTGCCGCCACCGACGGCAAATGGACGCTGGGTGCCGCCCGCATCGCCGACATCAAGGCCTTTGGCCGGCACTGGGGCAAATCGCTGAGCCTGGATCTGCTGCGTCCCGCCTCCCGCCTCACTGTATCACTGGTGTTTGAAATTTACGATGGTGAGGCCGGCCTGCGCTATGGCAGCTTCATCCAAAACGACGACCCCGGCCGCGGGCGCGTCATCAGTTCCTCGGACATCCTCACCCTCAATCTGCCTAACAGCAAACACGCCGTCGATTATGTGCCCTGGCAAACCCGGTGGGCCAGCACCCGCGACGGCATCGAAAAGGCCAAGCGCAACTGCCTGCTGCGCTACGACGAGGGCGACGGCCTGGCCATTCTGCCCGAGAACAACTGGTGCACCTCGCTGACTCCCGGCGCGAGCAAGGGCGACCCCAACAACCCGTTCCTGTTCATGAATGTCATGGCCGGCGGCGATGCGGGGGTCCGCATTTTCACCAATCCGACCGCCGTCCAACTGACCCTCTTTCCACGTGAGCGCTTCGAGTATTTCTGGGTCAATCTCCAACCGTTCACCGGCGATGCGCTGGACGGCCGCGCGGCGGTGGCGGAACATTTCCGCAAGAGCTTCAAGTATCATGATCCGCTGCCGCAGATGGAGTTCCAGGAATTCTGCGTGGAGTATTTTCAGAACGACGACATGGCACGAAATCAGCTGCTGCCCGCCCTCGCGGAAACCGGCATGGACCGCTGGCAGGTCACGTGGACCTGGAACGGCCATTTCAGCTCCGATTCCGTGGAGCCAAAGCCAGGGTTCACCCGCAATCTGCCCGCACTTGCCGATTACGCCCATTCCCTCGGCATCAAGATGGGCTACTACTTCACCATGCACAGCTCGCCGACCGTGCCGCACCTGGTCAACACCTACGGCTGGGGCGACGGCGGCGACCTGGCCGATCCCGCGCACGTCGCCTACAAACGCGGCCGGGTGGAAAACATCCTGATCCCCAAGTACCGCTGCTCCTGGCAGATGATCGACCTCGGCACGCTGTGGCTGGATGACAAGCCGACCGCCTACAGCCACCCTGCAGACAACGTGTACCGCAAGTTCGTCAATCTGCGCAATTACATGAGCGGCATGGCGCGCCAGCATCCCGGGTTCACCATGCTCACGACCTGCGAGACGGAGAACCCGGGCGACGGCACCACGCAGGGACCCGACTCCGCCCAGACCGCCCTGCCCAATGTCAACCGCCAGTGCGTCAGCCTGATGCTTATCGGCGAGAACGGCCAGGCCGGCGCTTACAAGCGCACCGACGGCGCCCACGGCTTCCCTAACATCCAGGCCAACCTGCGCGATGCCATGAACTACATCGGGTTGTTGCCGCTCGAAGCCGCCGTGCAAGTCCATGGTGAAGACAGCCAGGACCCGCAGCCCGGCATGTTCACCACGCAGGCCGTTTACGCCTCACTCCTGGGAGGATGCAGCACCTACTACAGCGACGTCCGGCGCTGGACGCCCGAACAGCGGAGGTTTCTCCGGCGTTTCAATGACTGGCGCAAATGCCCGCGCATCAGCGCCTTGTTGCGCGAGGTGGCCCATCCGCTCGCCACCGGCGAGGACAACCAAGGGCCCTACGCGTGGATCTATACCCACCCTGCCAAAACCTCGGCGCTGCTCGTCTGCGTGGGATTCGGCGCTGTCCCAGCGGATTTCTCACCCCGCTTGCGCACCCTCGACGACTCGAAAACTTATCTGGTCACCGAAGTGGGGTCCTTCAGCGATGAAAACGGCACGCCGGTCTATCGCGGCGCGTTCAGCGGGGCGCTACTCAAAACACAAGGCCTGCCAGTGGATCTGGACGACGAGGCGGAATACGCCACCGCCTTCTTGCTGGCGGAAAAAACCCCTGAAAATTCCCGCGACCTCGGCCCCGCCATCCCCGTGGGGAAACGTCCCGCCACCACCGACAAAGGCGTGCATGACACCGCCACCAGCGGCGACTGGCACGGCAAATACGGGTCGCTCGCCGCTTGGATCGCCGGCACCAAAATCGAATCCGCCAACGGTTTTTCCCTGACCACCACCGCTCCCGGCCATGATTGGGGTGCCGCCGCTGCCGATGCCCGCGTGCCGGCCTTGCCCGTCGGCGCCACCGGCCCCAAGCATGCCGCCTGCTGGACCACTGCCGACCAATTCACCCTGCACGTCGGCGCGCCGCCAAACCGGCCCTACCGGCTCACCGTCCATCTGTTAGATCACGACCATAACGGCCGCGCCATGCAAGTCAGCGTAAAATCTGCTGACGGCACGCTTTACGACCGCCAAACCGCCACCGCCGGGGAGACCGCCACAGGCGTTTACCTCACTTGGAAAGTGACTGGTCCGGCAAGGGTCAAGGTTCGCAAGACCGCTGGCATGAATGCCGTGGTTTCCGCCGTATTCGCCAGCGCGCCATGAAACACCGCCCCGCTGCCAACCTCGCAAGCGGCACCCAAAAAAACCACCTCCCCGTCCCCCCCCCCCGGCCCGGTCCCCACCGCTGGCATCGACCGTCGCCCGGAAAACAATTTCCCAACAATAAATAAGGAAACGTGGAAATTTCTTGCCATCGCGGGGCTGCAAGTTATTTTCTTCGCCGGCGCACTCCATGAAGAGTCGTAGACTTCAGCTGACACCCAAACCCCATCAAATAATGAAATCAAAACTTGCCTCCACCTTTGCCGGAATCGCTCTTCTGGCCACCGCAGCGCACGCTGCCAGCACGGCCTACAATTTTGGTAGCCTTGGCGCAGCGGCAGACGGCGTCAATGCGGATGCCGTCACCCTCAATGTTCCGGGGGCGCTGGCAGTACCCGGGGACCTGGCCATCGGCTACAGCGGCGGCAGCAGAACGGTCGTTCCTTACAATTCAAGCCTCAACCCCGCTTCCGCCGCCCCCTTTACCATCGAGTTCTGGGCCAATCCCTCGGGATCTGACGGTGACGACGTGGCCTTGGGCAACCGCACGTCTGCTTCGCCACGCGGCGGCTGGGCGTTTTTCCAGCGGGCTGGCGCAGTCGGCTGGAATTTGCGCATGTATAACGGCAGTGGCACCGCTACGGGTGTCGATATCACCGGCGGCACCTCCACCATCGGGGCCTGGAGCCACGTCGTGGGCGTCTGGGATGGCACCAACGCCACCTTGTTTGTCAATGGGGTGGACACTTCCGCCACCGGTACCAACGGGGCCGGTTACAGGCCAAACGACCCCGGCATCACCCTCTCGATCGGTTCCCACGACTTGGCTTCCGGCTCCAGCCCATACGAAGGCTTGGTGGATGAAACCGCCTTCTACGGTTCGGCGCTGACACCGGCCCAGATCGCCGCCCATTACAGCGCGGCATCTAACACGACCCCTGATTTCTATCAGTCCTTGGTGCTGACCGACGGTGCGTTGCTCTATATCAACAATGTGCCCGAGCCGACCAGTCTCAGTCTGCTGGCTCTGAGCCTTGTCGGGTTGATCCGTCGCAAGCGCAGCTAAGACCCGCGGCACCGCCAATGCTGGAGGTTCGGAGCTGGTATCCGGGCTCACGGCATTGGCGCGGTTAGAATGGGTGGCAGTCGATCTGAGGAACGCAGGTGTGGCAGGTTGCCATGCGCCAGCGCCGCCCACCCCGACGACTTTGAGATTGTGTGAAGGATCGCCTGGCAGGTCACAATTGCGGCAATTGCCACGGGTCGCGGCGCGGCCGGTCGAGCATCTTGTTCGCTTCGTCATCCCCGGAGAATTGTTCCGCCACCGGATCCCACTTGAGCTTGCGGCCGAGTTTGATGGATAGATTGGCGAGGTGGCACACCGTGCTCACCCGGTGGCCGATATCCACCGGGAAATACGGGTCCTTGCGGCTCTTGACGCATTGCAGGAAATCGTCGTGTTCTCCCTGCGGATTGGTATAGAGATGCAGCTCACCGGGTTCGATGTTGGACTCGAGGATTTGCGGGGTGCTGGCCTGCACCGGGGCGCGCCAGCCGGTGTTGCCGACCCAGCCGTCGCTGCCAATGAACTTGATGCTCGGCTCGCCGGGCTTGCAGGTCATGGTCACTCCGTTGGCGTAGCGGAAGGTCACGTCGTAATCCTTGACCGTGTTGTACAGCCCGCCCTGCCAATGCGTGCCGGTGCCCTCGATCTCGACCGGACCACTGTGCTCCGTGTCGTTGGCCCATTGCGCCGTGTCGAACAAATGCGCGCCCCAGTCGCAGATGATCCCGCCGGAATAATCCCAGATCCAGCGGAAGTTGTTATGCACCCGGTCTTTGGTGTAGGGCGCCTCAGGGGCCGGCCCCAGCCACATGTCATAATCAAGTTCCGCGGGCACCGGTTGCGGGGTCGGGTCGCCGGGGCCGCCCGGTTGTTTGGGCAGGATGACCTCGATGCGTTGCAGCTTGCCGATGCGCCCGTTACGCACCAACTCGGCCATGCGATGGTACTCGACCACCGAACGGTCTTCGGTGCTGGTTTGGAATACCGTCTTGTGCTTGCGCACCGCGGCGACGAGCACTTGCCCCTCATGGATTGATAGAGTGGGCTTCTCGCACTGCACGTCCTTGCCGGCCTGGATGGCTAACAGGCTGATGAGTGTGTGCCAATGGTCCGGCGTGGAGATCATGACCGCGTCGATGTCCTTGCGGGCGAGGATTTCGCGGAAATCCCGCGTCGCGAAACAATCCTCATTCTGATAGTGGCGGTTCACCATCCCCTTGGTACGCAGCAGGTGGTTGGTGTCCACATCACAAACCGCCACCACCCGCGCACCCGGGTGCTTGAGGTAGGGCGGCAGGTTCCAGTCCGTGCCATGATTCCCGGTGCCAATGAAACCCACCGTGATGCGGTTGCTCGGGGCCGTCTGGCCATCGGCCCCCCGCGCTGACGCCGGAATGATCGTGGGTGCGGCAATCACCGCGGCCGCGGCGGCCGCGGATTGACGGAGAAACGTGCGGCGGGAATGCAGGGTGTCGGTGTTCATGGCTTCCTAGGTTCGTACTGATACGGACTGCAGCCCGGCGTTCTGTCGGGGCGGCTTGTTGAAATGTCTAACAGCATTTTTCCGCACACTTTGGATCTTGCACGAAGACACGACAAGAGTGTCGTGACTCTTGCCGCAGGCCGCGGCTGAGGTGCAGGCGCCTGCCACACGCAGGGAACGACACTTGCCAAAGTGTCGTGTAGTGAATGCGTGAGAGTGGCGACACGGGACTTTGGCAAGTCCCGTTCCCAGGTGTCGTGTTCTTGCACCGCCGCAGACGGGACTTTGGCAAGTCCCGTTCCATGAGTGCAGCCTCCGCAGCACGAACAACCGGCAACTCTGCCCGGGCCATCAACCGCGCCTTCTTGCAGCCGCCAGCGCCAGCGCCGCCATGCCGCACATGATGGCGGCGGAGGGCTCCGGCACGGCGGTCACGACGAGCGACCAACTTTTCAGCGTGGCGGTATCGCCCGGCCCTTGGTCGGCCAGAAACAGGGTCCAGGCGCCGTTAGGGTCCGCATTCGTGTACACCTCCAGCAGAGCGGCACGCGCGTCGGTGTCCAGCACGTCCAACGGGTCGGTTAGGCGGCCGTCCGGCTGGAAAAACCCGGTCGGCACGCCGCCGTCCGGCAACGTCAGATGAATGTCGCCGGCCGCCAGGTCGGAAAACGTCACGGTCATGCCGGCGGAACCAAACCCGCCCGGATTGGCCAGCGTCTTTCCCGGCCGGTTCAGCAGCATGGCGAGCAACCCATCGTGGACGAGGTACCCATACAAATCGCCGTTCCAACCGCCGTCGATTTCCAATTGCAACATCACCGACTCGATCCGATCCACACCGGGAGCCGACACGGTGAGGGTGCTGCTCACCCCGATGGCATCGTTGTCTGGGACGATCAGCGTGCCGCTCCAGGATGATGTGAGATCAATGGCGGAGCCGGCCGCCTGCACGCCGGCGGGCAGGAGCAACGCGATGAGACTGATGAATCGGAGTTTCATGGGGGGAGGGGGAGTTATTGGTTATCTGTTATCTGTTATCTGTTATCGGTGGAAGAGGCTTGGTGGTGGGTGGTGGGGGAACGGGGTGTCAGCATCCACGAGCCACAAGCTTCCATCCGCGATGGTGCCGGCTTACGGCAGCCCGAGCCGATAGAACGCGCTGCCAGCGGGCGGCGAGTCGTCGGTGAAAGAAACTTTGCCGCTGGCGTCGGCTGCCACGGTGGCGAGGGTAAGCCAATTGGCGAGTCCGTCCACACTGCGCTGGACCATATAACTGCGCCCCGGAATGCCTTGGAACGCCAGCCCCAGCTTGCCGTCCGGCAGCCGGGTTAGAACGGGCGGGTTCGCCCCCGCCCCGCCGTCGCCGGGGCCGGCACCGACGGTGACGGTCACGGTGCCAACCACCGTGGCGCCATGCGCGTCGGTGATGGAGACCGGGAAGCTGTCGGCGCCGGAAAAGTTGTTAGCCGGGGTGTAGAGGATGCTGGAACCCAGCATCAGCGCAGTGCCGCCATTGGCCGACGTCGGGCCGGCAGCGGTGGCGGCAAGCGCGTCGCCATCCGGGTCGCCGGCCTTGGCCAGCAGTTTGGCGCAGAGGAGGCTGAGCGGTTTCTGATAGGGAGCGGCCACCGCATACCCGCCGAACACCGGCGGGTGGTTGATGGAGGTCACCGCGACGGTGCCATTGGTCGTTAGCTGGCTGGTATCCCAGACATAACCCGTTGGCAGATTGATGCTGGAAAACGTCCCGCCATAAGTCGTGGCAACGAACAGCCTGAAGGACTCGCCGACCAGCAGCGCCTCGCCACTGGTGGTCAGCGTGAGCGTGCCGCCCATGGTTAGCGAGGTCACCCCGCGCACCCGGTCAAAGGTGGCGGTGCCGCCACTCTTGGAAATTTCCATCAGGGCCTTGGCAGTGGCGGCCAGGCTGAGGGAGTTGTTGATGGTCAGCTCCCCTATGCCGTTGCTGCCGGGTGCCAGGGTGCCGTTGACGAGGACCGCTCCCCCCAAGGTGCCGGTCCCTCCCAACGCGGCGGCAGCCGCCACCGTGACCGGTGAACTCGCCACGCTGCCGTTGATGAGCAGGGTTCCCGCCGTGACGCTGGTGGCCCCGGTGTGGGTGTTCGCGCCGCTGAGGGTCTGCGTGCCGCTGCCGTTCTTGGTCAGGGAAACCACGCCGATGGGCGGGGAACCCCCGGCTGCGGCACCTGCCTGCGGGTTGATGCTGCCGCTGAAGCTGGCGCTGCCATTGTTGTTGCCGATGGTTAGAGTCGAGGCCGTGGTCCACGTCTTGTAAATCGTGCCGCTCCCGGAGAGTGCGTCAATATTGACATTGCCCGTGCGCAGGTCAAGGACTGCGCCTGCGGTGATATTGAGATCCATCAAGCCCGCGCCGGAACCCCAGCCACTGCTGTTGTTACCCAAAACACCCTGCTGAATATCGATGAGCCCGGCGAAGTCCCTGAAGCCCACAGGTACGAATAAACTAAAGTAACCGATCCCGGTTTTGGTGATGGTCCCGGTGCCGGTGAAGACCGAGTTCAACTCGAAACCCTTATTGTCGATACCAGTATTGGTGCCCCCGGCAACCTCCAAAGTGCCTGAGGCGCCGATGGCGAACGCGCCAACCTGCATCCCACCCGAACGGGCGGACAGGTCGAGCTTGAGGGTGCCGACAGTGATGGTCGAGCCGCCGGTATAGGTGTTGACCCCGGATAGCGTCAGCATCGCAGCCCCCAATTTGGTTAGGGCAAGGTTGTTGTCGTTGACAGCCGGGCCGCCGAGGATGCCCGAGAAGGTATTGGCGGCGGTTTGCGTGATGGTTAGAGTCGCCGGTGTTGCCGCGCCACCGACAATGCCGCCGGCGCCGGACAGCACCCCGGCGCTCTGATTGAACCCGTTGAGCACCAGCTTGGCCCCGCTGGAAATGCCCAGGCTCGCGCTGTTGCCGATGGCATGGTTAATCCCGGTGATGATCGAGCCGGCTTGGATTTGGACCCCCATGTTGTCGGCGCTCGCCGGGGCATTGAGCCGCACCGAACCGGTGCCGCGTTTGTAGAAACCGAGCGTGATGCCGGTCTGGGCGAGGGTGACGTTGAGCGGGCCGTTGATCACCAGGTCGCCGGTGGCGGTGGCGGCCCCCGCTGCGGTATTCACGCTCATCCCGTAGCCACGACTGACGATTTGGATGTTGCCATCGATGACCGAACCGGAGGCGGCGGCTTCGATGCTGAGTCCGTTGTCGTTGATGTCAAACGAACCGAGACTGGCATAACCGCTGCCGTATTGACGGATCGTCGACGGGGCTGTTAGAATCGTCATGCCGCCGGCCGCGTTATACGAGGAGCCGCCTTTCAGATAGAGGCCGGTGGTGGCGGCGACGCCATTGCCCGTGATCTGCATCAAGGTGCCGGCATAACCTCCCCCGGTGGAATAGCCGAGCTTGAGGGTGGCACCTTGCGCCACGGCATATCCCGCGTCGCCACTCTTGGCCAGCACTTCCAAGGTGCCGGCGCTGACCGTGGTGAGGCCGCCGTAGGTGTTCGCCGCGGATAACACCAGCATCCCCGCCCCGTTTTTCACCAGCCCTTTGGTGCCAGCCAGCACCGCGCTGATGGTGGTCGTTTGGTTGGCCACGCCGACGGTCGGGGTGCCGCTGGCCGTGTCGAGCGTCAGCACGCCGGCGCTGCCCGTGGCTAGCGTCCAGTTATGGCTCGGCACGCTGTCGCCAAAGTACAAACTGCCGAGGGTCCGCGCAGCGTCGAGCGTGACGAGTGCGTCGGCCGTTAGGTTGGTCTTGCTGAAATCCGCCGTCATGCCGCTGGCGCCGGTGGCGATCACCCCGCTCTGCCAGTTGGTGCCCACCAGCCACGATCCGCCGCCGGCCGTGACCCAGGTCGGGCTGCCGACAGTTACATAGGTGGCGCTGGCCACCGGGCTGCTGGCATTGCCGGCGACGACGGCATAGGCGTTGAGCGTCCGCGTCGCATCGGCGGGAATGGCGATGCCAGTGACCGGCGAGGTTGCGTGCGGCGAGGAAGCCGTAGGTGGGGAGCCATCGGTCGTGTAATAGATCATCGCCCCGCTGGCAGCCGTGAGGGTGACGGTTTGGGCTCCGATATAGCCTCCCGCCGGCGGGTTGAATACGGGCGGACTGGAAATCCCGGGGGTGACCACCGCGATGCTGCCGTCGGTCTTCAACCGCGACGTGTCCCAGGTCAAGATGCCCGTGAGGGCCGGCAGGTTGAGCGTGCTGAACGTGCCGGCATAAGTGGTGGCGCTGAAGAGAACGAACTGGTCGCCAGCGCCGAAGTCACTGCTGGACGGGTCGCGCGTGACCGTGAGCGTGCCGCCGTAGGTGACGGTGGTCATGCCCCGCACTTTATCGGCGGTCGTGACGCCCGCGGCGGATTTGATCTCCATCAAGGTGGTGGCGCTGGCGGTCAGCGTGACGGTGTTGTTGACGGTGAGGGTGCCGATGCCGTTGGCACCGGGAGCCAGAGTGCCGTTGACCGTTGTCGTGCCGGCCGAGGTGCCGGTTCCGCCGAGCGTGGCGCCGGTGGCGACGGTGGTGGCTGAGGCGGCGATGCTGCCGTTGATGAGCAAAGTGCCCGCGGCAACCGTGGTGGTGCCGGTATAGGTGCTCGCGCTGGTGAGGGTCTGCGTGCCGGCCCCGACCTTGGTGAGGGAGAGGACCGCCGCGTTGTTGAACAGACTCCCGGAGAAAGTGCCCGACCCGCCGCCGTTGCCAAGGGTCAGCGTCGAGGCAACGTCGGCAAAAATCCCTGCGCCGCTGCCGGTCAGCGCCCCGATGCCCAGATCGACGCGCAAGTTGAGTTGCCCCGTGCCCTGCAGGTTCAGTTCATTGCCACTATTGCCAAACGCGGCTGCATTCTGAATCTGCATCCGCCCTTGGGCGATGGTGGTTGTGCCGATATACGTATTGGTCCTGCTGAGCATGGTCCTGCTTTGGTGGGGTTCCACCCCGGCCTTGAAGGTGACCTTGCCCGCGCCTGCAATAACGCCCCATTCATACCACCAGTCGCTGCCGGCCGCATCATACGTCTGGAAAATCGTGTCCCTGGCAAGGGTCGTGGTTCCGGTTTGGGAACCGTATTGACTGGCTGCGTATAGCGTGATTGTTCCCGATCCTTGGTTGGCGACCACGATGCTGTTAGCGATACTGCCCGCATTCAGGGTCAACTGGACGTTGTTCGCCCCCGTATTTGCGTCACCCAGAATGATGGAGCCAGAACCTGCGGCGGTCGTGTTGCCAATACCGAGGGTTCCCTGGCTGAGCGTGACGGAACCGGTTAGGCTGTTAGCCGCGCCAAGCGTCAGGCTTCCGGCACCTCTCTTGATGAAACCCGTGGCCCCGGCCAGAGTGGAGCTGATCGTCGTGGCGGTGTTGGCCGTGATCGTGCTGTTGGAAAGCGTCAGCGTGCCGCCCGTGAGCGTGTAGGCGGTGCCTGCGCTGCCGGCACCCAGCGGGCCTTGGCCGAAAGTGAGGTTGCCGGCCGTGAGCGTGCCGGCGGTGATCGTCTGGCTGGCCGCAGTGCCACCGAAGACCGCCGCGTTTCCCGCCGTCCAGGAGGCGACCGGTGCGGATGTGCTGCCGTTGTCCCAGTTGCCGCCGTTGAGCCAACTCCGGCCGGCGGTGGTGGCGTTGTCGCTCTGGGAGTTGACCGTGGTGGCCGCGCCGTCCCAATACAAGGTGGCGGCCGTGGCGGGTGCCGCCAACAGCAGGCAGGGAAGCAACCAAAAAAAGCGGACGAGGTGGGATGCGCAGGATGTTTTCATGGCGAAGAAAACCGGGGGATTGAATGAGGAAGGCATCCGTCCTGATGGACGGGGAGTTAAGCGGGGATTCTAACCCATCCGTCAGATCGAACGGTCCTATCCAAGCGCACAATGGACAGGAGCCGCAAGTAAAAAATTAACAATTATGTTTTCCTTGTGGAGTTTGAGCCCCTAATGCGCCAGCGGATGGATCTTTGACTTCCACTACCACCCATGCCGATGCCACTGATGCCACTGATGCCACTGATATTCAATGTGAATTGCCACCCGCTGGTCGGAGAAACGTCCTGCTTGTTGCCGGATTGTCACTGGGCGGTCCCGCCCGAAACACGGCGTTAATCCAGGCGATTGTGCCACGGCACGGTTTTTGTTATAGGGCCCGGCGGTGAACCCGGAAGCTCAGCGCCGCAAGTCCGCCAAGGCACCGGCCGCCACGAACGAAGCCGCAACCGTCCGCCAGTCGCCGCATCCAACCCGGAAACCCACCGCTGATTTGCTTGGGATCGGTCTGCCCACCCGCCGCAGCCGCCGCACCCGCCGCAGCTGGGAGCAACGCAAGCGCCAACCCGCCGGCCACCTCACCCAATCCCCTTCTGCAAATCCCTAACACTCCACAGCAGCCCGGCCGCGGCTGCCGCGTGGCCCCGCAGCTGCCGCGCCCCGCTCGTGCGCTTCTCCCCGAACCGGTCCCGGCATGCCCGAAACACCCCGTCCACAAATGCACGACTCCCTATCACCGCCCCATCCGAAAAATACCTGACCCGCAGCCGCAGCATCTTGCCCAGCGCCACATCCCGGCTCTGCTCGAGTTGTGTCAACTCCGCTTCCACTGCGTCTTTCTTCATCCCCTTCCTGACGACCCTCACTTCCACTTTGCCGTCCTCGCCCACCACCTGCCGCAACTTCTCCTCACCTTCCGCTAACAATAACATCCGGTACTCCCTCGACACATTGCCCGCCCAGTGCCGCGCGTCCGCAGCATATCCCTTATGTGCCATGATCGCCCGCACCAAGCCCGCCCGCGCCTTCTTGCCATTGCCGCGTGGCCCGCCGCCCATCGCC
>CAIZNN010000192.1 GCA_903934285.1 Akkermansiaceae bacterium | reverse complement strand
CGCCACCGGTGGCCCGGGCATCCTGCCCGGAGCCATCTGTAACAACATCATGTGCTAACCTGACAGTATTGGGCGAGGCCGCAGTTGTTAGCCGCACCATCACTCGCCGGATTCCACTCGGCGATGGGCAGCCATTGGATTGAGGGTTTCCAGCCGGTGGTCGGGTGCATCGGGCTAACCAAGCCGCCGTATGCCCGCCCCGGCCGCACCGTTTGGAAACCGGTCCCTGCCAGGGTGGCAGCGCCGCACATGGAGCGGCACTTGCCAAGTGCCGTGTCGTTTCACGACGGCACCGCTGCTTGATCACCAGCAGCGGCACTTCGACATCCTCAAGGTCCACAGCCAGCAGGGTGGACTCTGTCCCATCCTCGGCGAGCCGGGCACTGGCAAAACCGTGCTCAAAAACGCCATCATCCGCCATGATCCCAAGCAGTGGATCACACCGGTCATCAACCGCTCGCTGCACACCTGGCCCAACCTGCTGCGCCTGCTCTGCCAGGCCCTCCAGCTCGACACGCTCGGCAGCGACGCCAAATGCGAGACCCGCCTCATCAACGAGGCACGCGCATATAACTCCAAAGGCAAGACCATCATCCCCATCATCGATGACGCCCATCTGTGGCCCATCGAGGCCCTGCACAAGCTCAGATTAATGTTAGAGGACTTCCCCAAAAATCACAATCTCATCCTCATCGGCCAACCGGCCCTCAACACCACCCTCCAACTCAGCCAGCAACAGGATCTCAAAGGCCGTGTCACTTACTCCGCCAAAATCGACACCTTGGCGCCTACGGCTCTAACCGCCTTCATCCACGGCCAGCTAGACCTCGTCGGCCTGCCCCACACAACCTTCACCGACGAGGCCGTCAACCTCATCCTGCGGGTCTCGGAGGGCACCCTCCGGGCGGTCAAGAACCTCTGCGTCGGCGCCCTCATCGAAGCCGTGCGCGACCAAACCCAATCCGTCGATCTCAAACAGGTCAACGCCGTGCTCATGCAGCCACACTGGCGGCACAATGCCCGCGACGAACCCGCCCAGCCGCTTGTCCTAACCAATCAGAAGCCCCGGCCCAAATAGCCATCCAGACAAACCCGCCACCGCGGCGCATCATCTTTGACCAAACGGAGGCAGGCTCTGCGGGAACGCAACCGGCCAAGGGATAGTCAAAACAAAGGCGACAGACATGTCGCAAGCCAACGGGAGCGTATCCGCCACAACACGGCGGGTGCGCTCTTCCGCGTCATGCCTCATGTGACATGCCTCATGTGACATGCCTCACGCTATGTCTTGAGCCTTTGTCCATGCCTCCAAAAATCCTGGGGTTTGGGGCAAAGCCCCATGACGTTGGACCTGCCCTGCACCGTGATCCACCGTCCTAAAAGCTACGACGAAACTGGAACCAAAACACGACCACAGTGTGGAACGCGGGAAGCCGTGGTCACGGCGGCATTCTCAATGCCGTAGGCACAAACCGGCATGGCCAGAGGCAAATCACGCCAAAACCCTACGACGTCAGTTCGGCAATCTCATACGGTATCAATTCGGCCCGCAACAGCCACAGGGCGGCCTTTCCTGATGTGTTAGAACTTTCTCTTTTGGCCCGGCCCGGATCGGTGGTAAGAATGCGGCGCATGAAAGGCATTTGCTGGTTGTTCCCACTTGGTGTGCTGTGCCTGTGCAGTTGGCAATGCCATCCGCTCGGCCCCCCCGACGGCGGGCCCGATCGCTGGAACCAGCGCTACGCCAACCCTGCCGCTGGAGCCACCGCGCCAGGTGGCAGCGTTTCGGCCGGCGGCTTGCTGCGCGAGGTGCGCTTGCGCTCCGAGCTGGTGGCGCGCGGCAGCCACGGGCGCAAGGTGGTGCGGCCGATGACCCCGCGCTACATCACCATCCACAGCACCGAGAACAAGGATGCGGGGGCGGCGCGCCACGCGCTGGCTCTCAAGCGCGGCACCCTGCGCTCGGGCAAACACCCGGGCGGCAATCGCATTGGCTACCTGATCTGGCATTTCACCGTGGATGACGGCGTGGCGATCCAGCACCTGCCCATCGGCGAACAGGGTGAACACGCCGACTTCGATGGCCCCGGCAACCGCTATTCCATCGGCATCGAAATGTGCGAGCACCGTGGCAACAATTGGCAGGCCACCCTCGATCGCAGCGCCAAGCTCACCGCCTATTTGATGTACCGCAATCACATCCCGCTGCGCAACGTCGTGCCGCATTACCACTGGCCGCGCCGCGGCAAACACCCGCCTAACAAAAATTGTCCGCACCTCCTGCTCGACCACGGCCGGCCCGGGGCCAAGTGGCGGGCGTTCCTCAACCGTGTCGATTGCCATTACCGGCGCATCGCCGCCACCCCTTGAGCCGATGTTGCAAGACCATGGCAGCCCGGCCAACCCCGGTGTCCAGCTCGATCCGGACGTGTTCTACGCTTGCCAGCGCTGCACCGCCTGCTGCAAATGGCCGGGGGATGTTAGGTTGGAGCCCCACGAGGTCACGCGCATCGCCGGGTTCCTCGATCTAACGGAAGACGAGTTTGTCGCCCGCCACACCCGCCTGCGCAGTGACCGGCAGGGGCTTTCGCTGATAGAGAAGGCGAACCACGAGTGCATCATGCTGGCGGGGGCGGCTTGCCGGATTCATCCGGTCAAGCCGGGCCAATGCGCGGGTTTTCCCAACCGTTGGAATTTCCCCGGCTGGCGCGAGGTTTGCGCGGCGATTCCGGTGCCCAATGCGGTTTGATCGGCGCGGGAGGCGGCGCGCCGGCTACCTGCGACATTGGTTGAGCAAGCCGGCGAGGAACCAGGTGATCTGGGCCAGCGCGTCGGAGTGGATCGAGGCATCGAGCGTCTCGAGGTCGCGGCGGCTCTCATCTAACAAGGACAGCGCGGTGTCGACGGCGCTTTCGATGGACCCTTCGTATTCGGCGATGCCGACGAGCACCGGCAGGTCGAGCGGTTCCTGGTCGAGGATGCGTTTGTTGAGTTTGGTGCGCTGGGCGTCGGAGGCGGTTTCCAACAGGTTGAGGATGGGCAGGGTGAGTTTGCCCTTGGCCAGATCGGTGCGCAGCGTCTTGCCGACGACTTCCTCGGCGCCGACCAGATCGAGGCAGTCGTCGTAGATTTGATAGGCGGTGCCGACTTTCATGCCGTAGCTATAGAGCTTGGCTTCGGTGGCGGCATCGACGCCGGAGAGTTTGCCGGCGAGGCCGGTGGCGGCGGCGAAGAGGACGCCGGTTTTCATTTCGATGATGCGGAAATAATCCTCCTTGGACAGCGAGAGATCGAAGCGGCGCTGGGTCTGGATGATTTCGCCCTGGCAGACCTCGCGCACCGAGTTGCCGACCTTGCGGCAGATGTCGATGCTGTCAAAATCGGTGGCCAGCGTCAGGGCATGCGAAAACAACGCATCGCCGAGCAACACCGAGAGGGCATTGCCCCATTTGGCATTGGCGGTGGGCACCATGCGGCGGGTGGTGGCCCCATCCATGATGTCGTCATGCACCAGCGAGGCCATGTGGATGAGCTCGAGGATGACGCCGATCTTGAGGTGCTTGTCATTGACGCCGCCAGTGGCGCCGCCAGTGAGGATGGCCAAGGCGGGGCGGATGCGTTTGCCGGAGGTGTTGCAGACGTAATCGACGTACGGCTCGACGGCGGGATCAAAGGCGCGGATTTGCTCGCGGATGGCCACTTCGACGCGCTCGATTTCCGGGCGGACGAGGTCAAACGGGAACAGATCGTTGCGTGCGTGCGTGGTGGGTCTGGCGGCCATGGGGGTGCGTCGGCCACAACCATTGACCGGACCGGGAGGTTTCGCAACCCCCGATATTCAAACCACTGCGAGAAATGGCGGGAGCCGGCATGGGCCGCCGCGCGGGCGGGGGACCGGGTGGCATTGTTGCGGCTACCGCATTCTGCTTGCTAGCGGGCAGCGGGGTCGCTAGTTTTGACCCTTCTATGAAAACGCGATTATTTTGGGTGGTCATTCCGGCGGTGATATTCACGTTCGGAGCCTGTAAGAAGAAGCAAGAAGCGGCCCAACCGGCAGCCGCCACCCCGCAAGCGGTGGCCAGTCCCGGCGAGGGCAGCCCCGCCGCCCCCGCCACTCCCGGTGCCCCGGCGACCCCGGCGGCCCCGGCGGCCCCGGCGGCGCCCACCGCGCCGGCGACGCCAACTGCGCCGGCCCCGTCGGTGGTGCCGGAAGTCAAGGCGCTGAGCGCGGAGGAACGCGCGGCCAAGCTCGGTTTTGTGCGTTATTTGCCGCAGGACACCGAATCGGTGATCGCCATCTACAACGGCACGAAGATGAGCGAACGGGCGCAGGGGATGAAACTCTGGAAAGTCGTCGAGGAACAACTCGGCGGGGGCCTCCTGGGCATGGGCATGGAACCGCCGATGCCACCCGAGGAGGGGATGGGCGGGGAGAAACTGCCCGTGGATGAGGATTTTGCCATTCCCGAGGGCGAGCAGGAAGGGCCAAAGCCCGCGGCCAAAAAGCCCAAGGAGACCGCCGGCGACGCCCCCGCAGAGGTTGCCGTCCCCGCCGAAAACGGCGCGGTCGCCACTGACGATGAACCGGCGATGGCGGAGGAGGCCGCGACGGAGCCGCTCGGCGCCGGCGACATCCTCGGCCTCGAAGTGACGTTTGCCGTGGGCCAAGCGGCAGGCGAACAGTTGGGCAATCTCGCCACCCTCAGCAATCGCCTCAGCTATTTCCAAATGCGCGCCCTCGCCAAGGCCTACGTGGCCGCCGTCAAGGCCGGCGATCTGACCGAGTTTGAAAATGCCATGGGGAGCGGGTTCGGTGAGGAGTTGGTGAAAAACCTGGTCAACGACCCGGAATCCGGCCTCGGCCTGTTGGAACGGGCTAAGATGCCGCCGATCTATCTGGCGTTTCGCACCGCCAAGGACAAACAAGCGGCGGTGGCCACAGGCGTGGCCGACACCTTGGGGAACATGGCCGATGCCGGCGAGATGGTGGAAAGCGTGACCTTTGAGCAAGCCGGCGCCAAGTTCAGTGGCTTCAAACTCCTGGGTGCCAAGCTCGCCGAGCAGATGGCCACCGACCGCGAGACGATGGAAGCAACCCTTGGGGCCGAGGTGGTTGACAAGCTGCTCGCCGTGGTGGCCAAGAAAAACCTGGTGCTCGCCTCCGCCACGCTAGGCGATTACGTCGTGATGTTCGTTGGCACGTCCGAGGCGGATTGCAAATTGGTGAGCGAGCCGGCCCAGTCCCTAACCAGTGGCGCCGCCCTGGCGTTCAGTGATGCCTACGCGTCCAAGGAATTGGCCGCCCTGGTCGTCGGCAACAACAGCATCGCCAAAGCCATCAATGCCATCCAAGGCGGGCTTGCCACCTATACCAGTGGCTTGCGCGATGGCCTGGCCGGTGAGGATGGCTTGGGCGACACCCGGGATTTGGAGGCCTTGCTGCAGATGGTGGCCGACCGCGAAGCGGCGCTGCGCAAGCTCGGTGGCATGGAGGCGTTGGGCAGCGTGGCCTTCTTTGAACAAGGGCTGAAAGTCGAATCCTTCGGCGGCTATGACGCGGGGGCCATCGATTGGAAGACTCCGGCCGTGCTCGGCCACCTTGGCGATGGTCCGGATGTGGCGTTTTTCGCCAACATGACCTCCGATGCCGCCTTTGACGTGAAGGCCCGCGCCTATTGCGAGGCGCTGGTGGAAACTGCCTATGCCATGGCCATGAAAGTGTCGGAACTGCCGATGAACAACGAACCGCTGCAGCAGTTCAAGGGCATGGCCACGATGTTCAACGACAAGTTCCGCGGCGATGCGGTGGCGCTGTGGGATGTCCTCAAAGGCGATCTGGCCGATGGCCTCGGCCAGGAAACCGCGGTGGTCGTCGATCTCAAGGGCACGGTGCCGGCCATTCCCGGGGTGCCCCAACTGCTGGTGGACAAGGGGCGTTTTCCGCGCGCCACGCTGATTTCGCCGGTGACCGACCGCGCCAAGCTGGCGTCGGCGTGGACCAAGATGAGCGAATCGTGCACCAAGTTGCTGGCCAAGGTGAGCGAGGTCAGCGGCGAGGACATTCCGATGCAGAAGCCGCTCAGTTCGGAAAAGGACGGCTACAAGACCTGGTTCATGTCGTTCCCATTCCTCAACGACGATTTTGTGCCATCGGTGACGGTGGGTGACAAGTGGTTCGCCGCCTCCACCTCGAAAAACCGCGCGCTGGAACTCCTCGCCGAGGCCGACAAGGGGGTGGCGGGCCGCACCGGGCTGTGGCTCAAGATGGATTTCAAGGCGATGCAAGGGTGCGCCGCCGAGACCATGCAACTGCTGGATGAAAATGCCGTCGCCGTGTTTGGCGAGGGCTCCCCGGCGCTCGAACAATTCAGCGCCAGCAAACCGATGCGGACGAAACTCATCGCCGCCTTGAGCGAATTGGATTGCCTCACCATCCACAGCCGTCGTGAAGGACCGATGCTGCGGGGCAGCTTCCATTTCAAGACCCGCTGAACATTTTCGCTGGCCGGGGCCAATCCAACTTGCTCAAATCGGGCCGCCGCACTAAGGTTCGGCGGCCCCTGTGCGTTACCCCACGATGCAAACCCAACCATCCTTCAAAATCATCGAGGCGCCGCTCGTGTCTGAAAATCCACAGATCGAGGCGTTGCTGGCGCACCAGCGCAAGCAGGAGTTCATCCAATCGATGGTGGTGGCACTCATCAGCGTGACGTTGATGTGCTTGGTGTTGTGGCTCATCGCCATCCTGCCCTCATTCAAGGAGCCGCCGGTCATCGTCACCTATCAGGAACCGCCCAAGAAAGCCGAGGACCCCCACGACCGCCCGGATCTGGCCAGGGGGATGCGGCCCAAGCCGGCCAATTCGAGTTCCGCCAGCGCACGGGTGCTCGCCGCGGCGGTGACCGGGCCGGTGGCGGTGCCGATGCCCGAGACGCCCGACCCGACCGGCCCATTCGGCATTGACGACGATTTCAACGCCGGCTTTGGGGCTGGCGATGGCGATGGCGATGGCGGCGGCGGGTCGTCGTTTTTTGGCACCGCGCGGCCCGGCAAGCACGCGGTGTACATCGTCGATTTCTCGCTTTCAATGACCTCGGATGTGGTCAAGGGCGGCACCCGCATCGACGCGCTCAAGAAGGAAATGGTCCGCTCGATCAACGCCCTGAGCGAGCGGATGAACTTCACCGTGATTTTTTTCTCGCACAATGCCTGGAGCATTGACGCGTCGGGGTCCAGTCCCGCCGATGCCGGCTGGAACGGGTTGGGGCCCACGCCGCCGGTCACTTGGTATCCGGCCTCCTCCAAGGTGAAGAGTGACTTCCTCGCCAAATTGCAGGCCATGCAGGCGCAAGGGAATACCAGTTGGTATCCGCCACTCAAGATGGCCTTTGCCATGAGGCCCGCGCCGGACACCGTCTATCTGCTCTCGGATGGCGAGCCGCGCGATTACGATCAGGTGATGGATGAAATCCGCGAGATCAATCCTAACAAGGTGCCGGTGGATACCATCGCCTTCGAGTTGCCCGGCACCCCGGCCCGTTACATGATGGATATCGCCAAGGCCACCGGCGGCCAGTTCACACTCGTGTATAAGGGCAAGCTCATGAGCGGCGGCGCCGCGGTGGAATTGACCAAATCCACGTTTGATGGCAAATAGCGACGGGGGTGCCATGACGCTTGAACCTATCGGCGTGGTCCGCTCGTGCTTCGGGGGTAAATTCGCCGCGCCGCGCCAACCGGGCCTGTGCCCGAGTGCCTTCGGCAGACTGGTTTTCCATCAGCAGTTCCGCAGCGAGGCAGCCGTGCGCGGAATCGATGGCTTCTCACACCTGTGGCTCATTTTTGGTTTTCACCACACCGTCGATCAAGGTTGGCACCCCACCGTCCGCCCGCCCCGGCTGGGCGGCAACCAGCGCCTCGGCGTGTTTGCCAGTCGCTCGCCATTCCGGCCTAATGGCCTCGGCCTGTCGCTGGTCTGCCTCGAGGGGGTGGACCGGACCGCGCCCGAGACCCCAGTCCTGCTGCTGGGCGGACTGGATCTGATCGATGGCACGCCGGTGTTTGATATCAAGCCCTATCTGCCCTATGCGGAAGCCCCGTTAGACGCGCTCGGCGGCTTCGCCAGCACCGCGCCGCCGCTGATGCCGGTAACGGTGCAGGCCAGCGCCAGCGCGGCGTTTGCCGGGTTGCCAGCGCGCGCCCAAGCCCTGATTCGCGAGGCCCTCGCGCTCGATCCGCGGCCGGCTACCCAAACCGAGGAGGCCTCCCGCATCTTCGGCGCCGACCTGTGCGGCTGCAATGTCCGCTTCACGATCGCCGGGGGCGTCTGCCACATCGTGGCAATCGAATGCCCAAGATAAGGATTGGATAATCAAGGGCGGCGGAGTAAGGTGCTGCCCATGAAGCGGCATGCCCGAAACCTGCTCGCGGCAGTGCTGTGCGCGCCGGCCCTGGTTGGAATGGCGGCGTGCAACAAGCGCCAGCAGGTGATCCATGCCGATCTGGCGCAAGCCGGCTATCAACTTACCACCGCGGATTGGTTTCGCGCCAGCCGGGACAACCATGCGGCGGCGCTCAAGTACTTCGTGGCAGGCGGCTTTGCCGCGGACACCCGCGATGCGGCGGGTGATACGGCGTTGCATGCCGCGGCGCAAACCGGCGCGGAAAAGGCGGCGGACTATCTGCTAGGCCGGGGGCTGGCGGTGGATATCCGCGGTGCCGCCGAGCGTACGCCGCTGATGACCGCGGTGCTGGCCAACCAATCCCGGATGGTCCGCTGGCTATTGCGCCAAGGCGCCGCGCCCCGGCTCAAGGATAAGGACGGCTACACCGCGCTGATGCTGGCCGTGCGCGAGGGCGGGGTGGGACCGCTCGGCGAACTGGCGAGCCACACCCGCGAGGATTTGGATGCCGCGTTGCTCGCCGCCGCATTGCAAGGCAAAACCGCAGTGCTTGATACCCTAACGAAATACGGGGCGTCGGTCTACGCCCGCATGGAGGATGGCCGCACCCCATTGATGCTCGCCGCGGAAAACGGCCATGCCGAGGCCGTCGCATTGCTCATAGAGCTTGGCTCGGGTCGCTTCACCACCGACGCGGAGGGTCGCACGGCCGCAGATCTGGCGACCCAGGGCGGCCATCCGGAACTCGCCGCCTTGATCCTCAAGAAGCCGGTCGCCGCCGAGTTGACGCTGGAGGCACCAGATACCATCGCCGCCGCGATGGACGCATATGTGGAAGCGGCCGCAGCAGACGTGCCCGGGGTGGAGGACGGCGAGAATGCGTCCGGACTCGGGGGCGGCGGGCACAATGCCCGCGCCAGGGTGCGCGAAGTGCCCGCTGCGCTGGAGGGAAAAACCTTGGGGGCAGCCGGAGTCGTCGCGGCTGGCGGCGGTTCTAACAATACCGCGGCGGCGTCCCGCGCCAATGCCGGCCCTGCCGGCGCGCCGCTGGTGATGCGCCACTACCGCGAACGCGAGATGCCCGTGGCGGTCAAATCCGTGCAGAACGACACCGCGACCCTGCGGATGGCGGGGCCCACGCCCGGCGAGGTGACGGTGCGCGCGGGCGGGGTGCTGCCGGGGTCGCGCCTGGTTGTGGTGAAAGTGCAGCGCCGCATGCGCAGCGCCAAGGCCAATCTCGGCAAACTCACTGAGGTATCGGTGGTGGAAATCAAGGATACCGCCACCGGGGTGACCCGTGAGTTGATTGCCGGCGTGCCGTCCAGCGCCCACGATCCGGTGGCGCTGGTCGAGGACGTTACCACCGGCAAACGCTACACCGCCTTGCCCGGCCAACATTTTCGCGGGGCCGATGGCGCGGAATACGTCGTCAATGATGTTAGGCCAAACCAACTCGTCATTGCCGAGCTCGCCACAGGCACAGTGCGCACCATCCCGCTGCGCGGGCCGCGCGGTTGATGCGCCAGCAGGATTCACCCCCACCCCCCCCCTGAAAATATCACCATGGAATTCCCCACAGTCGTTGATCACGGTGCGCCGGTCCGCCAGTTCTCCGTCATGCTGCCGAACCGGTCCGGCGCGCTGGCCTCGGTCGTCAAGTTGCTGCGGGCGGCCAGCGTCGAGGTCATCGGCTTGAGTATGCAGGACTCGCGGGATGCCACGGTGGCCCGGTTGGTGGTTTCCGATCCCGATGCGGCAGCGGCCGTGTTCATGGAAAAAGGCATCCCGCACACCGATTGCGAATTGATCGTGGTGGCCATGCGCGAAGCCGGCCCCGGCTTGTTGCAGTGCCTGGAAATCCTCAAGGTCGCCGAAACCAATGTCGATTTCGCCTATGCCCTGCTGCCCTCGATCAAGGGCCAGGCCCTGTTGGCCCTGCACGTCGAGGATTACGAATTCGCCGTGTCCATCCTCCATCAAAGCGGCTTCAAGGTGCTCTATCAGGAAGACCTCAGCCGCTAGGGGCGCTGCGGTTGCCAATTATAAGTGCTAGATCGCGGCCCTTGATCTAACTGATGTCCTCCTGCAAATCCCTAATACTCCACAACGCCCCGGCTGCGGCTGCCGCGTTGCCCCGCAGTTTCCGCGCACCGCTCACCCGCTTCGCCCCGAACCGGTCCCGGCACGCCCGAAACACCCCGTCCACAAACGCACGACTCCCGATCACCGCCCCGTCCGAAAAATACCTCACTCGCAACCGCAACATCTTGCCCAGCGCCACATCCCGGTTTCGCTCAAGCTGGGCCAGCTCCGCTTCCACCACCTCCTTCCTCATGCCTTTTTTGGTCACCTTGACTTCCGGGCGCCCGTCCTCACCCACCACTTGCTGCAACTTCTCCGCGCCTTCCGCTAACAAAATCATCCGGTATTGCTTTGACACATTGCCTGCCCAGTGCCGCGCGTCCGCTTCGTAGCCTTTGTGTGCCATAATCGCCCGCACCAAGCCGGCCCGCGCCTTCTTGCCATCGCCCCGTGGCCCGCCGCCCATCGCCTCGCCGTAGCTGCTCCAGCGGTACTCCGCGGGGTCGGCCACGATCCCCGCCCGCAGCGGGTTGAGGTCGATGTAGGCGGCCATCGTTCGCGAGGCGAGGCCGTCTTCCACCAGCACGCTCTTGACGGGCATTCTTGGCTTAAATGACGCGTAACCCTTATTCCCCTAGGTGGATCGCGTTTTTTCGATTTCATTTGTAGCCATCATTTTGAAAAAATGAATTAAAATAAATCTTTACTGGCAAGCGATTTAATTGTTTTT
>CAIZNN010000191.1 GCA_903934285.1 Akkermansiaceae bacterium | reverse complement strand
GAGTTGGTTGTCGCCGGCTTTGAGCCAATCGGTGATATCGGCGGTGTACGGTGGATACCACAGCACGCCGGCATCCTTGCCATTGACCCGCACCCGCGCGATGTCATTGAGCAACCCCAAATCCAACCCCGTGCGCCGGCCTTGCAGGGAGGCGGCGGCTATGACCACCTGCTTGCGGTACGTCGCCGTGCCCGAGAAATACTTCACATCCTTGCTGTCGGATTTGCTGAAATCCATCAACTCCGGCAACGTCTTGGTGAATGGCTCGCCGAGTTTCGGCGCAAAGGAAACCGCCCACTCGCCCGCCAGCGCCACCGCCGGCTCCGGCGTGAGGGTCACCGCGCGTTTCTCGCCAGACGAATACACCACCTCGGCAGTGACGGGAGCTGCCGAGCGCAACACCGCCACGCCCGCTTGCTTCATGACCACCACGGCAGGGGCGCCTTTGGTGTCGACCGCCACGATATGCCCGGCGGTGGTGGCCGCCTTGCGGAACACGACAAAGATGGTCTGGACACCCTTCAAGTGGAGGTCGACGTGGGTGCGGCCGTCTTGCTCACGCCACACCGGCGCGTCAGTGGTGCTGCCGTCTTCCGCCTGCCACAGTTCGGGTTGCTTGCCGGCAATCCGGAACGACAGCGAAAGGTCCTGCGCCTTGTCCGATTGGTTGGCGATGTAGTAAAGGTCCACCCCGGCATTGCGCCGGTGCAGGACCATGACCTTGGCGGCCTCGCCACTGGCCTTCTCGACGGTGTAATCCGGCTTGAGGTTGAGCTTTTTCTTGGCATCCTCGACCTTGGCAAACACATAACCTTTCTGATAGCGGTTCTCCGTGCCGCTGCCCCACACTTCGTCGCCCAATTGCCGCAGGATCTCCTCGCTGCGCGGGTAATCCTTCAAACTCGGCGATTTGGCAGGCCGGGTCGACACCACCGTGGCGCCCTCCGCCACCATGGCTTTGATTTTCTGCGCCACCTCTGGCAGCATCGTCCCATCCCGCGGAAACACCATGAAAGCATAACTGCGGCCCGTGGGCAAAACGATGTTGCCGTCCTTGACCTTGATGTCGCTTTGCAGAAACACATCCTTGGCGATCAAGTCCGCCTCGCCGTCCAACTGATCCATGCACAGGTAATCCATCACCCGTTCGCCTTGTTGCAGCAACGTCTGGCAGCGCCCCAAATAGGCGAAAAACGCCTTGCCCGGTTCAAACCATGTCTGATGCCGCCCGAAGTGCGTGCCCCATGCATACATGACCCGCCCCGGTTGGTACTTGTCGTCAAACGGTTGCTGCGTCCAATGGTGCAGGATAAACCGGTTGACCCCCTGGGCATAGGCCTCGTCGCAAAAGATTTTCAGGCCTGCGGGGTCCTCGGTCCACTTGCTGAGATCGGGACTGCCGGTGAGCGCCTCGGAGGCAATCAGGGGTTTGCCGGCGGCTTGGGCCGCGCCGATGTCGGACGGGAAAACGGGCGGCGCATTCACATTCCCTTTCTCCGTCCAGAACTCAACCGTGGGAACATCCGAGGCGGTGACCCCTTGGTTCCTGTCGAACGGCCCCCGGTAACATTCATGCCTGAATTCAAGGCCTGATTCATGCATCATCTCCTTGGCCACCTTCCAGCCGTTGTCAAAAAACAGCCCGCTGATCACATCACGGTAATCCCACTCGAAACGCTTGGTCTCCTCGGCGCTGCCCAAAACCGTGAGCGACGGATTGGATAACTCCGTGGCATACGTGGTCGGACCGGCCAAGGCATACATGCTGACGCGCCGCTTGGCATCAAAGAACCAGGTGTGGACCAATGGCTGACCCAGCGTCACCAGCCACGGCACCGGGTCATAGCCCTTGCGCTTGATGAACTCCTCCCTGAAACCCGCCGTCCAATTCTGATCGCCCGATTCATAGCTGTCGATGGAAATGCTCTTCAAGGTGTTGCCCACATACTCGGCCAGGTTTTGTTTGATCGGCCCTAACACATTCTGCCAGTTGTACCGGTTGTGTTCGGCGCTCATCTTGTCCACTTCAAAGGTGTGCCCGACCAGATCCTCCGGGATCGGGTGCGGCGCCTTGCCCGTCGGCGCGTGGCCAAACCGATAGATCTTCCATCTCCCTGCCGGCGCCTGCCACGTCAGGGTGCCCGCGGCATCTGTCATGGCGCTGACATCCACCACATCCTTGACGCTTAAGTTCGCCTTGTTGAGCGGCACCGCCAGCACCGCAATCCCCCGCCCCAAGGCGCCGCCGCCGATGGCCGGCAGCACCAGCGCCAATTTTTTGCCGCCCTCGGTTTCGGTGATGCTCCACGCCACCTTCTGCATGCCGCGCTCCAGCCCGATCCACGGACCGCCGGTGGTGGAATAACCGGGGGTGCCAATCAGGCTGATCTCGATGCCCAGCCGCTTGGCCTCGGCCAGGGTATGGCGCATGGCCTCCCAATAGGCCTTGCCCCGATAGGTTTGTTCCGGCCACGGCACATTGCCGATTTCCGCGCCCAGGTTGAAAATCTCGGCGCCGCCGATGCCGAGCGCTTTCATCGCTTCGAGGTCTTTGGTGATGCCCGGTTGGGAGAAATCCGCCCCCATCCAGTGCCACATGACATGCGGCTTGGCCGCCATCGGCGGGCTGGCAAATTGCGCCGCCAAATCGCTGGCGGGCGGGGTCACCTGCGCCGCAGCGGCCAGCCCGCTGGATATCATCACGACCGCCCCGGCTACGAGGTGGCGGCAGGAACGTACTCGCCGGGCTTTGCTTGCGGAATTCATTGGATTGCTTGGGGGGTATTGGTTTGCGGCCGCCCGGACCGGACAGCCGTCCCGCCGCGGCACCCATGGGGCGGCGCGTCACACGGCGGACCGATATGACGTGCAATCGCCGCCCAATCTTTCAAAAACCGCGGATCTGCCTCACGCTGCCGCGACTGCCGCGGGCATGGAACGGGACTTGCCAAGTCCCGTCGCGAAACGACACGGCACTTGGCAAGTGCCGCTCCATGTGCGGCGCTGCCACTGGCAGGGACCCGTTTTCGACGGGTCCGGCTGGGGCGAGCTTGCGGCGGCTTGGTTAGCCCGATGCACCCAACCACCGGCTGGAATCCCTCAATCCAATCGCCGGCCTGTCTGCGCGTGGAATCCGGCGGGTGATGGTGCGGCACAGAAGAAATCTGCAATCAGTGGAACCCGTCTTCTCAGTCTTCATCAGTGGTTTCTTCCCCACGAGCTATCCCGACACTCCAATTCACCCCACCACAAATTCTTAATCCGTGGAATCGTTCGACTGAGCTCACGCCGAAGGCCTCTTCATCCGTGGTCATCTTCATCCGAATATTTAAAATTCTCCACGGGTCGTGTAAGCCACAGCCTGGTGAGTCTCGGTGCTTGCAATTTCCCGCCCCAGCTCAACCGTTGCGGCTGGAGCGGAATTGTCCGGGAGTGGCGCCCTTCTCTCGTTTCCAAACTGCGCAGAGATATTGCTCGGTTCCAAACCCGGCCTGCGCGGCAATCTGCCGCAGCGGCATGGTGGTGTGGCTCAAAAGACTTTCCGCCAGCGCAACGCGCACCCGCCGAATCTCCTGGTCCGTGGTGCGCCCAAGCGCCGCTTTCAGCCGGTTGTCGAGCGTGGTGCGGGAAATATGCATTTTGGCCGCCACCGCATCCGCCGTCAGCCCGGCGCACGCCCGTTTGCGGATCAAACGCAGCACCTCGCACATCGCCGGATCGCTCGTCACTACCACCTCGGTGGATTGCCGCGTGACCACTCCCAACGGCGCTATGACATGCACCAATGGGTCAGGCTTGCCTCCATTGAGCAACTCATCGAGCAGAGCCGCCGCCCTATGGCCTATCCCGTAGCGGTCCTGCTCGACGCTAGTGAGCGGCGGGTCGGTTAGATTGCACAGCATCGCATCGTTGTCCACGCCGATCAGGGCGACATCATCCGGGACGCGCAGGTCGGCACTGTGGCAAGCCTCCAGCAAGTGGCGGGCCCGCCAATCGTAGCACCCCATGACTCCCACCGGCTTGCGCAGCGCGCGCAGCCACACTGCAATCTCGCGCTGGGTGGTGGCCGCATGCGTGCCCAGCGCACTGGTCCCATGAAAAACACTGCAATCAAAACCGCTTGCCGCAAGGCGCTGGCAAAACGCCTTTTCCCGGATCGTCGTCCACGAGAAATTCCGGGTCGGCGGAAACCCGCAATAGCCGAAATGGCGCATCCCGGTATCGAGCAGGTGCTCCGCGGCCATTTGCCCGATCCGCGCGTTGTCCGTGGTCACGTAAGGGATGCCGCTTGTTGGATTGTAATACCCGCCGCCGCCGCCCAGGCCCACCATCGGCAGGCGCAGCCGCAGGGCTTTCTCGGCAAAAACATCGGAATCAAGGTTTACGATCAGCCCGCTCAGGCCCGGTTCGCTCAGCACCGACAGCCATGACTGTTGTTCTTGCTCGACGTAGATCGACCATGACCGGCGTTCTTTGGCATAGGCGGCAATCCCCCTGAATATCCCCTGATCAAAATTCTGCGATGTCTGCAGCAATACCGATATCTTGGTGTTGCGATTCATGGTGCGGGCAAGGAGTGTGGGCGTCCCGCCCACATGATTTGGGGGTCGAAATTCTGGTGTCGCGATTCATGGTGCGAGCAAGGAGTGTGGGCGTCCCGCCCACATGATTTGGGGGTCGAAATTCTGGTGTTGCGATTCATGGTGCGGGCAAGGAGTGTGGGCGTCCCGCCCACATGAATTGGGGGTCGCGATTCATGGTGAGCGCGAAGCTGTGCCGGCAGGACAAGCACCAGTCCGGCCGCACAATAGCCACGACCAAACGTAATACAATTCTAAAATCTCATAATTGACGGCGGCCAGCGGAATGCGCCATGCTCCACGGATTGCGCTGTCCGTGCAACCCCTGAACTAACAAACCAAAAGCCATGAAACTCGATCCATCTGCAGGCACCCCAGCCAATCCGAAGCAACACCCCATCGCCCACATGCGCCTGTTGTGCCTGCCTGCCGCACTGGCGGTGCTGGCGGCGGGCAGCGCCCAAGCGACTGTCCACGTCTACGAAGGATTTGATTACCCCGCCCAAAGCGACAGCGCCGCGCTGGAAGGTGGCGCCTTCAATGGCGGTAGCGGCCTGAGCGGGAATTGGTCCGGCACCGGCACCTACATTTACCGCAGCGCGGGCTTGTCCTTCAGCGACCTCGCGGTGAGCGCCGGTTCGGGCTGTGCCCAAGTCGTTGGCATGTCGCACGCATTCCGCAAACCGGCCGTGAACCTGACCGGCACGCTGTGGGGCAGCTTCTTGTTCACCCCCGTCGCCGCTGCAAGCATGTCTGACAGCCACGTGGCGGATTTTTATGTGACGAAATCCAGCGCCTTCAGCGACAATGACAGTAACACCGACTTCGGTGTGGGACTCAAGCGCTATGGCGGGCCTGAAGGCGACGTGCGCCTGGGTGGCAATACCAATCCTCCGTCCATTGCGAGCAACTCCGGGGGGACGGCCTTGGCGGTGGGCTCAACCTATCTGGTCCTCTACAAGGTCGACAACCTCATCGCATGGGGGGGCGCGGCCACCAGCCAGTCCATTACCGCCTGGCTGCTGAGTGCCGCACAATTCGACAACTTCAAGAGCGAGGGACTCACCGAAGCGGAACTCAACGCCGCCACCCAGGGCAGCGCCAGCGATAACATCATGCAGCGCACCAGCATCACGGCCACCCAGAAAGCGTCGTTTTCAACTAACGACTATCTGCACTTTCTGGCGTTCTATGATGCCCAAGGCAACTACATGTACGATGAAATCCGGGTGTCGGCCACCAGCCTGGCGGATGTGGTGCCAGTGGCCGGCGCGCCCACCGATGTGGCGCTAAGCACTGCGAGCGTGTCGGAAAACGCCCCGGCCGGCACCACGGTGGGCACCCTCAGCACCACCGACACGACCCCGGGCGACACCTTCACCTATTCGCTGGTCGGCGGCGACACCGCCGCGTTCGCAATCAGCGGCGACACCCTGCAGACCGCGGCGGTTTTCGACTACTCGACCCAAAACAGCTACAGCGTGCGGGTCCGCGCCACCGATGCCACCAACCTGTTCTACGATAAGGACTTCACCATCACGGTGCTGCCGGTGGTCCCCATCGCCCCCACCGGCCTCGCCCTATCCGCTTCCACCGTGTTGGAGAACGAACCGCTCGCCACCACGGTGGGATCCCTCAGCACCACCGACCCAACCCCGGGCGACACCTTCACCTACTCGCTGGTCGGCGGCGACACCACCGCCTTCTCTATCAGCGGCAACACGCTGCAGACGGCGGCGGTTTTTGACTACGCAATTCAAAACAGCTACAGCGTGCGCATCCGCACCACCGACGCAGACGCCCTGTTCTTCGAAGAGGACTTCACCATCACGGTGGGCTCAATCGCCCCCACCGGCCTCGCGCTATCCGCTTCCATCGTGTTAGAAAACGAGCCGATCGCCACGGCGGTGGGCACCCTCAGCACGACCGACCCGACCCCGGGCGACACCTTCACCTACACGCTGGTCGGCGGCGACACCGCGGCGTTCTCGATCAGTGGCGACACGCTGCAGACCGCGGCGGTTTTCGCCTGCGCAACGCAGAACAGCTACGGCCTGCGCATCCGCACCACGGACACCACGGGGCGCTCCTTTGAACAAGACTTCACAATCATGGTCAACCCCGCTGGCCTAACCGTCTATGAGGGGTTCAATTACCCCACCCAGAGCGATAATGCCACGCTGGACGGCGCCAATTTCAATGGCGGTAGCGGGCTGGGCGGCAATTGGTCCGCCACCGGCACGGGCGCGCTGAAATATCGCGCGCTCGGCCTCACCTTCAGCGACCTGGCGGTGGGTGGCGGGTCAGGCTGTGCCCAAGTCACGGCTGCGACAGGCGTGACCGCCGCCTCGCGCCCAATCAACGTCAACCAGGTGGGCACCCTCTGGGGCAGCTTCTTGTTCCAATCTATCAGCCCCTTGGAAGGGGCCGCCAAGGTGGCCGACCTCTATGTGAGAAAAAATGCCACGGCCTCCGACTATGACGCCAACGTCAATTTCGGGGTGGCGCCCAAGGCGGCTGATGTGATCACCAGCGACGTCCGGCTGGGCGGCAGGACCACCCTGCCGACGATCACTCCTAACACGGGAGGCACCGCCTTGTCGCAGAACACGACCTATCTGGTTGTCTTCAAGGTGGCCAATCTCATCCTGCCGGCCGGGGCCGCCGCCAGCCAGACCATCAGCTCATGGATCCTGAGCGCCGCCCAGTATGATCATTTCAAGAGCGACGGCCTGACCGAGGCGGAACTCGACGCCGCAAGCCAGGGCAGCGCCAGCGACAACATCATGCAGCGCACCACACTCACCGCCTCGCAGAAGGCGTCATTCGCCAGCAGCGACTATCTCCAATTCCTGGCCCATGAATTCGGTGACTATTGCTACGATGAGATCCGGGTGTCGGCCACCAGCCTCGCCTTGGTGGTGCCCGCTGGGGCCATGCCGGACTACACCACGTGGAACGCCACGGACTTTGGGGCGCCCTTCACGGACACCTTGCCCGGCTCCGACCCCGACAACGACGGGCTGACCAACCAACAGGAATACGCCTTTGGCCTCAATCCCACCAGCGGCTCCTCGCTCAACCCCATCAGCATGCAGCTCGATGCCAGCGGCATGTTCCAATACACCCGGCGCATCCGGGCTCTCACCGGTCTCGCCTACACGGTGTGGACCTCCACGGACCTGGTCAATTGGACCGAGGACGTTCCTGCGGGCGCAGGCCAGAGTGTCGCCGCCACCCATGGCGAGGTCGAGACGATGGCCGTCACACTCTCGGCCGCCGCTCTCAACGGCAGGTTGTTCGTGCGCGTGCAAGCACAGTAAGCGCCGCGCTCATCACTAGAACCCTTGAAACACCGAATGTGTTGTCGTTAGGTCAAATTTCTTCGTCTTGGGTCTTGGATCTTGTGGTCTTGGGTCTGAGGCGAAGCCTCACTAAAGTCCTTGAAACACCGAATGTGTTGTCGTCAGGTCAAATCTCTTCGTCTTGCGTCTTGGGTCTTGTGGTCTTGGGTCTGAGGCGAAGCCTCACTAGCAATCCCCTGACAAACGCACTGCCACTGGCGGTGCTGAGCCTGATATGTGCCGCGGCCCCGGCCCGCGCCGCCATGCTTGTTTACGAAGGATTCTGCTACTCCCCGCAGGCCGACAATTCCACCCTCGCCGGCAGCGGCGGCACCGGCCTGGCCGGCACTTGGACCGGCCAGGGCATCTACCGCAACAGCGGCCTGACCTTCAGCGACCTGCCGGTGGGCAGCGGCTCAGGCTGCGCCGAGCTCAATGCTCCGGCGGGCTTGCTTGCCGCCTCGCGCCCGCTCGGCGTCAATCAGACCGGAACCCTGTGGGGCAGCTTCTTGTTCCAGTCCATCACCCCCTTGGATGGCACCACCAAGGTCGCTGATTTCTATGTTAGAAAAAATGCCGCGGCCACCGACTATGACGCCAACGTCAACTTCGGCGTGGCTCCCAAAAGGTATGGGGCTTCCACCTGCGACATCCGGGTGGGGGGCAACACCAATCCGCCGTCTATCAACCCTAACGCGGGCGGCACCGCGTTGTCGCAGAACACGACCTATCTGATCCTCTACAGGGTTGACAATCTCCTCCCGCCGGCGGGCAGCGCCACCAGCCAGTCCATCACCTCATGGATCCTGAGCGCCGCTCAATACGACCATTTCAAGAGCGGCGGCCTGACCGAAGCGGAACTCAACGCCGCCAGCCAGGGCAGCGCCAGCGACAACGTCATGCAGCGCACCACCCTCAGCGCCACGCAGAAGGCCTCGTTCGCCACCAGCGACCACCTCCAATTGCTCGCCTATGAAGGCGGCGTCTATCAGTACGATGAAATCCGGGTGTCCTCCAGCAGCCTCAACGAGGCGGCCACGCTCATCCCCGTGCCGCCCGCGCCAACCGGCTTGGCGGCCGTGCCCACACCCGGGTTGGTCGTCCTAACATGGACGGCGGCCCCCGGCGCCAGCGGCTACAAGGTGAAACGCTCGACGTCCAGCAGCGCGCAGGTCTTGCGCGCAGCCACCGCGGCTACCAGCTACTCGGATAGCCCGGTGACCATCGGCACGACCTATTACTATGTGGTGTCGGCCACCACCGGGCAGGGCGAGAGTGCCGACTCCGCTGCAATCAGCGTGACACCCACCGCGGAAAAGGCCGGCCAGACCCTCAGCTTCAACCTCGGACTCACGCTTGCCAAAACGCTGGGCGATGGCCCGTTTGCCGATCCCGCCACGGCAAGTTCGGGTTTGACCGCTTCGTATGCCAGCGACAACACCGCGGTGGCAACGGTCGCCAGCGATGGCACCGTCACCCTCAAGGGCGCGGGCACAGCCCATATCCTCGCCGACCAGCCGGGCGATGCCAATTGGCATGCGGCGCCGCAACTCGCCCAGCAACTCAGCGTGGCCATGCCGGACCCCAACCTGAACTTCGCCGGTCTGCTAGACGAGATGACCCTCCGGGACAACCTAACGCGATTCCCCAGCTACGAGCTCTATGTGTCAAGCAGCCACGATCAGCATTCTGATGTCGGCCCCGGCACCGCTGACTGGAGTGCGTGGTATGCCAATGGGGTTGACGGGAGCAACTATCATGGAACCTACAACGGGGAGACCAGCGGTGAGAAAATCCTGTTGTCAGACAGCGGACCCGGCGCCATCACGCGCATGTGGACCGCGGCCAGCGGCCTCAGCAGCGACTCGCTGAGGTTCTATATCGATGGCAACACCACGCCGCTCGCCGCGCTCAAGGGCACCGCCCCAGCCGTCATCGGCAGCAATCCCAGCTTCGGCTCGCCGCTCTCGTCCACCATGCCCGGCTGGGGCAATGGCGCCCTCTGCTACGTGCTCCACGCCCCAATCCCCTACGCCAAAAGCATCGTCGTGACCTATGCCGGCACGGCCAATTTCTGGTATAACATCGGCTATCGCAAATACCCGCCAGACACCCCGGTCACGTCGTTCACCACTGCCACCCCCGGCGCCACCACCGCCAAACTCGCCACCACCAACGCCGCCCTAACCAACCCGCCCGGCGCCCCGCTAAATTCCCCCAACACCCGGACGCTGACGCATACCGCCACCCTAACCAACGGACAGGCCGTGCAGGCGCTTTTCAATGGCGGCAGTGGCGCGGTGCGCATGCTCCAGCTGACCCTCACCGCGTCTAACATGCCAGACGCCCTGCAAAATTGCCGCGTCGAAATCCGCTGCGACCAGCACATGACCGTCGAGGTGCCCGTCGGCACATTCTTCGGCACCGGACCGGACCAGCTCAATCCGGTGCGCGACTATTACCGGACCGTGGATCCGGCGACCCGCACGCTCAGCGCCTATTGGCCGCTCCCCTATCAATATGCCGTCGACCTACGCATCGTCAATTACAGCAGCACCCAACAGGTGACCGCCGCGCTGACCGCCACCAGCGGCGACTATGCCTGGACTGACAAGTCGATGTACTTCCATGCCAATTACCGCGCCGAGAACAACATCACGGCCGGTGGGCAAGGTGGCGGCGCGTGGACCGGTGGCAGAAACCAAGACTGGACGTACTTGCGGGTCAAAGGACAGGGCATTTTCCTCGGCGACACCCTGGTGGTGACCAAGCCGGCCGGCGGCACCAGCGGGTGGTGGGGCGAGGGCGACGAGAAAATCTGGGTGGACGCCTCGCCTGCCAGCGGCGCGATCATGCCGCGCGTGTTCGGCACCGGAACGGAAGATTACTATAACTATTCCTGGGGCGTGGCCACGATATTCACACATCCCTTTTCCGGCCAACCGCAAGGCAACGCCAACACCGGCGTCGGAACCACGGTCAATTCACGACTCAACGCGCTCGACGCAATTCCTTTCCGCCACTCGCTGCAGCGCGACCAGGAAATTCAAGCCTGGGGCGACGAACCGCTCAACTACAAGGCGGCGACGTTTTGGTATGGCGCGCCGGGTGCCGCTGCCTGGAAGGTGCTCGCCGATGTGCGCGGCGGAGTGGACGCGGCCATTGCGGGCACGAGTCCCCCCGCCACCGGGCAATGGCGGTTTCTTGCTTCCAACCAGGTCAGTCCTAACACCGCAGCCGGACAGGGGCCGGTTTGGGACACCCTCACCACCCGCGCAGTGGGCAACGCCGGCAACATCGGGCTCGGCTCTGCCAATGACAAGTACGGCCAACCCACTGGCAGCGTCGGCTGGAACTTGCCTGCCATCAGCAACAAGGCCGTCGTCGCGGAGAGCGTGTTCATCCGCAACGCCGATGTCTCGATGCATCCCGGGGGCAGCTTCCTGGGCAAGGATCTCTACCCCTATGTGATCGCCCGCTGGATCGCCGACTCGGCGGCCGCCGGCCCCGTCAGCATTCATGGATCCATCCGCGAACTCGCCGCCAGCGGGTTTGACAGCGTGGATTTCCACATCCTTGTCGACGGCGTCGAGAGATATGCTGTGGCCGGCTCGCCCAGCACCGGCATTCTGCCGGAATCATTCTTCGACGTCGAAGCCACCGTCCAGGCCGGCAGCATCGTCGATTTCGTCGTGGGCAACAACGGCACCATCTCTGGCGACGCCGCGGTGCTGCGCGCCACCATCTCGGCGCCGGACGGCATCGGCCAGGCGGCGACGCTCTCCGCCTATCAACAATGGAAAACCACCCATGGCCTGCCACCTGATGCCGCCGACTACGGCGATCCCGATGGCGATGGCATCCCCACCCTGGTGGAATACGCGCTGGCGCTCGATCCGGCAGTTGGCGGCACCATGCCGGCCATTACCAGCTCCAGCGGCCAATACATCACTCTTGCCGCCACCAAAAACCCTGCCGCAGTCGGCTTGATCTGGGACGCGGAAGTTTCCGCGGATCTCCTGCATTGGTTTCCTGCCACCGTCACCGTCAACACCTCCAGCCATTTTGAAGCGACCGACACCACACCTGTCAGTGCTGCCGCCAAACGATTCATCCGGCTCAAAATCACCCGCTCCTGAATAGCGGCCCAGCCCGACCCGTCGGCACCGCGTCCCTGCCATGCGCCAGCGCCGCACATGGAGCGCCGCACCTGGCAGGGACGCACCTCCGGGGCGTCCGGCGGGGGCGAGGCCACAGTTCCCTGCGGCACCATCCTAAGAACATAGGATGGACGAAATCCCCTCCCCGGGCTAGGCTGCACGGTCCGCCGCCGACGGCGACGCCGGCAGGCCAACCACAACAGTGCGCATAGCGAGGCTCCGCCTCAGACCCAAGACGAGGAATTTGACCTGACGACAACCCGTTGGCGGTTTCCAGGACTCTGGAAACCAAGACCAACCAGCAATTCTCCCGGCCCCCAGCCCAACATGCGCAACACCATCCACATCGGACTCATTCACCTCGTGCTTGGCGGCGGCCTTGCGGCGCAGCAACAAACACTGCCCGGGCCTCCTCCCCCGACCCTCTCCAGCGAACCGCTGGAGATCACCTTCAACGGGCACGGCGGCGCAGACCAGGCGTTGGCCCGTCCCGGCGCCGAACCTATCAAGTTCCGCAGCGACCTGCCGGTCTTCGCGGTGATGCAGCGCGACGCCCAAGGCAAGGAGAGCGCCATCCCGCTCAGCGACTTGCGCCTCGACGGCAAGGACCGCCTCATCGCGCACTCTAACGACCACAGCCGGCAGGTCGTGTTCAAGATCAGCCGGGGCACCCGCCACCTCGCCTTGCGCATCGCCGCCGTCACTGGCATCGCCACTGATCGCGAAGGCGTGCGCGTGGCATTCCATGATATCGCCGGCAAGCGCCGGTTCCGCGCCATCGACCTGGACTGGATGGCGGAGGTCGGCGGCGGTCACAACTGGATCGAATTCCGTTGGGATCATCTCGGCCATGCGGTCGCCCCCGGCAACCTCGGCGGCATGGCCTTCTACACTGCGGCGGACGATGCCGACGAGGACGAGGCGTTGCTGCATATCTGGGTCGAGGAGCAAATGGCCCATCCCAAAGTCGCCGGCCCCTGGACCTTGCAGCGCGCCCGCGCTTGGGTGACAAATTGGCAGCGCGTGTTTGCCGACCGCAGTCAGCTGATCCTGGATGGCAAGACCCTCGACGAACTGCGCGCCGGCCTGCCCTATGCCGAACGCATGCAGGCCAAGGAGATCTATCTGTTCACCCAGACCTGGCGCAGCGATGGCTTCTGGCCCACTCAAAATAGCCATGTGCTTGTCAACCGCGCGGTGTTCCCGCGCGGCGAGCTCGACCTGCGCGCCTTCAGCGACGAACTCGCCGCCAAGGGCATGCAACTCAAAATCCACTACGTCAGCGGCGGCATCGGCAAACAAGACGCCCACCACATCGGCACCCGCCCGGACCGCCACCTCGCAAGCTGGGCCCAGGCAACGCTGGACCAATCTCTAACCGCCGACGCGCGCACCCTCACCCTCACCCCCACCTCGCCGGTCACCTGGACCGGCGGCGGCGACGACAAAACGCCGGGCCGCCCCGCCGGCTTGCCCTCGTTCTTCGAATTCAACGTGCTGCGAATCGCCGACGAGTTGATAGAAGTCGGCGCCTTCGCGCCATCCCCGGACGGCGGCTGGATTCTAACAGACTGCCGGCGCGGCGCCCTCGGCACCGTCAAGGCGGCGCACGCCGGCGGTGACGGCGCGCAAGCCCTGGTGGTCGCCTACAACCAGAACTTCGTGCCCGACAACGATTCGCCCTTGCTGGAGGAGATGGCGAAAGAGTTCGCAGGATTGTTAGAACGCTGCCGCATCGCCCACACCGAATACGACGGGGCCGAGATCCATTGCTATAACGGCCGCTGGGGCTACCGCAAATTCGCCAGCCTGGTCTACCAGAACCTGCCAATTCCGGTGACCGCCCACGACAGCAGCGGCGGCGCGCCGCGCGCCAATTTCGAATACCGTCTCAATTCCACCCGCCGCCTGCTGCGCGGCTTGTGCGCCTTCACCCACAGCGGCTGGAATGCCCCGGTCCAACTCGATTCGCCGTCGCGCCAGGCGTCCGCCATGCTCGACGCGAATTTTTTCCTCAGCCAGGGCCACTATGGCGGCGGCCTTGGGCTGTGCCGGCCCGAGCCGCTGTTCAGCGTGTCGGCGGACGAGCTGCGGCGCTTCGGCCTAACCGACCGGATGCTCCAGACCATCCTCGATTGGAAGGCGGTTAGCCGCCTGCTCACCGCAGACCAGCATGCCGCGTTGCAGGCCACCATGCACCGGCCGGCAACCGGCATGCCCAACCGCTGCCATCATCTGCAGTCGCCCGTGGTCCATGAGCCACGAAAGACCGCCAATGGCTACGCCCTCGTGCCGGTGCGGGTGCTGACCCGCGCCGCGGGCGACATTCCCTGGCAGTTAGGCCAGGAGCATGGGCCGATCGGGCCGCGCCAATTCCTCAAAACCGGCGCACGCGTCGAATTGATCGCGCCCGACCGCCCGCAAGTCCCCGGTTTTGTCATCCGCGTGCTGTGGGGCTTCGCGCCGGATGGCCCGCCAGTGAGCACCGCCACCGCCACCGCCACGGGCGATGCGGCCGCAGCCGACCCCGCCGCCGACCCCGCCGCCGACCCGTTTACCGCGGGCAATGCCGGCGCCAGCGCCACGCCGCAGGGCGCCAAACCGAATCTGCGGCTGATGCCAAGCGCCAGCCAGGAACTGCGCCACCAAGGAGCGTCCAGCGTGACCCGGGAGGGCGACCTGCTGCGGGTGGCCGCCGACCATGCCGAGGAAAATGAACGTTGGGAAAGCCGCGAGCTTCCGTTCTGGAGCGGCGCGCTGGACCTGTCCGACCGCCGCGGCTTGGGCCTCGAGGTCGATGGGGACGGCAGCGGCGCCACCTTGCTCGTGCAGATTTGCGGCCAAGGTGCCCGCGACTACGCCGTGCCGATCGACTTCACCGGCCGCCGCTGGATCGAGATCCCTAACGGCGAAGTCGCCTGGGCCCAGAGTTGTTGGGGCTGGCGCATGCAAACCAAACACTGCGACTACGCTCATGTGGGCGCGGTCAACCTCGGCTTCGGCTACCTCCCGGCCCGCAGCAAACCGGCGGTGACGGTACGCCGGCTCCAGGCACTGGCCGAAATCCCGGTGACCCTGACAAATCCGGTGCTCGCCCTCGGCAACCGGCACCTGACGATGACGGGCACGGTGGCCAGCGGCGAATACCTGGAATATCAGGGCGGCGACACGGTGACGGTGTGCGACGCCAACTGGAACCCGCTCCGTACGCTGAGTATCAGCGGTTGCGGCGAGATTCCCACCGGCCCTCTAACTGTCTCACTGGATGCCCCCAGCAGCGGCCCCAAACCCTGGCTGGAAATCCAGATCACCACCCGCGGCGAGCCGATGCTCGTCACCGGACCATGACGAACCGAAACTCAAGTCGCTGGCGTGCGGGTTCTTGATAGATACAAGTGGAGATACAAGTGGAAACTCCTCTTGAGGAAAAGCACTTGACTTGATGGATTTTCCTGTGAGTCTGCATTATATGCGTGCTCGATTCATTGCGCCGTGGAAGGACTCGACGGAGAAGCCCGTGATTTACCACTGCGTGAGCCGGGTGGTGGACCGGCGGTTTGCGTTCGGGAAGGAGAGATACAAGTGGAAACTCCTCTTGAGGAAAAGTACTTGACTTGATGGATTTTCCTGTGAGTCTGCATTATATGCGTGCTCGATTCATTGCGCCGTGGAAGGACTCGACGGAGAAGCCCGTGATTTACCACT
>CAIZNN010000190.1 GCA_903934285.1 Akkermansiaceae bacterium | reverse complement strand
CTGGTGGACCTGCTGCTGGTGCGCCGCCTGCCGCCGTATCATCGGAATGTCGGCAAGCGCCTCGTTAAATCGCCCAAGACATATGTGCGGGACAGCGGCTTGCTGCACGCCCTGCTCGGCATCGGGGATTTCGATGCGTTGTTTGGGCACCCGGTCATCGGCGCGAGTTGGGAGGGTTTTGTGATTGAAAACCTGCTTGCGGTTTGCCCGCCAGGCACCAAGGCGGGTTTCTATCGCACGGCGGCCGGCGCGGAGATCGATCTGGTGCTTGAGCTTGGTGCCCGACATGGCGTGTGGGCCATCGAGATCAAGCGGAGCACGTCGCCCGGGCTACAGAAAGGCAACCATCATGCCCTGGCCGACATCGCCCCGAGCCGGTCATTCTATGTTCACGGTGGCAGCGAGTGCTTTCCGATGGCCGCCAACACGGAAGCGATGAGCCTGCCCGCCCTCGCCGCCGAACTCGCCGCCCTCGGATAATATATCTTGGCGATGTTCGATGTTGAATGGTGGGCTCGACTGATGAGCTGCCGGGCATCCCCCCGCGCTGGCACCAGCGCGCCTACGAAGCGTGCTGAGCCGCGGCGCTTGTGCGCGCAGGCGCATTCGTGAGAATGCATCTTGGCCGATGGCCCGCCCATGCCCCGCTTTGGCGTTCACGCCACGCGCGTGCGGCGGCGGCTGCGCAGCAACAGGGCGGAACTCACCAGTCCGGACAATGCTAACAAATTGGCCGGTTCGGGCACGGCGGAGATGTTGCTCAGGGTGATGAAATGACTGTCATCGAGTTGAGTGGCAAAGTTATCGCCGCCGCCGAGGGCATCATAGACGATCGTCCATTGGTTGCCATAGGTGTCGGCGAACGCCTCGCCATTGGCTAATTCGTTAGTCCCGTAGGTGAAGAACCCGCCGTTCCACTGCCCTGCGTATTGGAGCAACGACAAGGTGGTATCGGCCGCAAACACTCCGCCCGCCAGATCAGTGAGGGTCAGGGCGACATTGGTGCCAATGGCAACTCCTATTGTGCCCCCGACAAGCTGGAGGTCTGCAGCAAGGGTTTTATCCAAGCTGGAATCCATTTCGTAGGCGAAAGTCGAACCGTTGGTCAGGGACAAATCCCCGTCCACCGTCAAGAGCCCGATCGAGGCGCCCGGTGCCAGCGTGCCGGACACCTCCACGTTCCCTGCAATCGTGCCGTAGCCGCCCAAGGTGGCCCCGCCAGCCACGGTGACCGCTCCTGAGCCGGTGCCCGAGCCGCTGGTGTTGCTGACCAGTAAAGAGCCCGCGGTAACGGTGGTGCCGCCGCTGTAGAGGTTGTTGGCGCTTACGGTAAGAATGCCCGCCGCGCTCTTGGTGAGGGCGAAGCTGCCGGAGATTGCTCCGCTGAGCCCGAGGGTGCCGGTCACCGCCACGGCGGTGGCGCTGGTTAGGACTAACGGCGCGCTGATGACATTGCTGCCGCTGGAGGTGATGGCCGGGGCGGTGCCGGCCAGGGACAGGCTGCCGCCGCTGCCTTGGGCCAGGGTATAAGCGCCGCTGCCGTTGAGGGTTAGCGCATTGAGGCTGGGGCTGGCGGCATCGAGCGCGACGGTGCCACCGGCACCGTTGAGGGTGGCGCTGTCCACTCCGATGAAGCCCGCGTCAAGACCCGGCGACCCTTGATCGGCACCCCAGTTAGAGCCGAAGCCGCTGGTCAGCGTGCCCCACGAGCCACTGCCACCGCTCCAACTGCTCTGGCCGGAATAGACTTGGCCGGTGGTGGTGATCGAGCCGTTGGTGAGGTTGCTATTGCTCAGCCCGCTCACGCCGTTGGCGTTGCTCACATAGCCCAGGGTCACGGACGAGGCCAGTGAACCGACGGTGGCGGCGCCTGCTGTTAGAGTCAGCGATCCGGTGGTTCCGGCGGTCTGCGCGGTGAAGCTGTTACCCGTCACTTTCAGGTTGCCGGTCGAAGCGCTGGCATTCAGTTTATCCTGATAGCTGGCGTTGCTGACCGCGGTGTTGGTGATCGACAGGTTGGCGGTCGGATTGGCCGCGCCGACGTGGACATTGCCAAAGGCCACCGGCCCGGTCGTGTTCAAGGTCGGGTTCGCATAGTCATAGGCGGTCCCGCCCAGCGCCACCGACGTCGTGCTCAAGGTGGTGTCGGCGTAGCTGCCGGCGCCCGTGGATTTGAGAACCACCGAGGCGCTGCCGCTCTGGATGCCCGCCGCGCTGGTGGCGAGACTGTAGTTGAGCGTGCCATTGCCGCCACCGGCCACGCCGGTAAAGCCGGTGCCGGAGCCCGTGACCGTCGCCTTGAGAAGTTCCGAAAATCCATCACTCGACGCGCTGCTGGTCACCTGCGCGCTGCCTGTCAACGGGCTGCCGACGCGCGCGTTGCCCAAGGCGGCGCTGGCGACGGGAGCGGTGGCGGTGGCGAGCCGGTAGAGGTTCAGATCGACGTTGCCGCCGCCGTAAACCACGCTCTCATGCAGCGTGGCGCCGAGCGGATTGGTCACCGTGCCGAAAGTCCCGGTGAGGGTCCCGGTATAGGTCATCAGGCGGTAGGCGCCCGTTGCGGCGGCGCCCTGGCTGTTAGCTACGGCGTTGTCGCTGAGGCTCAGCGTGCT
>CAIZNN010000189.1 GCA_903934285.1 Akkermansiaceae bacterium | reverse complement strand
GGTCGTGGACGTTGAAGCCACGGCCTGTCTGAGCTGAAGCGTGCCGACTCATACGTAACATACACACCTGTGTATGCTATCTACGCAAAACCGGCCAGCAGCTTCCGATGCCCACTCATAGAGCGCTTACGTTGGGTGGCTTGGTCCGCTTACACTGCGCTGCTCATTTCGAGGTCGAACGCGAAAGCATCCAGGCTGGAAAATTGGCACCGGGACAAACCTTGACACGCCGCGACGATACATTAGTCTACAGGTATGAAGACTGTAACTATCAATGTATCGGAGCCGGTCTACGAGGATTTCCAGATTTTTGCGAAGCGTGTGGATCGGAAGGCATCGGAGTTGATCCGTGAGGCGATGGAGCTCTACCGGCAAACGCACATGCAGCGGCGAACGAGCTTGCGCAAGCGCAATCCGGCGAGTGTGGGCGGCCCGATTCAGCCCTTGACGGCAGAGGATGACATACTGGGGGACATGCTGGATGATTCACGGGATTGACACGGATTTTCTGGTTGCTGTTGAGGTGAAGGAGCACCCCTTTCACCATCAGGCCGACGCCCTGCTCAGCGCGTTGCTAACCGACGGTCATGACTTGGCCGTGGCTCCGCAAACGCTGGCGGAGTTCATTCATGTGGTCACCGACGCCCGGCGGATGCCGCAGCCGTTGAGCCTGACCGAGGCCATCTCGCGCGCCGAGCATTGGTGGCAAGCGGCAGAGGTGCTGCGGGTTTTTCCGGATGGGCGCGGTGTGACGGATTTTTTCGAGTGGTTGCGGGTGCACCAGCTTGGGCGCAAACGCCTGTTGGATACGCTGCTGGCCGCGACGTTGCGCACTGCCGGAATCCGCAAGCTCATCACCAACCATGAGGCCGACTACCGGGTGTTCGGGTGCTTTGAGATTGTGACCTTCGGTTGATCATGACTCCATCAGCTCCGCACGGCATCGAGGATGGCGTGGTACACGTCGGAGGTGGTGGTGACGGGTCGGGCCGACCCTAACACGACCGGGCGCTCGGCCTCCGGCACCTGGTCGCGGCCGTGGGAGCCGCGGACCAGCGTGGCATCGAGCGGAATGACCTCGAGCAAGCCGCGCAAGCCGAGCTTCTTCTTGAGCAGAAAGCGGGCGATCTTGAGTTTGGGCAAGGTGAGCTGCGGGTCGAGAATCAACTCGCACGGGTCGTAGCCCGGCTTGCGGTGGATATCGATGGTGCGGGCGTAGTCGGGTGCCAGCCGCTCGTCGTCCCAGAAATAATAGGTGAACCAAGTGTCGGGCGCGGCGACGGCGATGAAATCGCCGGCGCGTTCGGTGGCGGGGCCGGCGCCCCAGGTGTCGGCCGGGCAGCGGACCTCGGCGATGCCCGGGGTGTTATCTAACAACCATCGCACGGCGGGGCGGATCGCGGGGTCGTTGACATAGACATGGGCGATCTGGTGGTCGGCGACGGCGAACGCGCGGGAGCCGCCGCAATCGAGGGTTTCGCGGCCGAGTTCGTTCTTGAGTTGGAGCCAGCCGTGCTGGCGGAACAAGCGGTTGAGGTGGAGCGGGCGGCTGACCGGCGAGATGCCATACTCGGACACCACCAGCACCCGCACATTACGAGATTCATAGTAGTGGATCAACTCGCTGGCGACGCGGTCGATCTTCGCCAGCTCGGCGGGGATTTGCGCGGCGTCGGGACCGAACTTCTGCAGCGGGTAATCGAGGTGCGGCAGATAGACGAAGCTGAGGGTGGGCGAGTGGCGGGTTTCGATCCAGCGGGCGGAGGCGGCGATCCACTCGGACGAGGCGATGCCTGCCGCCGGCCCCCAGAACGCGGGAAACGGGAATGGGCCGAGCGCTTGTTTGAGGTCGTCGCGCAACAGCATCGGCTGGGTGTGGATGTCGAACACCTTGCGCCCGTCCGCCGGATAGAGTGGCCTCGGCGTGACGGAAAAATCGGCGGTGGAATACATGTTATACCACCAGAACAACTGGGCGCAGGTGAAGCCGGGGATGTCGCCGCGCAGGGTGTCCCAGATCTTGGTGCCGCGCACCAGGTGATTGCTTTGTTTCCAGAAACGCACTTCGGCCGCCTCGCGGTCATACCAGCCATTGGCCACGATGCCATGCTTGGCGGGGTTGCTGCCGGTGAGCATCGACGCTTGGGCGGGGCAGGTGAGTGCCGGAAACTCCGGCACATGGGATTGCAACCCGTGCTTGTCGGCAAACGCCGTGAGCCCCGGCAGATGCCGCCCGAGCAGCGAGCGGGACAGACCCACAAGATTGATGACGGCAACACGCATGACAGCGGCAGCATGGCATGCCCAAGCCACCATGGAAACGCAAATGTACAAGCAGGGGCGATCTCCAAATCGCCCGGACCCATGAACCCGGACCTAACCAATTGAACGGTCGCCGTGACTCCCACCGCAAGTGTGGTCCGCACAGTCCTCTGTGCGGTCTTGGGTGAAAAAACTGCGCATGATGGTGAATTCAACAGCCATGCTGCATGGCCGGGGCGAAGACCGCACAGGGGACTGTGCGGACTACCTCTGTGCGGACTGCCGCCGTCTTCAGCTGCTTAACTGCCTGGCCGCCTGCAAGGTGTTTTGCATCAGCATGGCGATGGTCATCGGGCCGACGCCGCCGGGCACCGGGGTGATGGCGGCACACAACGGCGCCACTTCCTCATAGGCCACATCGCCGGTCAGCCGGTAGCCGCTTTTTTTCGTCGGATCGGCCACCCGGTTGATGCCGACGTCGATGACCACGGCTCCGGGTTTGATCCAGTCGGCCTTAACCATTTCAGGGCGGCCCACCGCGGCGATGAGGATGTCGGCGCGGCGACAGATGGCGGGCAGATCGCGGGACCGCGAGTGGGCAATGGTGACGGTGGCGTTGGCGCGCTTCGAGACGAGCAGCAGGGCCAGCGGCTTGCCCACGATCATGCTGCGGCCGATCACCACCGCTTCGGCACCGGCTGTGGCGATGCCCGCCACTTCTAGCAAATTCATGCAGCCCGCCGGGGTGCATGGCACGAAGCCGGTGGGATCCTCCAGCACGAGCTTGGCGACATTTTCCGGATGGAAGCCATCGACGTCCTTGCGGGGATCGATGGCGCGGATGATGGCTTCTTCATCGATGTGCTTGGGAGGCGGGGATTGGACGAGGATGCCGTGGATGGCGGGATCGGCATTGAGGCCGCGCACCACCTCGAGGAGTTGCTGCTGGCTGGTGGTGGCCGGCAGCACGATTTTGCGCGAGTAAAACCCCAACTCCGCGCAGGTGCGCGCCTTGGACCCGACATAGACTTGCGAGGCTGGATCCTCACCGACGAGCACGACGGCTAGGCCGGGGGTGATGCCTTGGGCGTGCAGGGCGGCGGCTTGATTGCGGCAGGCTTCAAGCACAGTGGCGGCGACGGCTTTTCCGTCGAGGATGCGGGGTTGGTTCATGGTGGCTGGCCAGTGGCATAGCGTAATCCGCCCGCCAGTACAGCACCGATTAGCGTGATGCCCTAAAAACCTCCACCGTTGCCCGCATCCGGGCATCGATGCCCCCCGGGCCTTGAGTTCTGGTGTTTCTTTGCCACTGCTTACCTCTTGGACTTCCGGTTGGCGGGGAGGGGCATTTGCAAGTCATCCACCCCGGCGAGGAGGGTGGCTTCGATGCGTTGGCGTTCCTGTTCAAAGGCGGCGGCATCGGCCGCGGGCAGCACATGGAGCGCCTGATCAAAGATGACTTGGACGCGGCTGAACGGCTTGGGAATGACAAAGCGGTCCCAAGTCATCAAGCGCCACGCCGCGTCGAACCGCACATGGACGGGAATGATCGGGGTGCGGGTGGCTTCGGCGATTTTCACCAACCCGGGATGAAACACATAGCGCGGGCCGCGCGGCCCGTCCGGGGTGACGCACACGTCGAAGCCGTCACGAATCGCCTGCTTCATGCCAACCAAGGCGGCCACCGCACGCCGTGACGAGGACCCGCGCACCGCCCCAAGCCCAAACACCGCCATCGCCCGGGCCACCATCGCCCCATCGTGGCTGGCACTGGTGAGCACCACCGATTCGCGCGAGTGACCGCAGAGAATCCGCCACGCCGGTGGCACGGTGAAAAACCGGTTGTGCCACAGCGCGTAAATCACCGGTGCCGCATGCGTGCCTGGCTGGCCGATGCCGCAGCGGTCAACTATCTGAAAGCGCAGGGTCAGGGCGAACAATTTCATCAGCCATCCGATGAGGGTGCCCAGCACAATGGCCTTGCGGTTGTCGCGGATTTCATGGCGCTTGCCCGCCGCGTGGCCGGCCGACCGCGCGTCCTGCCCGTGGTTGCTTTGGGGGTGGCCAGTCACGCCCGCCAGCATACGGGCAAAACCAATTGCTCTTCAACCCTTTAGCCCGAAAACCTCGGGCGGCTTTGCGAAATGGAACTGGAAATCACGCGCGCCGCGCCGGTCCCGTGGCGCAAGCAGGCGAAAAATGAGCCGCCGCCCCCCAGGGCGATTGCTTAATCAGCCCGTCAACAAGATAATGGCTGGCATTATACTGGCATCATGTCCAAGGAAGTCAGCATCCGGCAATCAAAGGCGGTGGCAGCGGACGCAGGCTCGGGACCTGGCATTGCCCCGGTCAGTCAAATACCCTGCTTGGGATCTCTCAGGAGATTACCCCACCGTTCTCACCGCCAACTGGCGTGCGGTGAACAGGCTGCCTTGGGCGTCTTCGCGCAGCGCCCGCGCGCCGCTCGTTCGCTTCGGCCCGAAATGCCCGCGATAGGCCTCAAACACCCCGTCCACATAGGATTTGGTGCCCAGCACCAAGCCGTCGGAAAAATACCGCACCCGGCAGCGCAGCAACGCGGCCCGGCTCAATTTCCCCTTCCGCTTTTTCTCCACCTCTGCGGCCGCGGTGGAAAACCCGCCCTTGGCTGCCTTGTCCCTGCGGGTCTCGCGGGTCTTCCCATCCTCAAACAACCAGCAGCGGTACACTTCCGCCGCGCTCATGCCTTTGGGCGTGGCGGGGGTGTTCCAAGCCGCCTCGCCGCGCTCGCCGTGACCGGCCACCTGGCATAGCCCCAGGCGGGCCGCCTTGCCGCCGCCCATCGCTTCACCATAGCCGCACCACCGGTAATCCTTCGGGTCTTTGACCATGCCCGCGCGCACCGGGTTGAGGTCGATGTAGGCGGCCATCGTCCGCAGCGCCTCGCCATCCTCCACCAGCACGCTCTTGAAGCGTTCCATCCACAGCGTCCCGCGCCGGTCCCGGTGCCTGTTGT
>CAIZNN010000188.1 GCA_903934285.1 Akkermansiaceae bacterium | reverse complement strand
TGCCACCCCGGAACAAGCCGCCGAGTTGACCCCGGCCCGCTTTGCTGCCGCCCTGGCCGCCGCAGCTCAGCAGATCGCCTGAGCCCGCCCAATCGCGAAAATTCCGGCCCGCCCCTGGGGGGTGATTTTAGGACGCTTACTCTGATTCCGACTTCATCCCTCTTACGCGGCATCCTCCGCCTCCTTTCTGCCGCGCATTCTCATCATGTCGGTGATGACCACCGCCAGTGGAACCAGTCCTTCAAAACTTGCATTTGGTTTGATAGACCTCAGTCGCAAGTTATCCTATGCGGTGTCTTGCTTTGCGCATCCAGCACCCACCGTGTGCCGCCAGAGTCCGCTGCTCCCTGGCGTCGCGCAGTAGGCGGTTGACCAGTGTGCTGACGTAAGTGCTCCCGCCCATTGCCATGAGGAATTCGGGCTGGCGAGGGACGATAACCTAGTTTTTTTCCTTACCAAGAGAAATACCCGACAGGGAAATACCGGATTGAGCCAAAGTGGTGTCGCGCTGGCTCTCGCCGCACGCACTCTAACGCATTGGAAATGCAGCGGCAGATTCTGGCGACGCTCCGCGCCACGGCGGGCAAGCCCGCCCCAGCCTCCCAGGCGGTGACGAGCCACCGCACTCTATCTGCGCCATGGCACCGCCCGCGCCGATTGCAATGTGAACGTCGAACAACCAACGTCGAACCGAAGAGAAGAGGCGCCTGACAGCTGCCGGCTTTTTTGTTCGGCGTCGAACCAGTCCTCGCGTGGTGACATTCGTTAGATGCGTTACAAATACTTCCGCACTTCTTTGTGGTCCGTGCCCCCTGCCGGATCAAACGACTCACGGCTCGGACAGGTCTATTTCTCTGTGGCTTTATCGAGCGGTTTGCGTGCATGACAGGGTGAGAGAATGTTAGAAATTCGCCACCCGTCTGATTGAGCCACAGCGGTGTCGCGCTGGCGCTTGGCACACGCAGTCCACACCTGCGCGACTCCGCCGCGCCGCAGTGGCCAACCGATCCCGGAGGGATTGCAGCGATTAGCCCGGGGTCGAGGCCGCCGTGCGGCCGACCACCCCGGGAACGATTCGTTGCCCGCGCATCCGACCCCGGATGGGGTCGCAGCATGCCCCGCGGAGAGGCATGACCCGCCCGGCTCTGGGACCGCTGCCGGGCATGGACGAAGAGCGGTTTTACCCGCCCGCGCCGGGCTGGGTGAGGCCGGGCCAGAGGATGAGTACCGTGGCAAAGAAGTGGAGGAGGACTGGGTCCGAGGATTTCAGGCGGTACCAAGCATCGATGGCTTCTCTTGCCTGCTTGCAGGCGTCGAGGGCGCTCGCCCGGCTCACCGACTGAGATTGATCATAGTCCGCTGCGTGGCGAGCCTGCTGGAGATCGGCAAAGGTTTTGCAAATCTCCCTCAAATCGGCATTCGCGGCGACGCGCATGGAGGTCCAAAATGGCTCAAGCGATTGTCTCGGTGTGGTTTTCTGAAATTCGATGCATACCGACTTGACCTTGCCGTGCGCGAGGGAACGGCACGCCAACTGGCGCAGCCCCTTGTGAGGGGCCCCGCCTCCGATGAGAGCCCGGGCGGACTCCTCTCCAATAAAATGAAACAAGGCATAGTAAGCAGTGGAGACAGCCCGACAGAGACTCGCCTGCCGCGGGCGTTTGGATTCCCTTATGGCCAAATGCCCGGCCTGTTCCAAGAGGTCATGGTGCAGGCTCATTCCGCAGCTACGGGTTCCTCGGCAAGACGAATGATCTTGAGATAGACGAAACGATCCTCGTTGTCCTTGCTATAAACGAAATCGCGCAGTTTCTCCACGAGTGGTTTCACATCATTCCACATGGCTTTTTCCACTGGAAGATTGGCGGGAAAGACGACCACAAGGCGCAGCGCCTCATCGCCATACTGGTCCTCCATGCGTTCCACCCTCACGCTGGCGGGAGCCGGAACCTTGCCCGCCTGCGCAATTAGCCGCGCGATTTCGACTGTTGAGAGTTTTGGAACGGGCTTGACCATGCGAGAACTATATCGGCATCGGGTTGGTTTGTAAACCCTTTGCTGCAGGGAAATACCTGATTGAGCCACAGCGGTGTCGCGCTGGCGCTTATCACACGCACTCTAACGCATTGGAAATGCAGCGGCAGATTCTGGCGACGCTCCGCGCCACGGCGGGCAAGCCCGCCGTGGCCTCCCAGGCGGTGACGAGCCACCGCACTCAAGGAGAGGTGGCCTCCGGCGATAGGGTAAGTGCTCCCGCCCATTGCTGTCGAGGCGAGGCCGTGACTGCGGAACGCCCGGCTGTGTCCAGAGACCGGAGTTTCTCCCAGAGCAAGTGAGAGGTCTCATTCCAGGAAGGGATTGAGCACACGAACCCCGCTGTAGATTTGTCCGTGGTTGAGATCCTGGGAATAGACGGTGTGGCAACCGAGGAAAAGGTCAGCGCGCATTGGCATCCGGGCGACTGAGACGATCTTTGGCGGCAAATGCGGGGAGGCCATCCATTGCGGCAAACAGTTTCTTGGCCCGGCTTCGGGCGGTCACCTGCTTCTCGGTCAACACCTGCTCCAGTCCCTGCAAAACCAATTCGCGCAAAGTCACCCGCCTTTCGGCCGCCAGGATCTTCATCTGGCGCACAATGACATCGGGAAGTTCGATAGTGGTTTTCACGGGACCGTAAATACAGCTCTACGGTCCGATTGTCAGGCCTCCGGCGCAAGACTTGCGGTTACGGTGCCGGAAACCGGAGTCGAGAAATCGGTGTCGGGGTGCAAATCTCGACAAACGGGCTGGCGTGGGACCAGTCGGCTTTGGACTGAAGGTGCCAGCGCCGCACCGCTTTGGGAAGATGCATGGGTTCCGGCAACCCGCCAGGCCAGTCCCCCGCCGTCGGGATGGCGGCGGCAACCGCGCAGGAGGTGCTGCAAGCGGTGACGCCATGGGAAGGGGACTCTCCTGGCTTGCTCATTTCTCAGGATCCTCAAAAATATGGACGCTGAAGTCCATGGCACCATGGGAGGTGTCAAATTGGCTCTCAACCCGATTGACGTCAATCCTTCAGAACGGTGTTCTCAGGCATCGAAACCTGAATCGCCCAAGATCTGTCAGCTTCCTCACGTATTATTCTTCCGAGATCGTCGGTCGATACTGGACCTGCGTGTCCGCGAGGCGGCTGGCTGGCGGGGGTTGATCCGGCTCCAGCACCACGCGCACCTTTGCGCTCAGAACCCCGGCTACGCGGCGAAGCATGCTCAATGAATGACCCTCGTAAGCTGGCGATTCGAGGCGGCTGATCTGCTGCTGGGAAGTCCCGAGTTTAAGCGCTAACTCGCGTTGGGAGAGACCGGCCTTCTCACGCAGTGCCGCAATTTGCAGCGCGACATCCCATGCCTCACCCGCCCGCTCGAACCGTCGCGCGAAATCAGGATCGCGAAGTTGCTCTTCCAAAAAGACATCAAAGTTCGTTTTACTCATGATTCGTTCCTTTCTTTCCACTCGCGCATCCTTGCCCGCGCCGTATCCAAGTCGCGGGCCGGTATGGCCCGGCTCTTGTTCCGGATACCGTGGACGGCCACGATGCGCCGCCCTTTCATGAAAAACCACAACACCCGCGTGTTCAACTTCCCGACGTGCCTCAACTCAAACAGCCCGTCGTTGAGTGCCTTGGTGAGCGGCTCGCGGTGACACTGGCGATGACGCAGCCTCTCCAACCCTGCAGCTACCGCCGCGAAGTCGCCTGGGGCACTGACCTTGAGTTCCAGCAGGAAGTCCCGCACGGGACACTGTCCGTTCGCAGTCATGTAAAACTCTACCGTGAACTCGATCATGGCGCAACATCAAATTTGGTATCGGTTGAAAGCGTCGATAGATCGCGAAGTCTGCGTCGGTGGTGAGCAAGAGCGGATCGGGCAGAGTTTCCGTGAGGCGGACCAAGCACGCGTCGGCGACGCTCATCGGCACATCCGCATACTTGTCGAGCAGGTCCAGGACCGGTAGGAAAGCGTCGCCACCGACAGCCACAATCCGCAAGGCACCTCGGCGATAGGCAAGGCGGAGGGTGGCGCAACCCTCAGGCGTGAGGAGGTGATCAGCCTCGGAGAGAACCGACTCACAGGTGAGCCAAGGCGGGGGATGGCGGCGGGCCTGCCGGACCGCCCACAAGTGGTGTTGATCATTCTTGCGCCACAGCGCGACGAGGAACGATGCATCAATGACGACGCCGGGAGTGGGCACCTCACTGCGGGAGCCGAGACTTTCCATAACCTTGGGTTTTCAAGTAGTGCCTTTTGCGGGCGCTCATATCGGTGGGGCCGCCTTCCACAGTGCCGATCAGATCGGCAATGAGGTCAAAGCCGGAGGCCGTGTGCGTATTTTGCACGCCCGCGGCGATCAACCGGCGGCGGGCGATTTCCGATTTCGTAAGATCGCAGCTCCGAGCCTCGGCTTCCAGCTCCCTGGCCAAGTCGTCTGGAATTCGTAGAACCAGCGTTGGCATGGCCGGATTGTAATACACGCACAGACATGGGGCAATACGCGAATTGCAGTAATCTGGCCACAGACAAATAGTAGGGAAATCGCGCGGCGCCTAGATTTCTCAATCAATCGGATGGCATGAAGGCGCCGGCAACTGTGCCTTGGCGGCGCGTCTGAACCTGGTTTTCTGTCCCCATTGCAGGAATTGAACTGCGGATTTCGGGCTGAAACCTCCGCCGCCAGCCCTGTCTGTTAGCGGCTCAGCCGTATTGGTTGGCGAGCAAGGCGGCCACAGCGGGATCGAGTTGTTCGCGGCGGCGGACTTGGTCGAACGCAGCTAACAGATCGGGGACGCGCACGCGGTCTTCTTCCTGGCCCACGTATTGGCGCACCACCCGGCCCTTGTGCCTCATGATGATGCGCTCGGGCAGTTGCACGGCCTGCTGCCCCGAGTGGGTAACCATCAGGGCGGTGGGTTTTTCCTGGCGGATGAGGGTGAGGGTGAGTTCGGCAACCTGCGCGGCGCTATTGGGGTCGAGGGCGGCAGATTATGGGACAGAGGAATAGTCCAGGGAAATCGTCCAGGCTCAGAACTCAGCAAACGACTGAGGCACCAAAAAACAAGCTGCGGAGAAGGCTGTTAGTCGGGTGACCACTACGGGCGATATTTTGGTTTGACAAATCAGCAATGTGAGACAAAATATGATTCACATGAAGACGGCATCCGTTCGAGAATTGCGCAATGAATTCCCGCGCATTGAGGCGTGGGTTCACGAGGGCGAGTCGGTGTCCATCAGCAAACGAGGACGCATCATTGCCACCTTGGTGCCCGCGCTGGCGACATCCCTTGGCTCTGGCGTGCCCGCAAAACCCGACATCATGGCCAGGCTGCGTGAGACTTGGGGTGAAAGGACTTTCTCCCTGAAGGAGGTGGCAGCGATGCGCGCCGATGAACTGGAGGGTGAGGAGGGATGACAAGTTACCCGGACACTTCCTTTCTTTGCGCGCTTTATCGCTTGCAGGAAAACTCCGCCAAGGCGGCGGCCGCTTTCGCAACGATGGCCGGCCCCTTGGAGGTGACGACCTTGTTGCTTTTCGAGTTCCGGCAGTCGGTGCGCTTTCAGGTCCGCCTGCACCGCCAGCATGCCAGCAAAGGATTTCCCAAAGCCCAAGGCATGAAAATGCTGGCCGACCTGAAGGCGGATTTGGCCGGCGGCGCGGTTGTGTTAGTCCCCTGTCCTTGGCCACAGGTGCATGCGGCTGCCGAACGCCTGAGCGAGCTTTACACTGTTACCCATGGCCACCGTGCCATGGATATCCTCCACGTGGCAACGGCCCAGGAATTGGGTGCCGGTGAATTCCTCACCTTTGATGCCAACCAACGAAAACTCGCTGCGGCTGAGGGGCTGCGTGTGCCGCTGTGATAAGGTCCACCGATTCCAAGCCACTGGTGGAACCCGCCTGGTCGTGGCACTCCGCCAGGATCTCAAGCGCGTATGACGACATGGCGGGCGGCGAGCTTTGCCGCATCCAGCATTTGCTTGTTCGGCTTGGGTGGCTTGTCGATCATGGCCACAAGGGTGGCTGCCTCTTGCCGCCAGCACCCGGTTGATCTCCAATCATGGCGCCGACTCTCCCTGCGCATAATCCTAAAAAAGGGAAAGGGAACCGGTTAGGGTGGGGGGGGGTACCACAGATTTCGGATTGAAGAGGACTTCGGCGTGAGCTCAGTCGAACGATTACACGGAAAATATGACCGCAATCCATCTACTCTTCGGCTCCCCCTAAAGGTGCCCGCCATATAAATTATAACTCATTCATTATCTGTGGAATCTGTGTAGTCCTCTTCATCCGTGGCCATCTTCGTCCCGCATTACCATTCAAGCCCGCGAACCGCGCGCAAATGTGCCAAATCATTTTCCACCGGGATCAGGAACTGTGAACTTTGCAGGACTGGCCCCGTCCCGCGGGTTGCGGAAGAACGGTCGGGCCCGAACTGGTGGCCGCTTACGCTTCGGCGGCCTTGGCTTCCTTGTCGGCCTCGGCCTTGGCTTCCTTGGCGGCCTCGGCCTTGGCTTCCTTGGCGGCTTGGGCGGCGAGTTTTTTGTCTTCGTCGGCCTTGCGGCGGGTGGCGACTTCGGCGGCTTGCAGCGGGCGGAGTTTGGCGTGGTAGTTGGTCGAGCGCGCCAGGCGCTGCTTGTTGAACAACAAGCCGCCGAAGCGGTCGGAGGTGCTCAACTCATACTCGCCATCCATATAGATCGAATCGAACGGACACACCTCGGCGCAGATGCCGCAGTTCATGCACACCGACACATCGATATCAAACACTTTGGGGCGCTTGAGTGACTTGCCGTTTTCATCGCGGTCCAACACGATATAGATACATTGCGGCGGACATTCCTTCTCGCAAATCGAACACGCCGTGCAGCGCAACCCGGCCATCGCGTCGTCACCGTCATAAACCAGAAACGGGAAGTTGCGGAAATTCGGGCTGATCGGGGCGCGCTGCTCGGGATACTGCACGGTGGTCATGCGATCCTTGCGGTAATAGCTCTGCAGCATGTTGGTCGCCGTCACGAGCAGGCCTTTGACCAGGCCGATGCCGGGCAGGGACCAGCGACCCTGTGGTTTGGGATCGGACAGGCGCTTGATGGCTGCTGAATGTTCCATGGACTTAGGCGGCAAGATGAAAGGCGGGGGCGGGACTGACAAGACAGCGGCCCACTCCGGGCCGGATGCCCGGACCCCTGAGGCGCGGACATTCGGCCCAGCGCCAGGCTGCGAGAGATATCATTGCCGCGCCACCGCGGGCAGGATGCATGGGGCGGCGGGCGGGATGCCCGCGCCACCGTCTTGCCAGACTCGGGTTCACCGGTCCACCTCCCCTAACACGATATCGACGCTGCCGAGGATGACCACCACGTCCGCGAGGTCGAGGCCGAGGCACATGTCCTCGATCAATGTCAGATTGATGAAACTGGGCGGGCGGATGCGGTAACGGAACGGATTGACCGAGCCATCGCTGATGAGGTGGAACCCGAGTTCGCCCTTGGGCCCCTCGATGCGGGCATAGGCCTCGCCCACCGGCGGCTTGAAGTTGCGGACCTTCGACTTCGGGTTGATATACGGCCCGTCCGGCAGTTGCGCCAGCGCCTGGCGCAGGATGGCCAGCGACTCGCGCAATTCCAAAAACCGGATCATGAGCCGGTCGTAGCAATCGCCGGTTTCACCTAACGGAACGCGGAACTCGAAGCGCTCGTAGATCCCGTATGGCTCGGCCTTGCGGATGTCATAGGCCACCCCCGCCGCGCGCAACATCGGCCCGGTGATGCCACCGTTGATGAGGGCCTCCTTGGGGAGGGCGCCGACGTTCTGGGTTCTGGCCAGCAGCACTTCGTTGCCGATGATGAGGTTTTCCAATTCATCGAGGAAGCGCGGGAAGCCGTTGACCAACTCGCTGGCCCGGGCCGCCCAACCGGCCGGCAAGTCGTTGCGGCAACCGCCGAACCGCATGAAATTGGACATCATCCGCGCGCCTGTTAGGTCCTCGAACAAATCGAGGATTTTCTCGCGTTCGCGGAAGGCATACATCAGCGCGGAGCCCCAGGCGCCCATGTCGCCGAGGAAGAAGCCGACGAAGGCGGTGTGGTTGATCAGGCGGGTGAGCTCGGCGGTGATGACGCGGATGAATTCGGCGCGTTCCGGCACCTCGATGCCGGCGAGTTGCTCCACCGCCCGGGCGTAGGCCCAGTTGTTAGTCAGCGGGCAGATGTAATCCAGCCGGTCGGTGAACGGCATCGACGACAGATAGGTGACGGCCTCGGCGATTTTCTCGTGGTTGCGGTGGAGGTAGCCGAAGACCGGCTTGAGGCTGACGACGGTTTCGCCGTCGAGCACCACATTCATGCGGAACACGCCGTGGGTGGACGGGTGCTGCGGGCCTAACGAGACATGCAGCAATTGATCCTCATCCAGCTCCGGCGCGGCGGGGTTGGTGGCAGGAGCCATGAACGGGTTGGAAATCATTCTCGTAAACTCAGTTGGAAACCACGGCTTGCAGATTCAAAATTTCAACTTTCAGCTTTGGCGGGGTAATGCAGTTTGGCTTTTTCCAACACGGCATCGTGAGGGGTCGGCTCGTATTGGTAGTCATCCGGCGCCACGTAATCCTTGCGCAGCGGGTGGTCCAGGAATTCATCCCACATCAAAATCCGGCGCAGGTCGGGATGCCCCGTGAAGATCACCCCGAACAAATCGTAGATTTCGCGCTCCTGGAACTCGGCACTGCGATAGACCGCCACCACCGAGGGGAGTTGCACCGCGGCGGCGCGGTCCGCGGTGCGGGCGCGCAACACCAGCGGGCCGACGCGGCGGGGGGTCGAGTAAAGATGATAGACAACTTCGAGAAAGCCGCACGCGGCCGGCGCGGTTGCCTCCGCCGGCACGGCCACCGCGTCGGCTGTGGCCGGATCGGGCCAGTCCACCCCGGTCACATTGGATAGAAGATCAAACGCGAGTTCCGGGGTGTCGCGCAGAAATCGGCAGACTGCGACGAGGTCGGCGGGGGCGACGAGGAGGGAATCCTGGCCGGCGGGGCCGGGGTTGCGGCGCAGCGCGAGGGCAGCGGCGGGCAGAGCCGTCTGCACGCGGCTGAGGATGGCGGCAAGGTCGGGCATCATGATTCGCTGGCGTGGCGGGTGATGGCGGGCGGATTCCAAAGGTCCGGGTTGAAGGTGGGTTCCAGATCGTGGGGGCCGAATGTCGGCACCGGCAGTTCGGCGCCGGCATTGGGATCGGCATGGCGGGCGCGGGTGCGCCCCAGGAGTTTTTCCTTGGCGATTTGTTCGCGCAGCGTGATGAGGCCGTGGAGCAATGCTTCCGGTCGCGGCGGGCAGCCGGGGATGGACACGTCGACGGGAATGAAGCGGTCGATGCCTTTGAGCACGTTGTAACCATCCTTGAACGGGCCGCCGGAAATCGCGCAGGCACCCATGGCGATGACGTATTTCGGCTCGGCCATCTGGTTGTAGAGACGAACGACTTGCGGCGCCATTTTCTTGGTCACCGTGCCGGCCACGATCATCAAGTCCGCCTGCCGCGGCGACGGGCGAAACACTTCGGCGCCAAAGCGCGCCATGTCGTACTTGGCCATGGTGGCGGCGATCATTTCAATGGCGCAACAGGCCAGGCCGAATTGCAGCGGCCACAGTGAGCTGGCACGGCCCCAATTGATCAAGCTCTCGAAGGAAGTGACATGCACTCCCTGCGATTTCAGGTCTTCCGCCAGTTTTGGGTCAATCGCCATGCGTCTCAATTCGGGTTCTCCGGGTGCTTCTCGAGTGCCAGCCGCCGCCGCCCGCCCGCACCAACCCTCGGCGAGCAGCAACCAAACGACCACCGCCGCGACCCTCGATCCATCGCAATGGACCGGCAGTTGCGGCTGCCGCAAGAAGCACAGGGGTGCCGCCCACGTCAAGCAACAAAAATCCAAAGCCCCCCGCGAAATCGGGCCATGGAGCGCGCCTTTGAGCTTGCCAGAGGAATCGGCTTCTGCAACGGCCTGGCCAGGCTGGCCGGCAATCGAGGTGGCTGCGCAGGGCCCCACCGGCACCCGCCAGGGTTGTTAGATTATGGCGGGCGGGGTGCGACAAGCGCCCCCGGCCCATCAGATATCATTGAGCAGACCCTTGAGACTGCCGAAAAAGTTGTCGAGTTCCGCGGTGCTGGGTTCGGCGCCGAGGATGTCATCGTAACTGGTGTGAGTGAGGTGCTCGTCATCGAGTTCGCCGATGAAGGAGCTGGGTTGGCAACCGGTTTGCTGGCCCCATTTGATGCGGCTGGCGCAATAGGTCATGGTGAGTTGGTCCTGGGCGCGGGTGATGCCGACGTAGAGGAGCCGCCGCTCCTCATCCTTGGTGCCCTCGGCGATGGAGCGGGTGTGCGGCAGGAACCCCTCCTCCAGGCCGACCAGATAGACGATGGGAAACTCCAGGCCCTTGGAGGCGTGCAGGGTGATCAGGGTGGCACCTTGCTTTTTTTCCAGATCCTCGTCCTCGCGCTCGGACGCCAGCGCGCTGTCGTCGAGGAAGGCTTGGAGTTTCTTGCCCTTGGCGGTGTGGTTGCGGAGGCTGTCGATGACGCTGTGGATGCCTTCGCCGCGTTGCTGGCGCTCGCTGTCGGTCTTGCACGCGCGCTCGATCCACGCCAGGTATTCGATTTGCTTGATCAGGCCGTCGAGGACATCGGCGGGGTTTTCGTGGTTGAGATCGATGCGGTTTTTGGCGCCGGCGATGAGGGCGACGAACGCCTCGATGCAGTGGCGGGTCTTGCCCCCGAGTTGATAGGTGAAGTCCGGGTCGCAGAGCGCCTGCCACACGCTTTGGTCGTGGTCGCGGCTCCACTCGGTGGCGAGCACGGCGGTGGCCTGGCCGATGCCGCGGTTAGGCGCGTTGAGGATGCGCAGCAACGGCACGTCGGCCTCGGGCGAGACGAGGAGTTGGGTGTAGGCAAGCACGTCGCGCACTTCGCGGCGGTCATAAAAACTCTGCGCGCCGACCATGCGGTAGGGGACTTTGCGTTCGCGCAGGGCGAGTTCGAGTTTGCGGCTTTGGCCGTTGGTGCGGAACAACACGGCGAAGTCTTCCCACTCGCGGCCGACGGCACCCTTTTCGGCGATGATTTCCTCGGCGATGAATTCGGCCTCCTCGTCATCGCCGGGCATCGCCACAATGCGCACCGGATCCCCGCCCTTGCGGGTGGAGCGCAGGGTCTTCTCGCGGCGGCCGCGGTTGTGCTTGATCAGGCTGTTGGCGGTGTGCAGCACCGCGTGGGTCGAACGATAGTTCTCTTCTAACCGAATGATCTTCGGGTCGGGGAAGAATTTCTCGAACTGCAGGATGTTGGCGACTTCCGCGCCGCGCCAGCCGTAGATCGACTGGTCGTCGTCACCGACCACGCAGACATGATAGGGGGCGGTGACAAGTTGTTGGAGCAGGCGCATTTGGAGCGCGTTGGTGTCCTGGAATTCATCCACGGTGACGCGTTTGTAGCGCTGGCGGAAATGCTCGCGGACGTCGGCATGCTCGCGCAGGACCTGCTCGGCGAGTAACAACAGGTCGTCGAAATCGACGGCGTTCTGGGCGCGCAGTTCGTTTTGATAGGCGACGGCGAGGGTGGCGAAATAGTCGTCCTCGAGGTCGGCGGGGTCGGCACCCTTGTTTTTGGCCTTGGAGATGGCGGCCAGCACGTCGTCGGGCTTGACCTTCTCGTCGCTGCCGCCCTTGCGGACTAACAATTGTTTCATGAGCCCGACCTGGTCGGAGTGCGAGCAGATGGAGAAATTGCGTTTGTAGCCGAGTTTGTCGATGCCGCCGCGCAGGATGCGCACGCAGAGCGAGTGGAACGTGCAGACCGTCATGTCGGCGGCGGCTTTTTTCGAGACCATGCCGGCGATGCGTTCGCGCATTTCGCTGGCGGCTTTGTTGGTGAAGGTGACGGCGAGGATGTCGGCAGGCGGGATGCGTTTCTCCAGCATGTGGGCGATGCGGCAGGTGACGGTGCGGGTTTTGCCGGTGCCGGCGCCGGCCAGGATCATGACCGGGCCATCCAGCGCGCCGACGGCTTCGCGCTGGGCTTGGTTGAGGGAGTCAAATGAGAATGGGTTGGCCATCGGCAGGCGGATGGAAGCGGGGATGGGAGCGCTTGGCAATCACGCGGTGGCAAAAGGCACAAATTGTGGTGGCGCGCGTTCAAGGAGCGGCGGCACTCCGATCCGCCGCGCCCATGGTGAGCCAATGGGTGGAGGCAAGGCGCTTCCCATGGACTTCTCATGGTCCGGGCGATGCGGAGAGCCCCCTCCCTTTGTCGTGCGCTCACTTGACGCGCATGCCCAAACCAAGGCCCAAACCAAGGCCCAAACCAAGGCTTGCCCAGCGCGTGCCGGCAAATCACACTGGCATTTTCCAAGCGCCCCTGGCGATCCCACTAGCCCCCCATTTTTTCACCACATGTTCACTGGTCTTGTCGAATCCACCGGCAGCGTCGTCACCCTCGAGTCCCGCGGCGAGCAGGCCCGCCTCACCTTGGCCATCCCGTTTGCCGCCGAGCTGGCGCTGGGCGATTCGGTGGCGATCAACGGGTGCTGCCTGACGGTGGCCGGGCTATCCGCACACGGCATCGCCTTTGATTTGCTGGGGCAAACGTTGCGCGTCACCTCCCTCGGCGCGCTGTGCCCGGCGTCATTGGTCAATCTCGAACGCGCCTTGCAAGTGGGTGACCGCTTCGGCGGCCATTTCGTGCAGGGCCATGTGGACGCCACCGGCACCATCACCCGCCTCGAAACGCGCGGCCAGGACCACGTGGTCGAAGTTTCCCTGCCACCAGCCATCCACCGCCTGTGCATCGACAAGGGGTCGCTGGCAGTCGACGGCATCTCCCTCACCATCGCGGAACTCACGCCTGCCGCCGCCATTTTCTGGATCACCCCACACACTTGGCAGCAAACCCACCTGCACACGGCGCGCGTCGGCCAACCGGTGAATCTGGAAGCCGACATGCTCGCCAAGCACGTCGACCACCTGCTGGCAGCGCGGATGGCGGCGCAGGAACCGGCTTCAAATGCAACACGCGAGGCTCAGAAGATGGGTGATGAATGACACCACTGGGAAAATCCGTGCAATCCGTGGTTGGGAAACGGCCGCATCCACCCGCCATTTTCCTTTTTTGAGATAGCAGTCCATTCTTCAATACCCCGCCAGCAAGCCGCCATGACCCGCTTCCGCCCATGCATCGATCTCCACCAAGGACGGGTGAAACAAATCGTCGGTGGCAGCTTGCGCGACGATGGCTCGGCACCGCTGGAAAATTTTGTTTCGGAACATCCCGCCGGCTGGTTTGCGGCTACCTTCCGGGCCGATGAGCTCAGCGGCGGACATGTCATCAAGCTCGGCCCCGGCAATGACGCCGCCGCCCGCGAGGCGCTCGCCGCCTGGCCCGGCGGCCTGCAACTCGGCGGCGGCATCGATGCCACCCAGGCCGCCAGCTGGCTGGATACCGGCGCCTCCCACGTGATCGTCACCTCGGCCTTGTTTGATGCCCAAGGCTGCCCGCTGCCGGAGGCGCTCGCCGCCTTGGTCAAAGCCGTGGGCCGCGAGAGGATCGTCATCGACCTGTCGTGCCGCCGCACCGCCGCCGGCTGGACCGTGGCGATGAACCGCTGGCAAACCCTCACCCGCGTGCCCGTCGATCACGCCACCCTCGACCACTTCGCCCCGAGTTGCGCCGAATTCCTCATCCACGCCGCCGATGTGGAAGGCCTGTGCCGGGGCATCGACGCCGAACTTGTCGCCCTCTTGGGCGCTTGGGGCAAACTGCCCATCACCTACGCCGGCGGCGCCGCCAGCCTCGCCGATGTCGCCTTGGTGGAACAGGCCGGCCAAGGGCGGGTGGACGTCACGGTGGGCAGCGCGCTGGATCTTTTTGGCGGCTCGGGCGTGAGCTACCACGATTTGCTGGCGTGGAACCGAAGGAATTCGTGAGACGGATGGAAAGCGGTTGCAGGCGCGGCCCGCATCGTTTTATGCTCCGCCTGTGCCGACCTTGGACCTGCCTTCTGCCACCGGGAAATTCGCGATTGACCGGGATTTTCTCCGGTCCGCGTTTCAATCGATGTTGCTGGCGCGGATTTTGGAAAACAAGCTCTCCAGCCTTTATAAGGCAGGCAAAATCGTCGGCGGCGTGTACCTCGGGCGCGGCCAGGAAGCGGTCAGCGCCGCGCTGGGCACCGCGCTGATCCGCGGCACGGATGTGTTCTCCCCGCTGATCCGCGACCAGGCCGGACGCACCGCATTCGGCGAGTCGCTGCTCGATTGCACCCGCACCTACCTGGGCTCCGCGCTGGGCCCGATGCGCGGACGCGACGGCAATGTCCACCGCGGCCGGCCGTTGGAGGGCATGCCGGCCATGATTTCCCACCTCGGCGCGCAGATCGCAGTGGTCACCGGGATGCTTTTTGCCAAACGCCTCAAAGGCCAGCTTGCGGGTGTGGTCGGTGCCACCTGCATCGGTGACGGCGCCACCTCCACCGGGGCGTTTCATGAGGCCCTCAATCTCACCGCGGTCGAGAAGTTGCCGCTGGTGGTTTTGGTGACCAACAATCAATTTGCCTATTCCACTCCCAATGACCGCCAGTTCGCCTGCGGCGATCTGGTCGAACGCGCCCGTGGCTACGGCTTTGGCGGCTGGTCGGTGGATGGCACCGACTTGCTTGCCTGCTCCACCGTGATCCGTGAGGCGGTGCGCCGCGCCCGCGAGCGCGGCGAACCGCAGTTGATCGTGGCCCACTTGCTGCGATTGGCCGGCCATGGCGAGCATGATGACGCGTTTTACGTCCCCGACAGCCTGCGCCACGGCCACTATGGCCAGGATTGCATCGAGGTGGCCATCCGCCAACTGGTCGCCGCCGGCATCACCAGCGTCGACGAAATCGTCGCCTGGCAGGACCAATACGCCGCAGACGTGCAACGCGCGGTGGCCCAAGCCCAGCAAGAAGCACCGCCGGATCCCTACCGCGAGGACTGGACGGCCCTCTCCACCCGATTCCCTATCAGCCAGTGAGTGTGACCTACATCGACGCCATCCGTGAAGCCCAGGAAAAACTCCTGCGCGACGACGAGCGGGTGTTTCTTTATGGCCAGGACATCGGCGTGTTCGGCGGCGCCTTCAAGGCCACCAAAGGGTTGGCGGCGGCATTCCCCGGCCGGGTGTTTGATTGCCCGATCTCGGAGGACGCCATGATCGGCCTCGCCGTGGGCGCCGCCATCGAAGGCCTGCGCCCGATCGTGGAAATGCAGTTCGCGGATTTCTCGGCCATCGCTTTCAACCAAATCGTCAATCAGGCGGCCACCCATTTTTACCGCACCGGCGTGCCCATTCCCATCACCGTGCGCCTGCCCTCCGGCGGCACCCCCGGCTCCGGCCCCTTCCACAGCCAAAACATGGAAGGCATTTACGCCCAATACCCCGGCCTCATCGTGCTCACCCCAGCCACCGTCGCCGATGCCTATCACATGCTCATCGATGGGGTGGCCCTCAATGACCCGGTCATCTATTGCGAACACAAATTCCTCTACCGCTGGCTCAAGGCCAAGTCCATCAACAACGAACACCTGCCCATCGGCCAGGCCCGCATCGCACGCCCCGGCAAACACGCCACCGTCGTCGCCTACAGCGCCATGGTGCATGAGGCGGTGCGCGCCGCCGACCGCCTCCAAGCCGACGGCTGGGAAATCGAAGTGGTCGATCTGCGCTCGGTCAAACCGCTGGACCTCGATACCATCCTCGCCTCCGTCGCCCGCACCGGCCGGTTGCTGGCCCTTGGCGAGGCCTTCCCGTGGGGTGGCGTGACTGCCGAAGTGGTGGCGCGCGTCGCCGAACACGGCTTCCACCTGCTCGACGCCCCGCCACAGCGCCTCAACGCCCGCGATACCCCGATTCCCTATCACCCGAAATTGTGGGCCTCCCACCGCCCGACCCCGGAATCCATCTGCGAAGCGCTCCGCCACTTGCTCTCGTTCTGAGAATCTCAATTCGCCAATCTCAAATTTCAATTCGTCGCGCCCATGCCCACCGTCCCCATCCTCATGCCGCAGCTTGGCGAATCCATTGCCGAGGCGACCATTGTCCGCCTGCAAGTGGCCGTGGGCGACACCGTGCGTGCCGACCAGGACATCATTGAAGTGGAAACCAACAAGGCGATCATGAGCGTGACCACCCTCTGCAATGGCACCGTGGCGGACATCCGCGCCAAAGAGGGGGTTTCCTACTCGGTCGGCACCTTGCTCGGCCTGCTGGACGTCACCGCCGAGGAAATCGCCCGCACCGGCGTGGAAACCCTCGAATCCGTGGAAGCCAAACGCAGCGCCTCCAAACCCGCCGGCCCATCCCAAAGCTCCGGCGCCAAGGATGCCAACGTCCACTTCGCGCTGGAAGACGATGGCTACGAGGAAGCCCCCGCCGTGGTCCCCAGCGTTAAGGGGCTGCCGGTCCCCATCGGCGTCATGGGCGCGCATTATATCTCGCCGCGAATGCGCGCCCGCATGGACGACCTCGGCCTGCGCGAGGCGGACATCTCCGCCGTGGTCGGCACCGGCGCCGGCGGCCGCGTCACCGTGGAAGACCTCGAAGGCTTCCTCGATTACCTGGAAGCCTGGCCCAGCAGCCACGCCTCCTCGATGCGCCTCGCCGTGGCCGATGCCATGCGCCGCAGTTGGACCCGGCCGCTGGCCACCGTCGGCCTGCCGCTGCTGCTGGATCGGGCCATCGACCACCGCAGCCTGCAAGCCCCCAAGCCCGGACTGACGCTTTACCTGCTGCGCGCCTTTGCCTTGGCCCTCAGCGAACTGCCCGCCACCGCCGGCTACCTCATCGGCGAGAAAATCGTCCATCCCCGCTCGTTCGACATCGGCGTGGCGGTCCAGGTCAAAGACGGGGTGGTCGTCCCCGTGGTGCGCAAGGCGGATCAAAAACCGCTGGCCGAACTCATCGCCGAATACGACGATCTGGTCGACCGCGCCCGCCAGCGCCGGCTCACCGAGGCGGACTGCAAAGGCGGCATCGCCACGGTCACCAACTTCGGCACCTTCGGCCTGTCCTTGGGCACCCCGATCCCCCTGCCCAACGAAACCCTCATCCTCGGCCTCGGCGCCGGCGTCAAAAAACCGGTCTGGAGCGAGCAGGTGCGCGCCTTCCTCCCCGCCACCGAAGCCGCCCTCGTCCTCACCTTCGACCACCGCGTCGTCGATGGCGGCGGCGCCGGCGTGCTCCTCAACCGGGTCGCCGCCCTGATGCAAAACCCGCAGGCGCTGTAGCCAAGGCGGCCCCGCCATGTATCCGCCCGATCCGCTCGATCCGCCCGGCCCAACGACTCCGGCCGCGCCATCTGGAAAATTTCCCCAAGATTCCGCGCTGCCGCGCGTTTCCACCGCGTGTCCGCCGCCATCTGGGGCGGCCATCCCGATGCCGGATTCCAAAGAACAATTCATCGCACAAGCCATGGCCGACTTCGAGTCCCCGCTGCTCGGCTACGCCACCACCATCCTTAACGACTTCGATCGCGCCCGCGATGTCGTCCAAGACACCTTCATCCGCCTCTGCCATCAAGACATCGTCAAAGTCCGCGACAACCTCAAGAGTTGGCTCTTCACCGTCTGTCGCAACCGCGCCCTCGACCTCCTCCGCAAAGACAAGCATCTCCAACCCCTTGATGACCTCCACTGGCAACGCCTCGCCGCCGCCACCCCCCAACCCGACCACCAGACCGATCAGCACGAGCGCCTCGCCGAGGTGATGAAACACCTCGACCGCCTCTCGGCCAACCAACGTGAAGTTATCCTCCTCAAATTCCAGCAGGCCCTCAGTTATCAGGAAATCAGCAAACTTACCGGCCTGAGCGCCGGCAATATCGGCTTCCTCATCCATACCGGCCTCAAACGCCTCCGCGAACTCCTCCCCAACGACCTGCGCTCATGAAGCTCCACCCCGACGATCCCCGCCTCACCGCTTATCTGCTGGGCGAACTGTCGGCGCATGAGACCGCTGCCGTCGAGCATGCTGCTGCCGTCGATCCCGCCATCCGGCTGGCCCTGCGGGATTTGACCAGCGTGCAACGCCTCCTCAGCAACACCCTCGCCAGCACCACCAACACCCTGCTGCCCCACCAGCGCGAAATGGTCCGCCGCAAAGCCCGCGAAGCCGACCAAGCCGGCAAGGTCGTCACCCTCGCCTCCCAACGCCGATCCTGGAAATCCTGGCTGGTGCCACTGAGCGCCGCCGCCCTCATCACTCTGGCCGTTTTCGTCCTCATCCACAGCCCCGCCCCAGATGGCGACAAACTCGCCAACCACCCAACCCCCGGACCTAACAAGGACTGGGGCCGCATCCCGCTAGAAATCGCCTTGCTGCCCGCGCCCGGCCCGGCTGATGCCAGCCGCAATGCGGGCGGCACCGGCAGCGACCCCGACCCCGCCCCCGGCACTGCGACCGACAGTGCGCTGGCCGGGCAAGCCGCGGCGCGCGATACCGCGCTGGCCCAGACTGGGGATGAATTCCTGCACAGAGTCGCGGAGCGTCTCCAACAATCGCCGCCACCCGCCGCCGCCGCGCTGCCAGCCCTCACTCGGCGCAGCTCGGTGCCTGCAAGCGCCACGCCCACCCTTGCGTTGCCCATCCATGCCGGGCGCGCCAGCCTCGGCTGGATCACCCAGGCGGTCCGCAACGAGCACAAATTGCCCTCGCCCAATGCCGTCCGCCTTGAGGAACTCCTCAACGCTTTCACCCTCCGACCGGCCGGTTCGGCGGCCATCGCGCAAGGGGTCAGCATCGCCACCGAGTCGCTGCCCTGCCCTTGGAAACCCTCCGCCTCCCTCCTCCTCATCTCCATCCGCGGTGCCGCCGATTCCGCCCGCGAAGTCACCGCCACCTTCCATGCCGACCCCGCCGCGGTCGCACTCTATCGCTTGCTCGGGTTCGCCCCAATCAGCGGCCTCAGCCCCGGCCCGTTGCCCTCGCGTCTCCCCGCCAAAGCCATCACCACCCTCGCCCTCGAGATCGAACCGTCCTCGGCCGCCACCGCCCTCGGCGCGATCGAGTGGACCGTCGACGGCAAACCCGCCGCCGCCGTACCGATCAACCTCCACCTCGATGCCGAGCCCTCCGATGACGCCCGTTTCGCCTCGCTGGTGTGCACCTACGCCCAGTGGCTCGTCCACGACCAACCCGCACTCATCGACGCCGAACTGCTCGCCGCCCTCGCCCGCGAAACCGCCTCCGCCACCCTCCCCACCGACCGCGCCGACCTCCTCACCCTCATCGCCCAATCGCTGGCGCTGAAGGATAGGTAGAGAATCGAAATTGCCGCCCGCAGCGCCCCTAGCGGCTGAGGTCTTCCTGATAGAGCACCTCAGCTTGATGAGGAGGGTCCTTTTAAATAAAATGTGCTTGCGCGGGTGGATCGATTTGATAGGTTCGGGCATGCCACACGCACGATTCATAGCACCCTGGAAGGATTCGACGGACAAGCCCGTGATTTACCACTGCGTGAGCCGGGTGTTGGATTTGGGGTGATTCTTGCGTCAATCGTTGATTCTGCGGGCATTGGTGCGTCTCTGGATTTTGTTGGTGATGCATGGTTGTGACTGGTGAAACGGCTGGTTGTCAGAAATGCGTCAGAAATCGTGAGGTCATTCTGTCGCTGAATCGGGCCGGGGTTTGAACCCAGGAAGATGGTGGGCATGGGTGATTCATGGGCGAACATGCTGCAATCGTTGATTTCATGGGCGTGGGTTCGGGTTAGGGTTCACCGGCTGTCGCATTGCGACGAATTTGAAACCGGCGGGTTGTATGGAATCCGTATGGAATTCACGGAATCTGTCGCGGTAGTTGGTCGGGATTTGACTCCGACTTCGTTGGGCTATCATTGATCTCATTGGTGTGTGGTCTTTCAGGGTTGGGGACGGCGCTGGATGAGGCGTCGCGCCCGGTTCGTTCTTGGGTGGAATCCGTGTGGAATCCACCCCATCCGTCACACATTTACCAGATCGGCGCCGCCGATCAAGGTCTGATTGCATCCGCCATTAGCCAACTGAGGCGGTCTTGAATACAATCGCAACTATGTCGGGCGATATTCAATCGCGTAATCTTCAGTGTGGTGAAATGCCTTCCTCATCGGAACGTGGGGGTAATCCGATTTGAGAATGGTGCTCACGACTTCGATCGTCTCTGAATCGCAGTTAATTCCGAAATCCACTGATTTCACGCAGTGTGGATCGAATTGCAAATAGTATTTGTAACCAAGCGGAATCGGCCTTTTCACTACAGAATCCTTGTAGATGACAAGTCGCACCTCGTTCTCATATGCCCAGGCAAGCGCCTTGGTGTGGAATGTTTGCTTGAGAACCTCATTTGTATGGGTTCCATCGTATGCTTTAGCGAATTCAACAGCACAACGGTAGTGCGAATAATTCACCTTGAAAAGCGGGAGTGTTTGTTCATCAAAATCGAATTCGATTCTGACTCCCTGGTGGCTTTTCGCGTAATGTGACCACAGCAAAATCTCTGAATCAGGGGTGACATCAGTCATGCTAAAGCAGCAAAGTCGAAAATAATTGTCCGCCAATTTGTGACTATAATGTGGATCTATAGGCGGCCTCCCGCCGGAACTGACAAAGAATTCTGCCAAGCGCCGCCGTGGCAAACATTCCTTGAGATAATTTGAATCCAGTGAACCCTCGATCTTAGAAAGAAAGATATGCACATCGGTGTCTGTCATCCACTGGAGGTCTTTTTCCGCATGATCTACGGTGTAGTCACCAACAAAACGGTGAATAAATTCAAATGGATCATTGAAGTCGGAAACTTTTGCAAGTAACAGACGTTTCTCTCCGAGAGTGGTGTCGGAGTGACTTCCGAAGTAGCGGTGAAGGCGCATGATTCGAATGTGCTAGATTTAGATCCCTGCTCTCAAGCTGCCGTCAGAGAATACACAAAATCACTCACGGCTCTGCGAAATGCCTCGTTTTCGACGAATTGCTTGTAAACTTGGGTGTCGTCTTTGAGCAGAGTGAGCATCACTTTCGCGAGGGCCTTGTCGTGCTCAATGCGTGCGGCTGCCGGGGTGTTTTCACGGGCGTTGCGGAAGGCTTGGTCGGCGGCAACCAGCGGGACTATTTCGTCCTTGATGCGTGTGAAGATGCGGTCGGCGTCGGTGAATAGCGTGCCGAACTGTTCGTTGAAGGCCTTGAGGATATTGCTTAGGCGATCAAGATCAGGTTCAGGTTTGCGGCCACCACCTTCAACGGGCATCGGGTCGATTTCGGCGTCTTCATCTGAAACGGCCACCTTGATCGCCTGCTTTTTCTCCACGCGGTAGCTGTCCATATCGATGGATTCAAGGATGCCTTTGGCAAGGTCTTCTTCTTCGGGGGCCGGCAGCTTCGGGATCAGCAGGTTTAGAAGAATGGAGAGTTTTTCCCATTCCCTGTTGCCGTAGGGCAAGATGGAACCGAGGAAATCGTATGCGCGGGTGAACACCTTTGCCTTGCTCTTGAAATCCACTTGACCGTCTTCATCGAGCTGTTCGAGATAAGTGGCCACGCAGACATCGAGGATCGGGTCCAGCTTTTCGCGACCGGCTCCGGCGAGGAAGAGTTCGACGATATTGTCGATCTGGTCCTGTGAATAGACCTGGGCCGCGTCTAGCGCCAGCTTGAGATCGTGAAGCTTGTTCGGGTCGGTCTCGTCGCTGAGTATGGTGGTGCGATAATAGGCGGAGAAGGCTTCGGTGATCGTCTCGGTGTTGTTCTGGAAATCGAGGACGAAGACATCCCGCTTGTCCGGGTGGGCGCGGTTGAGGCGGGAGAGTGTTTGCACGGCCTTAATGCCGGACAGCACCTTATCCACATACATGGTGTGGAGGAGCGGTTCGTCGTAACCGGTTTGGAACTTGTCGGCACAAATCAGGAAGCGATACGGATCCTCTTGAACCTTGTCGGCGATTTCGGAACTCGGGAAGCCATTGAGCGAGAACTCGGTGACCTTTTCGCCTTTGTATTCGGGCTCGCCGGAAAAGGCGACGATGGCTTGATATGGGCTCTTACGCTCTGCCAGGTAATCCTTGAAGGCGTGGTAATACTGGATGGCACGCTCGATGCCGCTGCACACCACCATGGCCCGCGCTTTGCCGCCGATCTTGCCAACGGTAAGTACATGGTCGTGAAAATGATCCACCATGATCTCGGCCTTGAGGCGGATGGCGTGGTCGTGACTCTCGACGTAGCGGCGTAGTTTTTTGCGGGCCTTGCGGGTATCGAACTCCGGGTCGTCTTCGATTCGTTTGACCAACCGGTAATAACTGTTGACCGGCGTGTAGCTGCGCAATACATCGAGGATGAAGCCCTCCTGAATGGCCTGCTTCATTGTGTAGGTGTTGAATGGCCGGTGCTTGATTTTGCCCTCGGCATCCGGCGGCAAGGGGGTGCCGAACAGCTCCAAGGTCTTGTTTTTGGGCGTTGCCGTGAAGGCGAAGTAGCTGGCATTCTTGAGCAAGCGGCGGGATTTGATCCGCTGTTCGATGGCATCGTTGATCTCGTCTTCGGGATCGGCCAGAGCCTTGCTCACGGCGATGGATGCCTTGCCGCCCTGGCTGCTGTGGGCCTCGTCGATCACAATTGCGAAGGTTTTCCCAGCCCCTTCACCCTCCATTTCATCGAGAATGAAGGGAAACTTCTGGACGGTGGTAATGATGATCTTGCGGCCTTCAGCGATGAAGCGGCGCAAGTCGCCGGAGCGCTCCGCGTGGCCAACCGTGGCCCGCACCTGCATGAACTGTTTGACCGTCCTTTGAAGCTGGTCATCAAGAATCCGGCGGTCGGTGACGACGATGACAGAATCGAAGACTTCGCTTCCCAAGTGACGCACGCGGACCAATTGATGGGCGAGCCAGGCAATGGAGTTGGATTTTCCGCTGCCGGCGGACTGTTGGACAAGGTAGCGACTGCCCGCCCCGTGGTCCTCCACATCACCTAACAATTCTCGGACCACGCCGAGCTGATGGAAGCGAGGAAATATCTGCACCAACTTTTTTTTGCCGGTTTTATGATTCTTGACCTCGATGATCTGCGCGTAGTTTTCCAGGATGTTGGTCAGGCTGGGTGGCGCGAGCACGAGCTTCCACAGGTAATCGGTTTTCAGGCCGTCTGGATTGGGCGGATTGCCGGCACCGTCGTTCCAACCCTTATTGAAGGGCAGGAACCAGGATGCCTTGCCTTTCAGTTCGGTGCACATCCGCACCTCCGCATCATCCACCGCGAAGTGGACCATGCAACGGCCAAAGCAGAAAAGCTTCTCCCGTGGGTCGCGGTCGCGCCGGTACTGCTCCACGGCGTCTTCCACAGTCTGCTTCGTGAGGCTGTTTTTCAGCTCAAAGGTGATCACCGGCAGACCGTTGATGAAGGCAGCGAGGTCAAGCGCACGCCGCGTTTCGTCCTGGCTGTAACGCACTTGCCGGGTGATGCTGAAGCGGTTATGCGCATAGAGTCCGGCCGCAGTCTCGTTACCCGGTGATGGCGTGCCGTAGAACAACTCGAAGTGAAGCGGACCGTCTTCCAAGCCCCGGCGGAGCACGTCTATCACACCCCGCTTGCCGAGTTCCGAGCTGAGCCGAGCGAGGAACTTTTGGCGGGCGATGTTCTTCGGGTCCCGGTAATCGGCAATTCCGAGCTTGGCCAGCGTGTCCGGCTGGGACGCCCGCAGAAAGGCAAAAAGCTGCGGCACATCGAGGCAATACACGCGGTCGTAATCGGCCGGACGTCCGGCATACCACCCGCCCCCCTCGGCCTTTCGCGCCGCCATCCCGTCCGGCGTTTCGGCAACCGTTGCGGTGGCATCCTCGAAAAGGCCGTCCTCGCCGGTCATGTCGCAGAGTATCAGGGTTTCGAGGCCTCTTTCGGAGATGTCGGTGGTGGGGGGCATACGCTAATCAGACTTGGCTGATAGAGTGCCCGGATTTCAGGCCAGCGTCAATCGCGACTTCTGCGGTACCGTTTTCCTATCGAAAACCAGCGGGTGATCTCAAAAACGGGGTTTATCTCCCTCAGTTCATTGAATGAACGCTTTGCCTTTGCGTAGGCCTTTGCGTAGGCCTTTGCGCAAGGGCTTCTAGGAGTGGGTCACTCGCTTTTGCGGAGCTCCTCATCATGGGCCGCAATCTTCTCCGCCATCTCGGAAGCGAACCCCTCGGCATCATGCTCGCGGACGATCTCGTGCGGCACGGGGGTCTTGTGGAGAACATTCAGGGCTTGCCCGAAGGCCTTGCGGCTGCCTTCGTGCTGCGGCTCGCCCACTAGGTAATAAACCCGGAACTCTTCCGGCGCTCCCTGGATACTCGTCATCCGGCCCAGCCAAGAATGTGCTTTGTCCTTAATGCTTTGCGGCTGCATGAGGTCGAAAGAGACGGTCTCCATGCAGTGCCATTGGTGGTTCTGCCAGACATGGGAGAATACCACCTCGTCATCCTCCACAGCGATGGCTTTTGAGTGGAACCGCGACAGCACCTTCCGTTCCTCAAACCCTTTCTTGAACGTCCGCCACACTTCTTCGTCGCTGCGGCTCTCTGACTTCGGCTTCTCGTCGTAGCGTTCCACCATCCGCTCGTAAATGGATTGCAGGGCGGCGGGCAGATCCGCCGCGAGACCGCTACCCATCTGCGACCATTGGAACGCGCTGTCGTCCGCCGCGATCACCCCATGGGCCATTTCGAGCGCACTTCCCGGCGTCTGGCCGAGGTCGATTTCCTCACGGAGGCGGGCCGCAAGTTCGTCTAAACGGCCCTGCAAATGCCGGATCACCCGGCGGAAATGATCCCCGTCCATGCCGGGGAACATCTTGGAAAGCCGCCCGTATGTTGGGCGCAGGATGGCGGCGGCGTAGTGGGCAGCGGGAGATGTCAGCACCACTCCCACATTGGCAAATTCGCCCGTGCCGGTGTCATGGACATACCGGAGCACGGTGTAGGTATAGGGTTGCTTAGTCATAGGACGGTCTGGAGTTGCAGCTTGATACGGTTGAAGTGGGGAATGCAATTCAGGAGATATTCGGCGATTCGCTCCCCGGTGATCGCCTCCCCGTTCCATTCGACGGGAACGGCGTCAACATACGCCCGGAACCGGCTCTCGTCGAGCGCTTCCAGCGCCCCCTGGAACCGGTCCAGCTCCAAGTGCTCGCCCCGGAGAACCACCCGGAAAATGTGATCCTTCAGAAAATCCACCCCACCGGGCTCCCAAGGGGGCCTGGCAAACAGGGTGATGAAGTGGGAAAACGCGGTCTCGTGGTCGTAAATCATGAATTCGTCGCCCAGAAACACGCAATTTGGGTTCGCCGCCCGACGGTCCGGGTTCTGGATCAGCCCGTCGAAGGCGAAAATCTCCATCGCCGTCCGTTTCATCGATTTGGGGAGCGACTGGTCCCGCGGCCAGATCGTGTAACCCGGCCCCCACTTGGCACAGCCGAAATTCAGGCCCTCGCTCTTTTCAAGAATCGCCCGCAGCCCTGTATCCGGCACCGTCTGAGCGAAGTCCTTGCTGATATGCACGCGGTAGGGCTGCCGCACCGCCAATCCCAGGTCGAGAGCCAGAAACGAGGCCATCGACTCCGCCACGCAACCGCCCGGCAGGATCTGCGGATGCTTGCGCAGCTTCACCACCACCTCGACCTCATCGCCCGCCTCGTTCTCGCAACCCATCAGGCAGGGCTGGGTCCGCCCGGAACCCATGACCTTGGTGAAGCGAGTGGCTGACAGGAGAGGAAGCATGGTTCAACCGGTAATCATTTTCAAAAAAGCATCATAAGTGTCTCTCGCCCAATCGCCTGAGGCCAAGCCGAGGGACTCTTTTGAGACTCCTTGATCACGCACGTAATCAATGGCTTTGGCTGCGACTCCCTTGTCCACATCAAGGCACAGCATTTTTGGGATGAACAGGCCATGGTAATCGTCCACGACGTCATCAATGGTCATGCCGGTGAAAAGCTCCTCATAAGGCATTCCCTCACGGATTGCCTTGGGCGAGTATACAAACAGCCCGTTCTGCAAGTCGATCCGGTCGTTGGCAATCTGGAGGAACTTTCCTGAATCCTGTTTGATATAGATGACGCTGATCGGGCACAAGACATGGAGGCTGACAGCTCCATCAATGCAGCCCGAGTTGTCGACAACGGTTTCCCAGTTTGTCATGTCGTTGTGAGAAGCTGTGGCAGGACCACTGCCTGGCTTCCATGCGTAAATCGAAACCCGCTGGCTGGTCTCTCGATCGTTAGCTGAAGCCATACCGTCGGTAGCAAAGAACAGGGCACTGTCGATCTCCGAGGTGAAATCAAGAAAGGGAGTGGGGGCTCCGTAGTGCTGCAAGCCGCTTAAGTCGGCCAAGTCGTTCCGCTGCCTTGTATGCTCCGTGAGAGACCTTGCCGCATGTTCTTGCTGATAGCGAAGGTGTTGCTCATTGAAATCTGCTACCGATGACAATTTGGTAGCCAATTCATCCTTCTGAATCCATTCGCGCTGAATCCAAGAGTAGAGTTTCCAGCCAGCATCTCTCTGCCCCCTGAAATAAAAGCCGGCCAATTTCAGATCTCTAAGACGAGCCATGAGAGCAGCAAAATCGTCGATTTGCTCGCGGCTGAAGAGCCTGTCTTTTTGGGAAAACGTGTCGTAGCTTGGTGGTGTCATTCGGCTTCCTCCAGTTCGGTTTCTTCCTCGATGATTTCGGAATTGCTGGCTTCTTCTACCACTGGCTCCGGCAGCTTCGCGGCGGCTTCGCGCACGTCCAGCTTGCCCGTCACGATGTCGGCGGTCAGGCGGGTGCGGTATTCCTGCATCAGAGCGATTTCTCGCTCGGTCCGGGCGATGGCGGCGGAGAGATGGCGTGTTTCACCAAGGATAGAACTACAGATTGACCGCTGCTCATCGGGCGGCGGAACGATCGCTTCAATTCGGCCCAAATCATCTGAGTAGAGGCGCAGGCGGCTTTCAATCACACCAGTTGATGCAATACGTATACGGCTCTTGTAGGTCGTCGTGCGCAACAGGTGGTGGAAAAACCAAGGGTGGAACTCATTTTTGAAGCGATAAACACAGTAGGCCGGACTGACGATCCCCTCCTGTTCCGACACTGCAAGGCTGCCGTTCCATGCCAACATGATATTTATGACCATGTCGCCTTTCCGAGCAAGCTTGTACCCGACTAACGACTCTGCTCGCGTATCGGCTTCACCTGAGCCGTCCTGCGCCATGCGTGGTGTAATTCCCGTATATTGAGAAACACGAAGCAATGTTTCACTCCCATCAGACGAACGGTCATCGATCTCTTTGAGAAGGTATTTCATCCTCTTCACCTCCCAATGCTTCGGGATGTCGCCGAGCCAGGGGATGCCGGAGGGCTTGAGGGGGACATCGGGGTTGAGGCCGCGGGTGACGGCGCGGTGGATGATGGCCTGCTTCTGCTCGTTAAGCAGCCCAATCAGCATGCGCTTGGCGCGGATGAAGCCGTCGATCTTGCGGTTGGCGTGGTCCAGAAAGCGCACGATGGCATCTTGTTCGGAGGGGGGCGGCTGAGGTGTTTTAGTGCCGAGAAGCCGCGGTGGCGGAATCGTATGACGAAGGCCGGAATAGAGCGGGCTCAGCAGTTTCCGATCATCCATCGCAATGTAGAAGAGTTCAAGGTAACGAACACGCTCTGGCGACAGAGCTCGTGGTTCAAACACTGTGTAAGCGCTCGTGATCATACCGTTGTGTGCAGATAATCCGACGGTACGCGGGGTTTCCGGAACATCGAAAAGGCAGAAGACAAAGTCTCCTTTGCGAACCTCTTGGCTTGTTCCCATGTCCGATGAGAACTTGCCTTTGCCGGTCGAAATGTCTCTAACGATCACACCTCCCTTTGTGAGAGATAGAAGCTGGAAGTTCTTGAAATTCGCACCCACAAGGACCTTTCGTTTCCTGAGCACAGCTCGATTCGGGATAAGTCCCCAATGCGCTGGGACTCGGGGCACCCACGGCAGGCCCGACTCCATATATTCCGCATACGGTTTGAGCCCTTCTATCATGCCGTAGCTCCTTTCGTGATTTCGCTCAACAGTCCTTCCGTTTCCTGCTCCAACGCAAGGATGTCGGCGCTGATTTGGGCGAGGGTTCGCAATTCCGGCGGCTGATAGAAGTGGCGGGTGAAGCTGATTTCGTAACCGATCTTGGTGGCATCCGGCTTCACCCAAGCGTCGGGAGTGTAAGGCAAAACCTCGCGGCGGATAAAGGCCTCGATGCCGCCGTCTTCCAACAACGGGATCTGCTCGCTGTCGCGCAGGTCGCCGTCCGTTTCATATTCGACCACGCATTTTTTCCCTCCGACGATGACTTCATATAGACCGCGGAGCGGGTCGGGCTTGGCTTTGCCGGGCTTGTGAATTTTGGAGATAATGGGCGGGGCGTTTTCCTCGCGCCAACTAACAGCCTTGTAGAGTTGCTTGCTATCAGCGGCGGGCAGTTTGATGTCGAGTTTCCAGAGGGCGGCAAAGACCTGTTCGCGAAAGACATTGTGGTCCGTGAAGAGATCGCCGCCAAGTTCCTCCCGAAGACGGGTGGCGGTCTCTACCAGACGGCCGTCGCGCTCCCAGGTTTTCGGATCCAACAATTTCTTTTGCTTTTTCTCGGGCAGGCCTTTTTTGGGAGAGTCTTCATCATCGGACTCGTCCGCCCCGTCCGACCATTCCGACACGTATTTTCCAACGGCATCGGCAATTTTTTCAAAGTCTTTGAAAAGCGCATCGCCAAACTCCTCGTAGAGCTGGGCGCGCAAATCCTCGTCGCCGGAAGCGAAGCGCAGGGACTCGATGCGCGGCAGTGTGAGCTGGCTGTGCAGCCGCAGCGGGCGCTCGACGACGACCTTCCAATAGCCAAATGCCTCATTAGGGAAAATTTTCGATTCGGGCGCTTCCTTGAAGTCGAGGAAAGTGCGGGTGATTCGTTCAATGTCCTCCGGGGCCAGCTCGCAGTTTTTCTTGCCGAGGTTTTTGCGCAGCGGCTTGAACCACTGGCTGGCGTCGATGAGCTGGACGCGGCCCTTGCGCGGCTTCGGCTTACGGTTGGAAAGCACCCAGATATAGGTAGCGATGCCGGTGTTGTAGAAGAGGTTCAAGGGCAGGGCGACGATGGCTTCCAACCAGTCGTTTTCGATGATCCACCTGCGGATGTTGCTTTCTCCCTGGCCGGCATCACCGGTGAAGAGCGAGGAGCCGTTGTGAACTTCGGTGATGCGGCTGCCGAGCGGAGTGCCATGCTGCATCTTCGACACCATGTTAGCGAGGAACAGCATCTGGCCATCGCTGGAACGGGTGACGAGCGACAGTTCCTCGCCCTTGTGCATGACCTTGTAGCGCGGGTCGCGCATGCCGTCCTTGCCGCCCATGAGTTCGAGGTCCTTCTTCCAGCTCTTGCCATAGGGCGGATTCGACATCATGAAGTCGAAGCAGAGGGCGGGGAAGGCATCGTGGGAAAGTGTGGACCACTCCGCGCCGCCGACGATGTGGTCGGCGTTGTCGCCCTCGCCCTTGAGCAGCATGTCGGCCTTGCAGATGGCGTAGGTCTCAGGGTTGATCTCCTGCCCGTAGAGGTGGGTGGTGATCTGGAGTTTGCGCTCTACGGCGAGTCTCTGGAGGTTTTCTTCGCCCTCGGTGACCATCCCGCCGGTGCCGAGCGCGCCATCATAGAGCAGATAGGCACCGGATTTGATTTGATCGGCGATGGGCAGGTAGATCAGGTTGGCCATCAGGCGGACCGCGTCGCGGGGAGTCCAGTGCTCCCCGGCCTCCTCGTTGTTGTCCTCGTTGAACTTCCTAACCAGTTCCTCGAAGATCATCCCCATCGAGTGGTTGTCGATGCCCGCGGGGCTGAGGTCGATCTCGGGATCCAGGAACTTGGCGATGAGGGTGCCCAGGGCATCGGCCTTGGAGAGGGTGGAGAGCTGGTTGCGAAACTTGAAGTTTTCGAGGATGTCTTGGACGTTGGGCGAGAAGCCATTGAGGTAGTCCTCGAAATCGGCGAGCAGCAACTGCTGGTTGCCGCGTGACTTCAAATCGCGCAGTGTGAACTTGGATGTATTGTAGAACGCCTGGCCGGCGGCGGAACAAACGGCGGCGGTCTGCTCGGTGATGCCGGCTTTGTCGAGCATCTCCTTGGTTTCAAGGACTGCCTTCTTTGTCGGTTCCAACACGGCATCCATGCGGCGCAGCACGCACATCGGCAGGATGACGTCGGGGTATTTGCCGCGCCGGAAGAGGTCGCGCAGCACATCGTCGGCGATGCCCCAAATGAAGGAGACTATTTTGTTGTGGGTGGCTTGGTCCATGATTCAGAAGATGAAATTCGGATACCCGGAGAAATCCCGTTAGGTTCCGTGGAAAAATTAGCCAGACCAATCGGCCATATCCAGAATAATCGACCCGTCAGCCACGCGATCTTCGCCGAAATCATCGCGGTTCGTTCGGCCACGGGAGTTGATCATGTGGCTTTTGCACATCCTGTGCCTGAGTTTCGCTAGGTCATCGCGGTGTCCGTCGGCAGATTTCAGCCTCAAGGCCCGGATGCAGGCGGATCTGAAACAGCGGGATGAACGCTCCGTGCAGCTTACTGAACGGGTCGCCTGGCAGCGGAACGAGCGCTTGAAGCAGTTGTCTTAAACGACGGAATGCCCTGCTGACCCGTTCGTATTCAAGAGAACCGAGCGGCGGGTTTCGCCACTCGCCGTCGGCGGCAAGGCGCATTAGCATTCCGAGGGCGTGGTCCGCCGTCACTTGGACATTCGGCGGGAAATGGAATTCCCTCTCTTGGCCCGGTGCTTTCAGGAGGATCATCTTGCTGCCGTTCACCTCGATCCGGACCTGATTCCAGGTCAGGTCGTTTCCGGCATGGATCAACGCCCGGACAGCCGGACCACTGCCTGACGGCCGACCCCCTGCGGCAGGGAGTGGGACGCGGGAGGCTGGATCCGCCTCGAACTGCGCCAGCCGCTCGGCAATGTTCACGAATGACAACCCGTTGCGTTCACGCAGGTTCTCGATGTCGGCAGTGAGCCAGCGACCGGACGGAAACAGCACCGTGCTGTCGGTTCGCGCCGAAAGCGACCGGAGTAAAACGGTGTAGTCCCCCAGGTGACCGCCGGGTAGGAAAAGAAGCACCGGCCGGACATGTCCGAATTTGTCCTGCAGCGAGCCGATCCGTCGCATTTGCCCCTCGGTTTCCCATGCGCCGTGGTCAAACGGAACTGCGGGTGCCAGCGCCTGGGCGATGGGATTCCATTGGGGACTGAACTCAGCGACGTCCCCGGCACTGAAAGGGACCGGTGGGAGGCTCGGCTCATCTTCGCCGTAGCCGACGAAATCCTCGTCTCCATCGACGCCCACGGTCAATCGGCGTTTCGGCTGCCGCGGGTCAATCACGCTGAATGCGGTTCGACCGGTGGGTTTGAGGAAACGGGCGCACGCGTCCCAGTCGTCGTCGAGGTGATGTTTCCAGTCGCACAGCGCCGAACCGGATGCCCCGAGGGCCTCAAGCGCTTTCCAGAACGAAGCCTTCATGGGAATCATTTGCGAAGTGGCATGCCTTCAGCCAGGGTTCGATGGCGTCATCGAGGTGGATTCCGGACACTTTGTCACACAGCGGATTAAGAATGACCGGCGCCAGGCGGCGGCGGTTGGAGATTTTGAGGTTGATCTTGGCTTCGAGCAGGGTCGCGGTCTGCAATAGCATGGGATTCATTTCCAGAATCCCCTTGAACGCGTCGCCGCCGCCGATGGTGACGTGATTGCCGCTTGGAAGCTCGATCTTGAGGGACACCAAGTCGGCGATCTGGATGCGGGAGTTGATGTCACATTTGAGACACGATGGACCGTCACGGAGCGGCTCCAGTGAGTAGCGCTTGGAATGCACCAAGGCGTTTGCCGAGCCATGGAAAGCCGTTCCGAACGCCTGCCGGTAGAGTTCCTGCAGCCGCACTCCGATCCCTGAGATTTGCCACTCACCAGTCAGGTGGCGGTAATGCGCCACGTCCACCCGTTCCGGGCGAAGGAGGCGGGAGCCGGGTTTCCCGTCCTCTTCATAGACGCCGATGCGCCTGAGCGGGTCGCCATGGCGAATGACGAACGACACGCCGTTGGACTCCTCGCGGACATGGACGTGGCAGATTCCGGAACGGTCATTGGCTTTGAACCATGGAATGACCAACTCACGGAAATGTTCGATCCGGCGGGCGTTCGGCAGCCGGAACTTCAGCCCCGGACGAACGCCCAATGCGACCAGGGAGCGCGGCGCCTGAATTGCCTGACGGTCGAACTCCCGCCACGCCACATCAGGAGCATGGATCAGGATCTTCACCGCCAGGTCGTCCGTAGAGTCGCCATCCTCGCGAAGTTTCTCCACGAGCTGCTGGTAGCCATCCTCAAAATTGATGGCGCTCTGCGTGCCGGAAATCAAATCGATCAACTCCAGGCGCTCAACCAAGTCGGGCGGCGTGGATTCGACCGGCGACGTGATGACGGACACCACGTCGTGAAGGGGAACGCTGTCGTCGCCAATCTCGTCCAGCGGGGCACCTCGGGCGGCAAAGTAATCGGAGTATGGGGAAAGCAGCATCAGGATGCTCGTCCGTTTGAGACCGGAGAGCACTCCGGGTCGCACAAGTCGTGGGTGGCGAATCGTAGGCATGGTGTGAGTAGGTGTTATTATGAACACCTACTAGCCAACATGCGACAAGCCAATAATCGAAACCCTTGTAAATGCAAGGATTTTGAAGGGTTCAAATCATTAGGAAACCCGAACCGATTTTCGCCGGACTGCCTGCGAATGGCAATCTGGGTGCCATCCAAAGTCGGACATGTCCGACTCCCGAAAACCCCAAAGTCGGACATGTCCGACTCCGCTCCGGGATTTTTCTGAAATTATTTTTCGTTGATTTATCAAGGGTTTGCGGACTTTCCGGCCGGAAAAATCGGCAAAAGTCGGACATGTCCGACTGAGGGGGTGACGGCGGGCAATTGACACCCCGCCTCGCTCACCAAGATGGAAACAACCACCACCCCCACCAACAAAGGTGCCCTGGCAATCAGCCGCGGCAGAATCACCCGGCCACAAAAGGCCGTCATTTATGGACCTGAAGGCGTCGGCAAATCGACGCTCGCCAGCCTGACACCATCCCCCGTCTTTCTCGACACGGAAGGCGGCACCCACCACCTCGACGTGATCCGCCTCGACGCGGCATCGACCTGGGACGAAATCACGGCGGCCGTTGCCCAACTCGCCAAGGCGGAACATCCGTTCAAATCGCTGATTATCGACACAGCGGACTGGCTGGAGAAGCGGCTTTCCGAGCACCTGTGCCGGAAGGCTAACAAGGACAGCATCGAGGATTTCGGCTACGGCAAGGGCTGGGTCCTGCTGACCGAGGAATTCGCCCGCTTCCTCAATTCGCTCGACGCCCTGCTCGCCCGCGGCATGAACGTCGTCTTCCTCGCCCACTCGACAGTGAAGAAATTCGAGGCTCCGGACCAAGCGGGCAGCTACGACCGGTTTGAACTGAAGTTGAGCAAATCGGTGGCGCCGCTGCTCAAGGAATGGGCCGACATCGTGCTCTTTGCCAACTATGTCACGCGCATCGCGGAAAAGGACAGCGGCAAGACGCGTGGTGTGGGCGGCAAGGAACGCGTGCTCTACGCCACGCACGCAGCGGCGTATGACGCGA
>CAIZNN010000187.1 GCA_903934285.1 Akkermansiaceae bacterium | reverse complement strand
TACACTGGCGCGGAGGTGTTGAGTGCAAACCCGTTGGCCGGCGCGATCTGGCGCCCCGCCAGCCACGCCGCGGTGGCCCCGTATTTGCCATGCCACGCGCCGGCGGTGGCCGTATCGCGGGTGCCGCGGTTGTTGGTGATGGCGGCGGCGGTGCTGGCCGCAACTCCCCGGGTGATGGTGGTGGCATCAAACGATGCGCTGGCGCGGCCCGCGCCATCAAGCGTCAGGGTGCGGCATTCCACGCCCTTGCGCGCGGGCTTGCAGACGCTCAGGTAAGCCGTGGCGTTGGGGGTGCCCTCGAGTTGCACGACAAGTGCCGCGCCTGCCGCACCGCCGCTGGCCACATAGCGGGTGACCGCCGCATCGGCGTAAAGCACTTGGGCGGCAGCCGCAGTTTTTTCCTGGACCCAGAACGCGGCGCACCGCTCCTCACCCGCATCCAGATCGATCGGCAAGCCGTCCCGCTGCAACTGTGCCCCGCTGAATTCGCCGCGGTAGGCGTAGGCAAACTTGCCGTCGGGAGTCTGGGTGATGTCTTCGACCAGATAGGTCTTGGTTGCATCCAGCCCGCCCAGGCGCGCTTGGAAGGCATTGGTCTGGTTCAGGTTGAGGTGGTTGATGGCAACCACCAGCGCCTGGGTTTTGCCCTCATCGGTGAACATCCAGCACCACGGGCCGTCGTTTTTGAGCCAGTCGGCACCGTTGTATACCGGACGCAGCGGCGCGTTGAGCAGCGCTTGCATGCGCGGGTTCTTGCGCCAGTCGTTGAACACCCGCAAGTGCGCCACGGATTCCTTGGACCAATCGCCCGGCCATGAATAGATCGAGGTGTGGCGCGCCAACAGGAATTGGTAATACCACAACGGGGAATCCCGCCACGCGGCGGCGGCATTGCCGTCCTCACCCCAGGTGGAGAGCATTCCTTCTAACGGAAACATGCCGACCGCGGCGAACAAGTCGCGCACGTCGTCGCCATATTCGGTGCGGCGGAACATGCCGGCAATCCCGTTATCGGCGAGGTGCAGGAGGCCGACGTTCTGGTTGCCGTGGGAGTCGCCCGATCCGGGGCCGGCGGGATTGTCCACTTCGCAGGTGGTCTGCATGATGAAGTCGGGATACTTATGGGTGATGGTGTTCATGTAGCGGCGCATGCCGAGGATTTTCCGATAGACCGAATCACTGGGGTGCGAGTAGGCGGTCACCGTGTCGGTCTTCCACAGCAGTCCGGCATCCACCTGGTCCCAGGCGCTGTGGTATTTGCCGATCAGGGTTTGCTGCAATTGCTGCAACTTGAAATCCACGTTGGCCGGATCGGCGCAATCGCGCCCGTCGCCCCAACCGTGCACGCAGATCTTGCCTTGCAGACTGAACCAGTGGCCGGGCTTCAGGCCCGCGGCGCTGATCAGGTCGCAGAGCGCCGGCATGTCCGTCCACTTGTCTTTGGGATCCGTCCCGTCCTCCGGCTCATACCAGAAGTCGTCAATGTGAAGGCGGTCAAACCCGGCGGCCTTGGCCTGCGGAATGACGATGTTGCGGTAGTTCGCATCGCTGCGGCGCCCCCCCTGCCCGCCCCATTGCCAGTCGTTGGTGGATAGAACGCGCGACGGGTCGTGAAACTTGTAGCGCTGGCGCAAATGCTCCGCCGCGGCCATCCGCCCGTCCACCACCTCGCCCATGAACACGCCGAGGTTGACCGCGAAATATTCGACCTCCTCGCGCGGCAGCAACACCAGTTGCACCGCCTTGGGGTTGGTCGCCACGCGCACCGCATTTTCGCCGTTCCACGCAAACAGCCCTAACAATTTCTCGCGGCTGTGCGCCTTGCCCGCGCCCGGCTCAAGACAGGTCGCCCAATTGTTTTCCGGCACCATGTACCAACCGTCGCCCGCCGCATAGCGCACTATCGCGTTGCGCCCGCCGTTGGTCAGGCCGCCAGCCGACGCCTGCCAATTCAGCACGCCCTCGATGCTATAGAGCGTGTGCGGCCGGTCGGGCAGATTCAAGCTCAACACATCCGAGCCAGTCACCGTCATCGGCTGGGCCGTGGGGTTTTTCAAAAATGACAACACCCGCAAACCGGCCCGGCCGCGGTAAATCTCAACCACCTGGCGCAGCGCAATCGCCGGCGGCTGGCTGCGCGTCAAGGTGAGCTCGAGGCGCTTGCCCCACTGGATGCCATAGACCTCGATGTCGCTCACCGCCGCTTGGGCGAGGGTCCAGCCGCCATCGTTGGCCGTGACGGTGTGGCCGTCGATTGCCAGCGAGAACAAGGGCGCCGCCTGGCGATCCTTCAGATAGTCGACCTTCGCCTCGCGGTTGGACAAGCTGGTTAGAGACAACTTGCCGGCGGCGAACGAGACCGTCGTCTGGAGCGCGGCGTTTTGCAGCGTCCAGCTGTTGTCCCCCAGTTGGGTGACCACCGCCGGCTCCACGGCGCGCGCGACCAATGGCATGGCCAGGGCCAGCAGTATTGCGTGGGATTTCATGTGCATTAATTGGTGAGGTATTGATTTGCTAACAAACGGCTCATGGCCGCACCCGCTCTAACACAAGAACCCAGTCTTGCGGCGTCGGCACGGGCGCCTGGAACGATTCGACCACCGGCAGCATCCCTTGGCCGCCTGCCACGCGGCCCTGCTCGCACGGACTGGGCGTGCCGTCGGCATTGCAGAGCGCGGCGGCGGCGGAATCTGACCGGTCGGCCGCCGGTTCCGCCGGCTGGGCCGGGCCGGCGAAAACACACCTGCCCTGCTCGAATACGCGGCCGCTGGCCGGGTCGAAATAGTAGATCTGCCAGGCGCAGCCTGGCTCGAGATTGCGCACGACCGGGCCGCTCCAATCATAGGGTCTGCGGCGCGGCAGATAGATGAAGCACACCTCGCCGGGAATTCCCGCGGCATAACACCCGGGCTCAACCCATTCGGGATGCACCTCGAAGCGTGACCATGGGTATTTCTCCAACAGCTTCTTGCACAGGCCGAGTTGGGCCGATCCCGGGTAATTCATCCCTTCCTGCCAGGTGGTCCAATCGTACACCGGCGTGATGCCCGGATCGCCAGCCACGCCGGAGTGCCAGATGCCCGCCGCGCCATAGGTATGGCCCGCCGCGCCGCTGAGCATGAAGCTCCAGAACATGTGCCGTTGCAAATCCTGGAAGTTGTTCTGCATGTGCCCCTCATAACAGGCTTCCCCGGACAAGGCCGGCCGGGTTGGCGCCTGCGCCAGGCATGACTTGACTATTTCCAGCGTTTGCTCCGCCGTCACAATGCTTTCGTGCCCAAGCGACACCATGTCGAAGTCACACACGACATTGTCCTGTATCAACTCGCGGGGGTTGCCCGGCGCATGATAGGTAAGCAGATGACGATAGGGGTCCATCTCCTTCAGATACTTCAGCACCTCGCCCCATGGCCCTTGCCGGTCGGAGGCTTCGCCACCGGCAATCCATACCGCGGGATATGCCCCATAGCGCGCCACCAGATGCCGCCAATGCCGCTTGTAGCCGTCCGCGCCCACCAGGCTGATGGTGCTCAGGCCGCCGGTTTGCTCCCGGCCCCACCCGCCGACAATGGCCGGCACGATCCCCTGCTCCACCAGATATTGAATGCGCTGGTCGGCGTACTCGAAATACCTGGGATTGACCACGCTGAAATCTTTCGTCTCGTATGGCATGCCGCCCTCATTTTCCCAGCGCGGCTCAAACATCCCTTCGTCGGGGTATGGGCCACAGACAATCTGCACCAAGGTGAACCCTTTGGATTTCCGGTCAGCCGTCAGCTCCTGAAACCCCTGCCAAGTCAGTCGTTTGCACAGCCCTTTCCACCAGGTGTCGCCCAGCCAGAAAAACGGCGTGCCGTCGAAATGCTCGAAATGCCGCTGGTCCTTGGCCACCCGCAGCGGGCCGTGGCGATATAACGGATTATCCCCCGTGGCGCTGGTCACCTCGATCTGCCCCGCGAGGCCGTGAAGCGCGGCATTGCTCGTGTCGGAGCACTCGCTGCGCCAGCTGTGCACGCCCGGCGTCGCCGAGGCGTAACGGAAACACCACCGGTTGCCGCCAGCCCAAAACGCCGGCACCCGCAGCGGCTTGCCATCCGGCGGCGTGACAATCGCGTCGAGTGTCACCTCCATATACGGGTTCTGATAGATTTTGCCGGATACCAGCGCGAATTCAGCGACGCGATTCGCCGGGGCTGTTAGCGACACGGCCGCCGGCGGCGTGGAGGCTGTGGTGTGATCTGTGGCTTGGTTTTTCAAGGGAGTGCGGGTTGTATGTTAGGGATGGGCGGCTAGGAGGATTGCTGGCGACGGGCCGGGGAATCTCTGGTCACGGCAGCGAGGGCGCGAGCGCGTCGCCCCAGATTTGATAGCCTGCGAGTGTGGGATGGACCGCATCGCTCATGAGCGCGACGGGAATGTTGCCCCCGGCGTCGACAAACTTCGCGCCTACATCGAGAAAATCCACTTGTGCCTCCTTGGCCAGGGCGGCCAGGCCGTCGTTGATGTGGAGCACCTTGAGGCGGTCGGGGTGGCTGGCGGGGTTGCGACAAGGCAGCAGCGCCATCAGGGTGATCTTGGCCTCCGGGGTTTTGGCCCGGATCCGCTGCAGGCAGGCGCGGATCCCATCGACCACCGCGGCGGGCGGTTCCGCGCCGTCAAGCACATGGTTGGCGCCGATCATGAGCACCACCCGCTTGGGGGCGATGCCGTCCAACGCGCCATGGTCGAGGCGCCAGAGGACTTGCTGGATCCGGTCGGCACCAAAACCCAGATTGATGGCGGGGCGGGTTTGGGGGAACAAGCGGTCCCAGACCGGTTGGCCCGCCGGCGGGGTGCCTTCGGTGGGGATGCCGCCAAAATGGTGGGTGATGGAGTCGCCGAGCATGACCACCTGCGGCTCGGTGGCTTTGGCTTTGAGCCCGGAGTTGTGGCGTTGCATCCAGTCGTAGGTGCCGTCGCCGCCGCCGCTGGCGGGCACCCGCAGCGGATTGGCTGGCGGATCCACGATCGGCTGGTCGCCCATGAGTTGCGCCAGGGTCGGCTCGATCGCCTGCGCCCAGGCCTCGGCGCCGGCTTGGTTAGGGTGGACCAGGTCGGGCATCAGGTCGGTGTTGATTTTGCCGTCGGGCCGCAGAAACACATGACCGATGTCTAACCAAAACACCTGTTTGCCATCGGCCAACCCGGCGGTGAGTTCACCGGCACGGCGGGCGATTTCGATCGCCTGCACCGACGAATGAAAAATCCCCTCGCCCGCCCCCGATTCGTCATCCCCGCCTTTGGGGAAAATCCTCAGAATCAATACTTTGGTGGCGGGCGACTGGCGCAGAATGCTCGCAACGATCGCCTTGGTGGTCGCGCAAATCTGTTCGGGCGTGTGGGCGGGCGGATTGGCGCGCTCGTCGGTATTGTTAGTGCCGATGAGCAGGACGGCGACCTTGGGGGTGCGGCCGCCCATTTCCCCGCCCTCGAGGTTGGCCAGGGTGCCCTCCGTGCGGATGCCGCTGTGGCCCAAATCAACGGCGTGCCGCGGCGCGTAATGCCTGTCCCAAACCGCCTCCAGCGGCGTGTATTTGCCGCCGAATCCATGCAGCGTGTCGATGAGGGAATCCCCAATCATCAGCAGCTCGCACGCCTCCTGCGGGGCGGTGACCGCGTTGCCGCCAGCGCCGCTCTCCACGCCGGCTTTCCCGCTTGCGGGTGCCGCGGTGTTATCGGCGGCTACGCCACCCGGCGCGGCCATCAAGCTGGCAACGAAAAGGGAGGCGAAGCGCGGCAAGCTGAAGTCGTTGATTTGAATGCTCATTGGAGGGTTGGCTTGGAGGGTTGGCTTGGGGGGATGCGGAGTGCGATGCGGGGTGCGATGCGATTGGGCAGGGTCAGGGACGCATTGCTAGGGTCACAACTGGCTCATGGCGGCACCCGCTCTAACACCAGCAGCCAGTTTCGTGGCGGCGGGCGGAGGGGCTCAGGTCACGGCAGCGTGGGCGCGAGCGCGTCGCCCCAGATCTGATAGCCTGCGAGTGTGGGATGGACCGCATCGCTCATGAGCGCGACGGGAATATTGCCCGCGGCATCGACAAACTTCGCGCCGAGATCAAGAAAATCGACTTGTGCCTCCTTGGCCAGGGCGGCCAGGCCGTCGTTGATGTGGAGCACCTTGAGGCGGTCGGGATGGCTGGCGGGGTTGCGACAAGGCAGCAGCGCCATCAGGGTGATCTTCGCCTCCGGGGTTTTGGCCCGGATCCGCTGCAGGCAGGCGCGGATTCCATCGACCACCGCAGCGGGCGGTTCCGCGCCGCCTAGCACATGGTTGGCGCCGATCATGAGCACCACCCGCTTGGGGGCAATGCCGTCCAACGCGCCATGGTCGAGGCGCCAGAGGACTTGCTGGATCCGGTCAGCACCAAAACCCAGATTGATGGCCGGGCGGGTCTGGGGAAACAAGCGGTCCCACACCGGTTGGCCCGATGGCGGGGTGCCTTCGGTGGGGATGCCGCCAAAGTGGTGGGTGATGGAGTCGCCGAGCATGATGACCTGCGGCTCGGTGGCTTTGGCTTTGAGCCCGGAGTTGTGGCGTTGCATCCAGTCGTAGGTGCCGTCGCCGCCGCCGCTGGCGGGCACCCGCAGTGGATTGGCTGGCGGATCCACGATCGGTTGGTCGCCCATGAGTTGCGCCAGGGTCGGCTCAATCGCCTGCGCCCAGGCCTCGGCGCCGGCTTGGTTAGGGTGGAGCAGGTCGGGCATCAAATCGGTGTTGATGCTGCCATCGGGCCGCAGAAACACATGATTGATATCCAACCAGAACACCTGTTTGCCATCGGCCAACCCGGCGGTGAGTTCACCGGCACGGCGGGCAGTTGCGATCGCCTGCACCGAGGTATGAAAAATCCCCTCGCCCACCCCTGCTTCGCCATCCCCGCCGCGGGGGAAAATACGCAGGATCAACACTTTGGTGGCGGGCGACTGGCGCCGGATGCTTTCCACAATCGCCTTGGTGCCGGCACAAATCTGCTCGGGCGTGTGGGTGGTCGGATAGTGGCGCTCATCGGTATTGTTAGTGCCGATGAGCAGGACGGCGACCTTGGGGGTGCGGCCGCCCATTTCCCCGCCCTCGAGGCTGGCCAGGGTGCCCTCCGTGCGGATGCCGCTGTGGCCCATATCAATGGCGTGCCGCGGCGCGTAATGCTTGTTCCAAACTGCCTCCAGCGGCGCATATTTGCCACCGAATTCATGCAGCGTGTCGATGATGGAATCGCCAATCATCAGCAAATCACACGTCTCCTTCGGGGCGACAACCACCTTGGCGGCAGCACCGCCGTCCGCGCTCCCCACCCCGGCTTTGCCGCTTGCGGGTGCCGGGGTGTTGTCAGCGGCTAAACCACCCGGCGCGGCTAGCAAGCTGGCGGCGAGAATGGCGGCGAAGCGCGGCAAGCTGTGGTCGTTGATTTGATTACGCATTGGAGGTTTGGCTTGGGTTGTTCTGCGGCGAGCGCTGGGATGGGTCAGGGGCAGGGCGGACATTGGCATTTCTCACAACTCCTGCTCCGCTTGCGTGACCATGCGCACCGGGCCCACCAGCCCCGCGGGTTGCAACGGGCTATCCTTGGTGAAGTAGAGCCAGGTGGTGAATGTCTTGCGCCCCTGGGACGGCCGCGGCTGGTTCTTGATGAACCACTCCGGATAGCTCGTCAACGGGCCTCCGAAAGGACCGCCGCCATAATCCACATTCGCGCCGACTTGGAAATCCCGCGGCTCCTGCTCATCGCCGATGAGTTGGTTCGCCCAGTTGTTAGTGACGGCGATTTCGAGTTGGTTGTCGCCGGCTTTGAGCCAATCGGTGATATCGGCGGTGTACGGTGGATACCACAGCACGCCGGCATCCTTGCCATTGACCCGCACCCGCGCGATGTCATTGAGCAACCCCAAATCCAACACCGTGCGCCGGCCTTGCAGGGAGGCGGCGGCTATGACCACCTGCTTGCGGTACGTCGCCGTGCCCGAGAAATACTTCACATCCTTGCTGTCGGATTTGCTGAAATCCATCAACTCCGGCAACGTCTTGGTGAAT
>CAIZNN010000186.1 GCA_903934285.1 Akkermansiaceae bacterium | reverse complement strand
GGACGCGGCACACTCACCGTGGCGGATGCCGCAGCAACCACCGGAGCAAACCGCAACACGATCAAGGACAAGTTTACCGAGCTTGTCGGTAATGGGCTCGCAGAGCTTCACGGCAAGGGACGCGGCGCGCACTACCGGCCAAGTTCAGTTCCGCCGGGGCGGGTGACCGTGGATGCGGGCCGCGAAGCCCAACAAAACCGCGCCGATGTGGAACGCAGGAAGCCGTGCTAACGGCGATATTCAAAATGCCGCAGGCACTAACTGGCATGGCCAACGGCAAATGGGATTGAAAACCCTATCAGACCATTACGCTGAGCTGGGTGCGGATTTCGGCGAAGAGATCGAACGCCGTGCCTGCGACGCGAAGCTGATTCTTGAAACCGCCGCCAAGTATGGCGTGCCCGTGGACATGCTGTGGAAGCCGTCTGGCGGATCGAGTGTCATGCCGCCCGCGTTGACACCACAGCCGGTGCGTGAATCCGGTATTCCTGCAAAATCTTGATTGGCTCATCCAGCCCGAGGCCCTGCGCTCGATGGCGGCGGCATCCCGATCATTCCTTGATCGCGGTGCCGCTCTGCCACACCCCCCGGCTTCGCGAAGCGCTCTTGAAACGCTCGGGCAATTATTAGAAAAAATCCGAAAAACGACCTATTTTTTCCCAGACACTAAGTAAACCGTATTGGCCATCCTGGCGGCATTTGCCGGCGTCCCGCCGGGAAATCTGGAAACGTAGCCCATGCAATCACCCCAAGAGCGTTCCGCAGGATGCGGAACGCAGCCGGCAAGATGCCGGCGCTCCCCATCGTCCGGTGAAATGGCATCCCTGCGCCCAGTTTGCGTTGGCGATCAGGAATTCACGAATTCACCCTTAATCCCATCTTCCTTTGCGGCAAAACGGTATATGGGTGATTGCTATATCCATTATCCGCGAGGAATCGAGCGGCGGGCGGAGGTGTTGCGGCGGGACGGCGTAACCACCGTTTACGGCACTGGCCACTCGCCGCGGTCTTCGAGGAGCTTGCGCAGGAAGACGCGATCCATGGCGTCTTTCTCGCGGTACGTCTGCTTGGTTTTCCACAGCAAGGTGGGCGAGGCAAAGGGGATTTTCACGCCGAAGTGCTCACGGAATTGAATCATGTCTTTGGCGTCATCATAGGTCAGTCCGCATGCCTTGGCCATCAGATCGACGGCAAATTCATCGCAAACCCGCACCACCACATAGTTCGCGATCTCTCCCGGTCCCAATTCGAGAATCGCTTGATCTGGCAAGTCAGCTAGGGCCTCGCGCACTTTCGCATCATTTTCTGGAGAAGTATCAACCAGAAGATCGATGTCCATGGTGGCACGGGTGTAGCCAGCGGCAATGATGGCAAACCCGCCGATGACAATATACTTGGCTCCCAGCTCGTTCAGGCTATTGGCCAAGCGTGCCAGATCCTCGACGGAGGGCGGGCGGGTTTCTTCTAGCGGAGTTGGAGATTCATCATCCATTCGTCGGCGTCTTGATGTGAGGTGAACCGATAGACCCCCCGTTTGACCAGGAACGGACGCTGTCTGAGCTGCAAGGCAAGGGCATTGAGTTTGGAAGCCGCCACTAACGATGCCCCTCCCTCGGCAGGGGGGCGGCGCTTGCCGACCACCTTGGTCCGCGGATCGCCTGCTTCAATGAGTTCGTTCATGGACTGAGGCTAGAGCGGGATTGGCCGATGGGCAAGGGGAAAAGCGACAGGAATAGGGCGGCGGGCAGGGCGGATTTTGCACGGAACCTGGATGATGAGACCGTCTAGTCCCCTGAAAACTCTCTCACTTGGCCGGATGAGGTTTGCCGCCTCATCCGGCTTTTTAGTGTCCCTGCCGTTGACACCACAGCCGGTGCGTGAATCCGGTATTCCTGCAAAATCTTGATTGGTTGATCCAGCCCGAGGCACTGCGCTCGATGGCGGCGGCATCCCGTTCGTTCCTTGACCGTGGCGCCACTCTGCCTCAACCAAGCCAGTCCAGCCCGCTCCTGAGCGTTGAGGATGGCATCGGCGTGGTTGCCATTGACGGCCCGATTCTCCGCAAGCCGGACATCTTCGCCCGCGTGCTTTTCCGCGCCACCGATTCCAACATCACCGATCCCACCGCGCAAACTCTCTTCTGGCGCAAGCTCACCCCGGAACAACAAGCCCTCATTCTCAAACACCAAGCCTAACACCCCGTCATGTCCAACACCCTCACCAACGTCAAAGACATCAAGGTCGCGCAGAAGGCGCTTACGCCATTCACCGCGAATCTGATGCCTGTCACATCGTTCTCCACCAACTTCGGCCCGCAACCCTCCGACAAGGGCGACACCGTGCGCGTGCCCTTGATCGGCGCTCCGTCCGGGTCCAGCGACTTCGCCGGTGACTACACCTCCAATTCGGACTCCACCGTCACCACGATGCCCGTCACGCTCAACCGCCACAAGTTCAAGACGGTTCACGTCACCGCCCGCGAGGCGTCCGAGACCGCCATGGACCTGCTTGATACCTTGGTGGCCACCGCAGCCCAACAACTCGCCCAGGATGTGTTGCTGGACATCATGACGGTCATCACCCTGGCCAACTTCGGCACTCCGGGCATCCCCGCGCTGGCTGCCACTTCCTTCGATTACAAGAAGGTGCTCGGTCTGCGCGAAGCCTGCGGTGCGGTCAAGATGCCAGCCTCCCCGCGTTCGCTCGTGCTCGATGCCGGTTACTACACCAACCTGCTGGCCGACGACGTGGTGGCCAAGAGCTTCAACCTGAACTTGAGCGCCCCAGGCGTCACCGAGGGTTTGGTCAAGCGGCTCGCCGGTTTCGACATGCATGAAACCGTGGTCATCCCATCCGACCACGCGGAAAAGCTCGTTGGCTTCGCCGTTCATCCGAGCGCGGTAGCGGTGGCCATGCGCTACCTTCAGCCGGTCGCCGACTACCAGCAGGCCGGTGCCGTCACCGATCCGCAAACCGGCATGACCTTCGGCTATCTCCGCTTCACCGACACCCGCGCCAACAAGGTGTTTGTCACCCTGGAATGCCTCTACGGCTTCGCCCTCGGG
>CAIZNN010000185.1 GCA_903934285.1 Akkermansiaceae bacterium | reverse complement strand
CGGCTCACTTGGCACTTGGATTGGCCTCCGGGCAAGATGCCCGGACCACCTGTGGCGCGGGCATCCTGCCCGCCGCCCCCGCCGGCCAGGCGCGCCTGGAGTCCTTGAAACAGCGAATGCGTAGTCGTTAGGTCGCGTTCCTGGTCTTGGGTCTTGCCGTCTTGTGGCCTGTGGGGTTGAGGCGCAGCCGCGCTGGTTAGCGGGTTTTGGGGTTGGGGCGTGACGGATTTCACCGCTGCGACACTCAGCACCACTGGAATCCACCGGAATCACAAAAATAAATCTTTCCAGTGGCCTCAGTGGTGGGCAGTGTTCCAGTGGGTTGGCCGGCACGATTCTCAAGAACACGGCCGTAGTCCCGCCCCGCTCCCCCATAACCTGACGCGCCTCACCCGCAGCTGCGGCCCTGCCATGCCCGGCTTGCCGCGCCGTCGGATCGCTTTCACCAATCACCCATTTCCACCGCATGCCGCCCACCCCGTCCCCCACCTGGCTGCCGCTGTTAGGCGTGGCGGCAGTGTGGACTCCGGCCATGCTGGCCGCCTCCTATGTCTGGGGCCACGGCGAGTATTACGACTACGGCTGGTTCGTGCCACCCGCGGCGCTGTGGTTGACCGCCCGGCGCTGGCACAGCCTCAGCGGCCCGCTGACCCTGCCGCGGCGCCGGTGGGTGCTCGCGGCGGCAGCGCTGCTGCTGCCGTGGATTCTGGTGCTGCGCGTGCTGGGCTACGCCGACCCGTCGTGGCGGCTGCCGATGATTTTGTTAGGCATGACCGCGGCCGGAGCCAGCCACGGCTTGCTGGCGGTGACGCGGGGCTGGCGGGTATCGGCCGGGTTTGTGTGGATCACCTTGCTGTGGCTCTCGGCGCTGCCGTGGCCGACGGTGGTGGAAACCCGCATCGTGCATCAGCTGACCCAAGGGGTGGTGACCGCGGTGGCCGAGTTGTTCCAGATGTTTGGCAAGCCGGTGGAAGTGTTAGGGGATCGCCTGCGCCTGCACGACATATCCGTCGAGGTGACCGACGGCTGCAGCGGGGTGCGCTCGTTCCAGAGTTTTGTGATGGCGACGTGGTTCTTCGCGGAACTCCAGCACTTGCGGGTGTCGCGGGCCCTCATTTTGTTAGCCTGGGCGTGCGTGGTGGCCTTTGTGGTGAACATGGCACGCACCTATGCGCTGGCCATCATCCGCTTCGACCACGGTCCAACCGCCTTCGCGCAAGCCCATGATGCGCTCGGCTTGCTGGCGTTTGGCATCAGCGGCTTGATTTTCTACCTGCTCTCTGACAAACTGGCGGCCAGACCGCGGCGCACCGTGATCACCACCGTGCAACACCAGTGACCACCACCCACCCGGTCGCACCCCAGACTTGACCTCCTTCGATGATCCGTAACCTCTTTGAAACCGCCTGGGACCGCTGGGCAAACTTTCATCCGGCCCTGCGCCTGCTGCTCATGGCGGCCGCCCTCGCCGCGCTCGGCTTGCTGGTGACCAAACCGAGCTCCCGCGCGTTCAAGGCGTGGCGGGTCGAGCGCAACTTGGGGGCGGCCCGCCAAGCCATCACCGAAGTGCACATGGATGAGGCGCGCGACCTCTCGCTCACCGTCTTGCGCACCGGCGACCCGCGCATCGAGGCGTTCCGCATTCTCGAGCAAGCCACCGCGGCATTGCGCGACCCGCTGCACGGCGAGATTGCCCGCGCGCTCATGTCCCATCCGCAAAGCAACGACGCGGACCGCCTGCACGGTTTCTGCTGCATCGCGCCGCAGGTTGCCCTCGGCTTGCTCGGGCAGGCGTGGACCACGCTGCCGCCCGAGTGCCAGCAAGACCCGCAGTTTGCGACGCTGTTTGCCGACCGCCTCATCGCCGAACAACGGCTCAGCGAGGCGACCACCGTGATGCTGGCTGTGCCCGAACCCGCGCGCACCAGCGCGGTGGACCTGCGCCTCATCCATATCCTCATCGCCAGCGGCAAGAGCGATGGCTATGGCGAAGCCCAACGGCTCATCGCCGCCAAAATGCCCGCCGCCCCCCCCGACCTCGCCGCGTGGTTCGACCTGCTGGAATCCATCCCCGTGCCGAGCTTGCAGGCAAAATTGCTGGATCCGCTCCGCGACCTGCTGCAACACCCGGCGCCGGGCGCCGAGGCGCGCAGCGCGCTGCTGCTGGCGCGGATGGACTACGCCGCCAACTTCACCCGCTGCGGGCCGATCCTTGAGGCGGCAATCAGCAGCTGGCAGCAACGCGACCCGTCCGCCTTGGCCCACTTCCTGGGCGACCTCGGGCTCTATCAGCGACTGTTGCAGACATTCCCGCCGGAATGCCTCGGGCTTCATCCCGGGCTGTTCCCCACAATGCTCGCAGCGATGGAACGCAGCGGCGTTTGGGAGCAGGTCACCCCATTGCTCGATAGCCACGCCGCGCGCTTGCCCAAGTTTGAGGACCTGACCCACCGCGCGCTCGCCGCCGCCAATACGGCGGACTCCGCGGCGCGCGCGGTGGCGTGGAATGCCGCCATGGCCGAGGCCAAGGCCAGCCCCCTGCCCACCGCCTTTCTCACCTTGGAGCGGCTGGCCCGCGACGCGGGACTGCGCGACGAGGCCGAACAGGCGATGGTGGCGGCGATCCGGTTAGGGCGGGGCCCGCTGCCGTTGTACGCGGCGCTCAAGCCGTTGCTCATGTCGCTGGCGCGGCAAGGGCGCGACAACACGTTGTTAGAGATTTGTGCCAGCTATCTCGCGTTTGAGCCTGGCAACCCGGTGCTGCTGACCCAGTTTGCCTATCTGGCCTGCCTCAGCAACGTGATTGAAATCAATACCCTGCTCAAGGCGATGGAGACCCTCGCCACCGGCTACCCCAAGGATCTGACCATCCAGTGCGTGCTGGCCACCGCCTGCCTCTGCGCTGGCCAGGCCGACCAGGCCGCCGCCACCCTCGACCGCCTCAGCCTCGATCCCGACCAACTGGCGCCCGCCAACCGCGCGATTTTTCTAACCACCCAGGTGCTCGCCCACCGCCTCGCCAAGGACGACCCCCGCATCACCGCCTTCCCGTGGAAATCGCTGCTGCCCTCCGAGCGCAAGAAATTCACCGAGTTGATCCACGACGCGCCATAGAGCCAGAGTTATCCATTATCCGATGCCCGCAATTGCGGGTCAATTCGTGCCAACGGCGGTCTGTGACCGCCGTTTTGCGTTGGTGGCCTGTCATGATCCTGAAACAGGAAAATGGCAACGGTTGGGGTGGCGTTTTTTTACCGAGGATTTCACGGATTGACGAGGAAGACTTGGGGTGGATGAGGTGACGTGGTGGGGTGACTCGGGAGCAAGCAACCACTGAGGCCACTGAAACCCACTGAGTGCATTGAATCATTCATATTTTCAGTGCCTACAGTGGCTTTCAGTGCAATCAGTGGTTCTCTTGGTCCGAATATTGGAAATCCTCCATGTGTCGTGGAAGCCACAGACTGGTGAGTCACTGCGGCACCGCGACTCCATCACTTGCGAACTCACCATGGACATGCCGAAGATTAAGTCTTCCTAACGTAGACTTCCAACCGCCTGATTTCCAGTGCCGTGGCTTGCTCACAACTGCCAATTGGAAAGTATTGCAGATTTCCCTTGGCGTGTTGCGCGCACTTTGTTATATGCTAACCAATTCCGTGGGATAAGGCACTGGCCAGCAACTAACCAACTTGAAACCATGAGATCGCACTATCCGAATTGCAGGCCCAGCCATCTGCCGGCTTGGGTCACGGCGCTCGCACTGCTCACCGCGCACGGCGCCATCGCCTCACCCATCGCCGGCGACACGATCGCCGGCGATCTAACGGTAACCGGCTGGGGCGGCTTCGCCAACGGGGTGGATATCGGCCGCAATGGCGAGCTGAGCATCAATTGGCTCGCCGCCGATTCCGCCGCCCCGCTCGGCACCGCCAGCTTTGATAT
>CAIZNN010000184.1 GCA_903934285.1 Akkermansiaceae bacterium | reverse complement strand
TGCCACCCGTGGCGGGTGGACATCACCAAGGCGGTCAAGCCCGGCGCCAACGCGCTGGAGATCGAAGTGGTGAACTTGTGGCCTAACCGGTTGAACGGCGATGCCAAGCTGCCCGCCGAGCAACGCCGCACGCGCACCAACATCCAGATCGGCTCGCCCCAGACTTCCGGTCTGCTCGGGCCGGTGCGCTTGATGACGGCTGAGGTCGTCGCGGCCGACAGGGATCCGGCGCAAGCGTCGCCATGAAGACACGTGATGGATGTGATATGAATGGGTAAATGAAACGACAATGATATGAATCTGCGAAACGTAATCAACACAGGCGCATGCCTGATCATTCCGGCGTTGCTTGCACTGGCGGCACCGGCGGGCGCCGCGGATCCGGCGCAAGCGCCCGCACTCGCCGGCAACCGCTTCTTCACTTTCGTCAGCGTCATACGGGTCAACCAGATCGAGGTGTCACGTGACCGCAATCTTGGGGCTGACGAGGCGAAGCTGCACACGCCCGAGGCCGTGCGGGACTTGCGCGACAATTTGGAACGGGCGTTTCCCGGCGCCCGCATGACGTGGGCCTTGAGTTGGCTCGCCTTGCAGGATCCACGGGAGAATTACCGCGCCATCCGCGCCCAGGTGGTGGACTATCAGAAGAAGTACGGCGATGAGGTCACGTTCATTCCCGGCGCCTATTTTGCGCCCATGCATAACAGCCGCGAGCAGGTCAACCGCGATTTGCATGACGGGCTGAAGCTGGTGTCGGAAATGGTGGGTGGCGGGTACCGGCCCAAATGTGTGATAGGCGGATTCCTGGCCGCCGAGAACTTGCGCTATCTCGCCGAGCAGGAGAACATCCACGTCGCCCAAGGCACCATCTGGAGCAGTTGCGGCATTGACTATGGCGATGGGGATGGCTCGATTTCCTATCCCTATTATCCAAGCCGCGAACACTATTGCAAACCGGCGCAGCAGGCGCAGGATTTCATCGACTGCGTGTGCCTCGACGGCTGGACCTGCGATTTCCTCTGCGCCCGCCGCGAGGGTGTTAGCGGCGGCTTCAACAGCCGGTTGGGGCTGGGCCCGATCGAGAGCCTGATGTGTCTTGGCCCGGACACCGGCCTGAAGCAGCAAATCTTCACCACCGCGATCCATTTCGACGACGGCTTCAAACGCAACGGTTTCGCCTGGGTGACCGCGATCTGGGAGCTGTGCCTGGGGGTTGACACCTTCCGGCATCTACCCGCCTATGGTGCCGAGGTCCGCCGCCGCTGGGGTGACGTGCGATGCATCACGGAAGGCGAATTCGGCGAGATGTTCCGCAAGCAACACAAGGACAACAAGGCGCTGGACTACCGGTTCACGGAGCGGGGCAGCGGCATCGGCGGGTCGGACAAAAACCTGGAAATCCGCTGGTTCATGAACCAGGACTTCCGCCTCGCCTTGCTCCGCGATTGGACTCAAGCCCCGGACCAGGCCGTGGCGGGTGCCGGCTCCGGCAACGGCGAAATGGTCATCGACTTCACCCGCTATGACCTCAAGGCCGAGGAACCGCAGGATATGAAGCGCAACTGGAGCCTGATGAATCGCATCAACCAAAAGCAGAGCCGTGCGCAGGACAAGCCGGTGGCGCTCAGCGCATTGCCGGCCGAGGACCAAGCCATCATCCGCAAAAGATTGCCGGAGTTGTTCGTGCCATGAAGGCGCATGATGGGCGCGATCTAACTCCCTAACTGAAAGGCCCATGCTATGAATCTGCGAAACGTAATGAACACAGGCGCATGCCTGATTTTTCCGGCAATGCTTGCGCTGGCGGGTGGCGGAGCACTGGCCGCGCCGGCCAATGCTGGCAGTACAGCACTGGCCGCGCCGGCCGGAGCCGCGGCCACCGGGCAGCTGGAAAAGGACTTCATCTCGCCGCCCGATGCGGCCAAGCCGACGTGTTTTTGGATGTGGCTCAATAATCTAACCGACAAGCAGGGCATCACCCGCGATCTGGAAGAGTTCAAGGCCAAGGGCATGGGCGGGGCGATGATCGTGCCGGTGACCTGCGACAACATGCCGCTCGGACCGGCCTTTCTCACGCCGGAGTGGCGGGAGCTCTTTAAGCACGCATTGCAGGAAGCGCATCGGCTGGGCCTTGAGATAACCGCCAACCTCAGTGGCGGTTGGTGCATGGGCGGGCCATGGATCACTCCGGAAAATTCCGGCCGTTGGTTTTTGCAATCCGAATTGAAAGTTGTCGGGCCGCAGCGG
>CAIZNN010000183.1 GCA_903934285.1 Akkermansiaceae bacterium | reverse complement strand
TGAGGCGGACCCCGAAGTCCGGCCACGCAGTGGCTAAACTAAGCTATGGTGACGGGGTGCGGGAAATGGATAGGAGATCATGGATGTCAGATCAAGGATGAAGTGGGAAAGGACTCGAATTTGGGCAGCCGGAGCGCAAGGCGCAGCACGCAACGAAGCGTAGCGAAGTGGAGTGCGGAGCCTGGAGCGGAGGCTGCCCAAATTCGCCGCGCCGGGGGGTGGGGAGGGTTGTTCACAGGCCCGGCCGTCGAGAATGGGTCCCTAAAAACTCGTCGGAGACGGCCGGAGTCTGTGAACAACCCGGTGGTCATGCGGCCTCCCGAGTTGCCGCCTCAGAGGCCTCCTGCGGCTCCCGGGGCGATGTTTGATAGACGACACCGGGCGTGAGGTTGCCGAGGTTCTGGTGGGGTCTCCAGTGGTTGTAGAGGTCAAACCATTCCGCCAGGCTGACCCGCAGGGCTGGCAGGGTGCTGTGTTCGAACAGATAGATCCGCTCGTATTTCACGCTCCTCCAAAGCCGCTCGATGAAGACGTTGTCCATCCAACGCCCGCGGCCGTCCATGCTGATTTTCACTCCCAAGCCGGACAGCCGGCCCGTCCATTCAGCCGAGGTGAACTGACAGCCCTGATCTGTGTTGAAGATCTCGGGAACGCGCCCGGTGGCTCCCAGGGCGCTCTCCAGAGCCTCCAGGCAAAGGTCGGTTCCCATCGTGTTGGAAAGCGCCCAGCCCAGCACCTTGCGCGAATGCCAATCCATCACCGCACACAGGTAGGCGTGGCCTCGCGGCATCGGAACATAGGTGATGTCGGCACACCAAACCTGGTCGGGCCGGTCGATGGTCAGATTCCTCAGCAAGTAGGGATATTTCCGATGCCCATCGTCTGGAATGCTCGTGCGGGGCTTGCACCAGATCGCCTCCTGGCCGATTTCCCGACGCAGGCGCTGCAGCCGTTTGCGATTGATTTTCACGTCATGATCTCGCTCGAGAACCGTGCGCAGTCGCCGGCTTCCCAAGCACGGATCCTTTAGGAAAATCTTGTCCAACAGTCGCTTGATGCGGATGTCCTCGGGATCTTCCGCCACCGGTTTGTAATCCACCGATGACCGCGCCACGTCTAACAATTCACATTGGCTTCTCATGCTGATTTTGGGATGCTCTTTGTCAACCAACTCGATGCGATCCCTCACAGACCGAGTTGTTTGGATTTTTTTGTCAGCCAGTCCAGTTCTACGGCTTGTTGGCCGATTTTGGCATGGAGTTGGGCACGTTCGCGCTCGAAATCCTCCGCCTCGGTCTTGCCCGAGCCGGGGCCGAAGACGCCGGGAGCACCCTCGGCCATGGTTTTCTTCCACTCGGAGACTTGCACCGGGTGAACATCGTAGTCCTTGGCGATTTGCTGGATGGTCTTGACGCCCTTGAGCGCCTCGAGCGCCACCCGGGCCTTGAATTCGGGGTCGTGTCTTCTTCGTTTTGCTTTCATTTGGTGTGTGTTGGTGTCTGTTTACAGTCCGCACCCGCACACCACAATCATAGCTTAGCCACTGGCCCGATTTTCGGGGTCCGCCTCA
>CAIZNN010000182.1 GCA_903934285.1 Akkermansiaceae bacterium | reverse complement strand
TACCAACCCCGAGGAAAAACCGTGGGCGCAGGTCCAGTTGGCCGGCGAAGGCGAACTGACCGGCATCGTGCTGGTCAATCGCTTTGAAGTCGGGCCCACCAATGACGAATTCCAGTGGGTGGTGCCGTTCAAAGTCTCGGTGTCCCTCGACGGCAAAGCCTGGACCGAAGTCGCCTCCTTCGACAAGGCCGAGGCGGTTTTCCGGGTGGACCTGAAAGACCGCAAACTCCTGGCACGCTACGTGCGCGCCGAGCGCCAACCCGCCGCGGACAAGACCAAACCGCCCACCCGCTTCCATTTCCGCAGCTTCCAAGTCTTTGGCAAGAAGTTGTATTGAGCCGCCCGCACATCACCCCATCCCTGATGCGAAATCCGTTAGGTAAGCAGGCCGCGGCCATTGTGCTGGCCGCACTGTTGTGTCTGGCCAGCGGCTTGGCCGCCGGCCAGCAAGCGCCGGCACCCGCCGCGCTCGACGCGGTGAACGTCAGATGGGATAGTCCCAGCGAAAATTCAAGCGGCTCGATGCCGCTGGGCAACGGCGAGGTGGTGGTCAACGCATGGGTGGAAAAGGCCAGCGGCGACTTGCTGCTGCTCGTGGCCCGCAGCGATGCGCTGGCGGAAACCGGGCGTTTTTGCAAACTCGGCCGCCTGCGCTTGCACCTTGAGGGTGGCCCGCTGCTCAAGGGCGGGGATTTCCGCCAGGAAGTGCGCCTGCGCGATGGGGTGGTGGCCGTGAGCGGCGGCGGTGTTAGCTTGTGCGTGTTCGTGGACAGCGACGCGCAGGTGCTGCACGTCACCGGTGAGAGCAAGGTGCCGCTCGTCGCCACCGCCACGGTGGAAAGCTGGCGTGACAGCCCGCGGGATATCGGCAACGATCATTCCTGCTACTCATTGTTAGAAGCGCCGTTCCCCCGCGAGGAGAGTGCCGATGTGTTCCTGGCTGCCGCCGACAACGCCGTGGCCTGGTATCACCGCAATGAAGTGTCCTACGTGCCGAAATTGTTCGACAACCAATCGCTCACCGGCGCCAACGGGGCCACCGACCCGCTGCTTCACCGCACCTTCGGCGGCTTGCTCACGGGTGCCGGGTTCATCGCCGCCGGGCCGCGCGCGCTGACCACCGCCACGCCACAGAGCCGGCTGGATTTGCGCCTGGCCACCCACACCGCGCAATCCGCCACGGTCGCCGGGTGGCGCGCCGGGCTGCAACAGGAAGCGGCCAAGTCGTTAGATGCAACTGCCGCCCTGACCCGGACGCGTGCCTGGTGGGCGCAATTCTGGGGTCGTTCGCATGTGTTAGTGGGCAGCGCGCAGGTGGCCGCCGCGGGCGCCACCGCCGCGGGCGCCACCGCCGCGGGCGCCTCGCTCACCCGGGGGTACATTCTGCAGCGTTACGCCCAGGGGTTCCAAGGCCGCGGCGCTTATCCGATCAAATTCAACGGCGGCTTTTTCAGCGTCGAACCGTATGTCGACCGGGCCCGGGTCAAGCCAGCCAGACCGGATGCGGACTGGCGGGCCTGGGGCGATTGCTATTGGTGGCAGAATACCCGCCACATGTACCACCCGATGCTGGCCTGCGGCGACTTCGACCTGATGGCCCCGTTGTTCAGGATGTATGAAAACGTCCGCGCCCTGGCCGAGGCGCGCAGCGCCAAATATTATGGTGCCCAAGGCGCCTATTTTCCCGAGACCATGACCGTGTTCGGCACCTATGGCGGGGCCAATTATGGCTGGGATCGCACAGGCAGGGAACCCAAGGATATCAAGAACCAGTTCATCGGCAAGATGTGGAATCCCGGCATCGAATTGGTCGCCTTGATGCTCGACCGCTGGGATTACACCCGGGATGAGGCGTTCCTCAACCGCCAACTCCTGCCCATGGCCGTGTCGGTGCTGCAACACTTCGACTCCCGCTTCAATAAGGACCCCCAAGGCAAGTTGATCATCGCGCCGACCCAGGCGGCGGAAACCTATCAGAACGGCGTCGTCAACGACACCCCCACCGTCGCTGGCATCGCCAATATCACCCGCCGCTTGTGCGCGCTGCCGCCAGGCCTGGTCAATCCGCAGCAACTGGCGTTCCTAACAAAAATGCGCGGCGCCTGCCCGGCCATCCCGACGGAACCGGCGGGCGAGGTGCGCAAATTCGCCCCGGCGGAGCAATACGAGCCGAAGCGCGCCAACTGCGAAAACCCGGAAACCTATCCGATCTGGCCGTACCGCGAAGTGTCATTGTCGCGCCCGGAGTGGCTGGCCGAAGGCAAGGCGACCTATGCGCGCCGCGCCAACCGCCTGCCTAACGGCTGGGGCTATGACGGCAACTGCGCGGCACTGCTCGGCTTGACCGGCGAGGCGGCGCGGATTCTGATAGGCAAATGTGCCAACTCCAACGGCGCCTACCGCTGGCCGGCCACCTGGGGCCCGAACTACGACTGGCTGCCCGACCAGAACCACGGCGGCAATTTGATGGAGACGACCCAGCTCATGTTGCTGCAGGGCGAGGCCGGCGGCAAGATCCTGCTCATGCCGGCCTGGCCGCAACAGTGGGATGTGGATTTCAAGCTCCACGCACCCCACAACACCACCGTGGAATGCCAGCTCAAGGACGGCAAAATCACCGGCCTCAACGTGACGCCGGAGAGCCGGCGCGCCGATCTGGTGCTGCCGGAGTGGGCGCTCCCCCCGCCCGGGTCAGCCGCCCTCGCCCCGCCATCAAACTGACCGCCCCGTGATGACGTTGCCGACAGCCTAACAAATTCCGCCCGTGGTCCAATCGCCAGTCATCCTTCCCGCCGCGCCGGAATGCGACGGAAGGCAAGGCGCGGGGATCGCGTCACCGCCAACGCCATGATCATGACACCCATTTCACTCTCCGCGGCCAACCCCGACTTCATGCGCCAGCTCGGTGCGACCACCGTCGGATATTCGTTGAACCCCGCCACCGGCATTGTCGAATTCTCGTTCTGGCCCACCTCCGCCACGGCCCACCGCAGGCAGAAACGCCAGTACCTGGATGGCCCGGAAGTGCACCGCTTGCCGGCAATGTATCTGCCACTGCCCGCCCATGCGCCGGACCCGCTGGTGCAAGTGCTGGTGCGCGGGTTCGCCCGACCCGGGGCGTTTGCCCAAGGCCGCACCCTGCGCAACAGTGCATCCTGTCTGGCCCTCCGCTTCGTGAACCAGTCGGTGACCGAAGACGGACAGGGCGTCACCATCACCACCTCGCTGGCCGCCGCCGCGGGCTTCGCCGCCGACCATGTTTTGCGCTGGGAGCACGGTACCGGATTCCTAAGGGTGCGCACCGTGTTCCACAATCGCTCGGCGATTCCACTGACGCTTGATTTGTTAGCCAGTTTCAGTTTCACCGGGGTGACGCCGTTTGCCGCCGCCGCCGACGCCCCCAACCGTCTCCGGCTCCACCGGATCCGCTCATGCTGGAGCGCCGAGGGCCGCGTGGAATCCCGCACGATCGAGGAAATGCACCTGGAACGATCGTGGAGCGGACATGCCGCTTTCTGCGAGCGTTTCGGGCAACTCGGTTCCCTGCCCGTGCGCGGGTTTTTCCCAATGGTGGCCGTCGAGGACACCGCCGCCGGCGTCTGCTGGGGTGCCCAGCTCGAATTGGCGTCATCCTGGCAGCTCGAAGTCTATCGGCAGGGTGATGATCTGGCCATCTCCGGCGGTCTCGCCGACCGCGAGTTCGGGCATTGGTCGAAATCCATCGCACCGGGTGACTCGTTCGCCTCGCCAGACGCGGTGCTCGCCACCGTCGCCGGTGACTTGGAGCAGCTCCAGCACCACCTGACCCTGGCGCAGGATGCCGCCGCCAGCGCCCAGCCTGCAACCGAAGACGACCTGCCCGTCCTCTTCAACGACTGGTGCGCCTCCTGGGGCAACCCCAGCCATGAAAGCATCGTCGCCATCGCCAGGCGCATCGCGCCCCTGGGCTTCAAGTATCTGGTCATTGACGACGGTTGGGCCGAGCGCCCCAGCAGAGCTTTCGGGCAAAACGGCGACTGGATCATCGACCTGCGGAGCTTTCCGGACGGTCTTAAAGCCACCTGTGACGCCGTCCGGTCGCTGGGTCTGATTCCCGGGATCTGGTTTGAGTTCGAGGTGTGCAATGACGGTTCGCAAGCCTGGCTGCAAACCGACCACCAACTGCAGCGCGACGACCGGGCAAGTGGGAAATCCTATCCGGCTTCAATCTTCCCGACGGTGTTGAAACCGCCGCCAACCAGCTCGTCATTGCGCAACAACCTGCCTTCAGCGGGTTTGCCGTCACCCTGCAGCTCATGGCCCCGTCCTGATCGTCACACCCCAAGCCCCTATCCTCATGATGACATCCCGCGAACGCGTTCTAGCCGCCATTCACCACCAACCGACCGACCGCGTCCCCACCGACATTTGGGCGACCGATGAAGTGTGGGCCATGCTGGCCGCCAGATTTGGCTCCACGGAACAGGCGATGACCGAACTCCATATCGATGGCATTGCCGACATCCGCCCACGACAATTCCAATGAAACCCACCCTGCCCATCCTGTTTGCCCTCCTTGCCTCATCGGTTCTCGCCGCCGACTTCCATGTCGCGACCGGCGGCAAAGACAGCAATCCCGGCACGAGGGAACAACCGTTCGCCACGCTCGAACGCGCCCGCGACGCCGCGCGCCACTCGAAGAATGCCACCGTGAGTCTTGCCGCCGGCACCTATCGGCTCACCAAGACCTTCGAGCTCAACGAACAGGACTCCGGCACCACCTACCGCGCCGCTCCCGGCGCGGATGTTAGATTGTCCGGCGGGGTCACCATTCCCAATTCCGCGGTCAAACCCGTTTCCGACCAAGCCACCCTCGCGCGCCTGGTTCCGGAAGCCAAGGGCAAGGTGATGGAAATCGATCTGCGGCAACTGGGCATTGGGGATTTCGGTGAGATCGGGCCGCGCGGCTTCCGGCGTCCCTATGTCCCGGCACCGCTGGAGTTGATCGTGGACGGCGAACCACTGGCCTTGGCGCAGTGGCCCAATCGCGGCCAGCCCGGCGAGCCGATCGGCAAGGTGGTGGACAAGGGCTCCGTGCCCCGCAGCGGGGAAAAGCCCGTCCGCGGCGGCACTTTCATGTTAGCCACCGGCCGGCCGGCCCGCTGGGCCCAGGCCAAGGACATCTGGATCACCGGACTCTTCGAGAATGGCTACGCCGATAACACCGTGCGGGTGAAGTCCATCGATCTGGACAAGCAAACGCTCACCACCGTCCAGCCGCATATGTATGGCTTTTCCTCCGGCAGGCCGTGGAACCGCTGGACTGCCTTGAATCTCATCGAGGAAATCGACATTCCCGGCGAGTTCGCCGCCGACAAGGCATCCGGAAAACTCTATTTTCTGCCACCCGCCGGCTCGGACCCGGCCAAGGCCGAACTGATGGTCACGATGCTGGAGGAACCGATGGTGGCCATCGAAGGGGCCACCGGCGTGGTGGTTGACGGCATCACTTTCGAAAATGCCCGCGGCATGGGCATCTATATCGAACGCGGATCTAACACCCGCATCCAAAACTGCACGTTGCGCAACCTCGGCATGGTCGCGGTCTGCATCGGCAGGGGCGTCTCGCCGGACCCGGACTACCGCCACGCCTTCACCGGCACGCCGGTCTCGCGCCAGCTCGGGTCCTGGCACGAGCACATCTATGACAACACCACTTTCAACCGCCAAGCCGGCACCGGGCATGGGGTCGTCAATTGCCATATCTATAACATTGGCGAAGGCGCCATCTCACTCGGCGGCGGGGATCGCAAATCCCTGACACCCGCCGGCAACTTCGTGGAAAATTGCGACATCCACCACTTCAACCGCTGGGACCGCACCTACCGCGGCGCGGTCAACATCGACGGCGTGGGCAACCGCGTCACCCATTGCGAGATCCACCAGGCCCCCGCGCTCGCCATCTACCTGCACGGCAACGAGCATGTCATCGAATACAACAACATCCATCATGTCATGCTGGAGGGCGATGACATGGCCGCTTTCTACATGGGCCGCGACCCCACCGAGCGCGGCAACGTCATCCGCTACAACTACTGGCATCATCTGGCACCCGCGCACACGACGTGGTGCCTCTACTTTGACGACTCCGGCGGCGACGCCAGCCAGGTGGTTGGCAACGTGTTCTATCGTGCCGGCAACCGCAGCACCGTGTTCATTCCCGGTGGCAGCGATTTCACGATCACGAACAACTTGTTCATCGACTGCCGCAAGGCGGTGGAACCAACCGGCTTCCGCGGCGACATGATCCCGATATTCCAACAGCGCATCGCGGCGGTGAACCACGACAAGGCCCCGTGGGCACAACGTTATCCCGAATTCGTCGATTACTGGAAGAAGCCGCGCCCACATGCCAATACCGTCAAAGACAACTGGGTGACCAATGACAAGGACCCGCGATTCGTCGATGGCGTCAAAGGCAACTTCGCCCTCAAACCCGGTGCCGACACCGGCATTGCCGGATTCGTGCCGATCCCCTTTGAAAAAATCGGCCGCCGCTCGCCGCGGGTTGCGGCCCAACCCAGGGCAACGACACCCGAGGTGAAAACTCCTGCCGGCGACCAGCAACTCGGCCTGACCACCGGCGGTTCCGGCGTGTGGAAATTCTATCCCGCCGCCAATCCGGATCCCGCATTGCCGCGCGTTTTATTGATCGGCGACTCGATCTGCAACGGCTACCGGGGGGGCGTCGCCGCCGCATTGAAGGGCAAGGCGACCGTGGATGTCTGGCTGACGCCAGTCGCCGAAAATGACCCGGGACTCCATGGGAATTTGAAAAAAGTCCTGCAACAGGGGCCCTACGCGGTGGTGCATTTCAACATCGGTCTGCATGGCTGGCCGAAAGGCCGCATTCCCGACGGCCAATACGAGCCGCTGATGCTCAAGTATGTGGACGTCCTGCGCCAGCACGCCCCCGCCGCCAAAATCATCTGGGCCAGCAGCACGCCCATCACCGTGAAAGGCAAACCCGCGGAGCTCGACCCGGAGAACAACCCGACCATCACCACCCGCAACGCCAGCGCCGCCCGGATCATGCGCGAGTCCGGCATCGCCGTCAACGACCTCTACAACCTGGTCGAAAACAAGCGCGCCAAACTCGCTGCCGGCGACCGCTTTCATTGGAAGGCCCCCGCCTATCAACTCATGGGCAGGCAGATTGTGGAATCCATCAAGCGGGACCTGCCCGCCAAACCATGAGCCATGCCCTCCATCTAACATCCCGCCTCGACGATCAGGTTGTCCAGCGCCGGCCCCACCAAACCATCGAATGAAGCCGGCACCATCCACGGCCAACAAGGGGATATTCAGTTCCGATTCCTTCAGGGTGGGAACGCTTTCCTACACGCGCGCTTCCCTGGTCACCGTGATGTTCTGGATGCTGTGGGCGGACCTCTGACTGCAACATCATCATCGGCTATATCAACGAGCCGTTTCCCAACGCCAGTGGCAAGCCGCACCGGCACCTTACCCGCCCGGAGCAACAGGCGTTTTTCGAGGCCGCCGACCGCGCTGTGCGCATCCTGAATCCGGAACGTGTGATCAAGCATGTGGACGGGGATTATGATCCGCCTTCGGAAACCCTCCCCGACAACCATTGTTATTGCGGTTGGTATAACGGCCACGGCCTCGAACTCGGACGCCTCCATCGCGGATATTGGATGCCGCTCAACCGCGATTGGCTATACGCCTGCGGCGAGGTCGGTGCCGAGGGGCTCGATCCCGCGGATCTGATGCGCCGCCGCTACCCGGCAAAATGGCTGCCGGGCAGGGACGAGTCGGTGTGGACGCCGGATGTTATCCAAGGCGCGCAGACAGGGAAATTCCACTATATGTGGTTCGACACCCAGCACACGCTGGAGGCCTGGGTGCGCGAGAGCCAGCGGCACCAGGCCTGGGCGACCCGCCTGTTTGCCGAGCGACGCCCTCGAACCCCTGACCGTCAGTATCCGCACGGACCGCTGGAAATTCACCTCGGGCGAAGTGCTGCCGTTTGAGTTCTGGATCAGCAACGATACGGAACAAAACACCGCTAAAGTCACATTGCGCTGGCAAATCGAACAGGACGGCAAGGTGATTTTCTCCCAGCAGGCACCGGCCACCGTGGTGGCAATGCAGAGCACCTTCCAAGGCTTCTTCTCACCCAAAGCACCCACGGTGGAACGCCGCACGAAATATTCGCTCCGGCTTGCTCTCGCGGATGGCGCGAAGATCCTGGTGGATACTTGCTGCGACTACGAAGTCTTCCCTTCGCTGGCAGTGCCGGCCCTGGCTGCCGTCATCGCCACCGGCACGGGCAAGGCCGCGCAACTCCTCGCCGAAACCGGCGTGAAGGCGGCCGCCAAGAATCCGTCAGTGATTCTGGTGGATGACTATGCCGATTACCATCGCCGCCGGAAGTCACTCGACCGCGCAGTCGCCCGCGGCGCACGCGTCGTGTTTCTTGAGTTGCCGCCTGGTGACTATCAAATCGGAGGCTCGGTGCTGCGCGTTGAGGAGTGCATCATGTGTCCGCGCGAATTTGTTTCCCGCAATACGGGTCATCCGCTGGTGGCCGGTTTCGAACCAGAGGATTTCAAATGCTGGTACGACCCTGAAGCCGCCCATTTCACGCCGCTGCTGCACACCCTCTTTGAGGCCGCTGGCTGGTCGCCGATTTTGCTCAACGGCAACGGTGTCTGGAAAGGGGCCGCATGGAAGCAAATGCTCGCGGCGGCCGAATTGCCATCGGGCGAGGGTTCCTACATCGTCTGTCAGATCGCCCTGGCCGGCCGCCTCAAACACAACCCCACCGCAAGGATCTTCGTGGCAAGGTTGCTCGGAGGCGGCTAACTGATCGCGAGGTCACCGGCCGTCGGAGGTTTTAGCAATCGGCGCTGGACACCATGCCCGCTTCCATTGCACCCTCCGCCGGCAGAAATCTCACTCATGCCACCATCACAAACGCCGCCGCCACCGACGTGGTCTGGGACGCGGAAGCTTCCATTATGAACATACTAACATCACTGCCCGCCATTGCGCTGTCGCTTGCCACCGCCAGCGCCGCCGTGCAGGAAGTGGCGCACTACAACCTCAAGGGTGCCGGCGGCATCCGCGACACCGCCGCGCCGGAGGTGTGGAAGAGCCTCGCGCCGGGCGGGCCGGATCTGGCGCGCCACGGCTCGCCCAAAGTCATGTCCAACGGGCCGGAAGCACGCCGCATGGAGTTCGACTCGTCGGTCAAGTTTGAGGACCCCGGCCAGTGCTACGCCGTGGCCAACAACCTGGTCAGCGGCGATAACTTCGTCGTCGAGGCCTGGGCCTACGCGCTCAAGGGCAACGCCGCCGGCTGGCACGCCGTGCTCGCCAATGGCAACGGCGCCAGCGGGTTCTTGCTGGCGCAAAATGACAACCAGTGGAGCGTGCTGGCCGGCGGCGTCGGCAGCGTCAACCTCGGCCCGGTGCAGCCGGAAACCTGGACCCATCTGGCCATCGTCAAAGATGCCGGCCAAGTCACCGGCTGGCTCAACGGCAGCAAGGTGTGCGCCCTGCCCGATGTGGGCGGCGGCCTGGCGAATTTCTCCATCGGTGCCACCTCACCTAACAACGATTGCTTCGCCGGCTGGGTCGCCGAGGTCCGCTATGCGACGTTCGCGCCGGGCCAGTTCGATGCTACCGCGGACTTTTTGTTGGATAACAAGCAGCTCAAGGCGGTGCGGGCGGCGGTGCTCGCCGAGCGGGCGCAGCTGGTGAACTTGCTGCTGGCCAGCCCGGGCGTGGCAAAGGTCAGCCGCTTTGACGAGCGGGCCGCCACCGCCGATTGGCTGCTCACGCCGCCCACGACGCCGGCCACGGTGCAGGTGTTGCCCGGCGCCAACAACCAGAGCGCGCGGGTCATGCTCTCTAACGGCCTCATCAGCCGCACCTTCCTCGTCACCGATGGCAACCTCGGCTGCATCAGCCTGCGCCGCTCCGACAAGGACCTGGAGTTTGTCAGGGCCATCAAGCCGGAGCTGCGCGTGCGCCTCGACGGTGGCGAGTGGTGCGAAATCGGCGGCCTCACCGGCGCGCCCGATCACGCGTTCATCACCCCGGCCTGGTTGGAGAGCCTGCAATCCAAGCCCGGGGCCTTCCGCCTAACTGGCATGTCGGTGGGGCCCACCGTCAAGCCGTACGAATGGCAACCCAAGTGCAATGCGCTCGTCACGCCCTGGCCGGCGGCGGGCAGCCGTGTGACGTTCCATTTTGCGCCGCCGGCCGGGGCTGCCGCGCCGCTCAAGGATGTGGCGGTGGATGTGCACTACGAGATCTATCAAGGACTGCCGGTCATCATGAAGACCTTCACCCTCCACAACCGGGCGGCCAAGGAGGTTGTCGTCACCCAGTTCGAGGGCGAGCACCTGGCGGTGCAACCGGGCGTGTCGAGCCTGTTGCACGTGGAAAGCGACTATTCGTTTGGCGCGGCAAACTTCAATGAGGAAGGCAGCGCGCTGGGCATTCATTTCAGCGGCGGCGACCCGAAGTTCAAGCAGTATTCGTTTGGCGCGGGCACGACGCGCTTGGTCCGCGATCCGGACTGGGGGAGCATGGCCACGCTCAACCCGGCCGAGGATTTGTTCCTCGGCAACCCGGAAAGCGCGTTGCTGCTGAGCCGCCCGACCGTCGGCCCTAACTGGTCGGTCGCTCCCGGCGCGGCCTTCGCCGCGTTCCGCACCTTCGAAATCCTCAACGACAGCAGCGAGCGCGAACGCCATTTCCTCGCCCAGCGCCAATTCTATAAGAAACTCGCCCCGCAAAGCACCGAACGCCAGGCCACCGTCGTCGCGCCCAATGCCAGCGACCTCGGCACCCTCGGCCCCTTGCTCGACCAAATGGCCGAACTCGGGTTCGAGTTCCTGCAAGCCCCGGGATTCACCGGCTCGTTCCAACATTCCGACGCGTCGCCGGCCAATATCAACGCCATGAAGCTCGTCTGCGACTATGCCAAAACCAAGGGCATCCGCGTCGGCGCCTACGAACTCATGATCGCCTCGCGCGGTTGGGGGTCGCGCCAGGATAACTTCAATTGCATCGACCCGGCCAGCAAGCAGCCGGGCAGCATGTTCGGCCAGAGCGCCTGCGCGGCCAGCGCCTGGGCCGACATGTATTGGACTAACATGTGGAAGACCATCGAGGGCGCCGGCATGGGCGCGTTCACCCCCGACGGCCCGTATCACGGTGATTGCTGCGCCGCCACCGACCATCCGCACCACAAAGGGCTGGAAGATTCGCAGTGGGCGCAGTGGCTGTGGATGTGCCGGGTCTTCCACGAAGGCCAGCGCCGCAATCTGTTCCTGCCAGTGCCCGATTGGTATTTCCTCAACGGCCAGACGTCCACCAGCATGGGCTACCGCGAGGCGGTCGATAACATCGACATCGTCCTGCAAACCCTCATCTGCCGCCAATATGTCTTTGACGGCACCTGGCATAAAACCGCCAGCATGGGCGGGGTCAACGTCAACACCCGCATGCTCCCCGGCGGCATGGAGCAGAGCCTCGATAAATATGAGCGCCAGTTCTTCGGCCTGCTGGCCTCCGGCGCGGCCGTGTCGGTCACCTGTCACCGCCTCTATGACGGACCTAACAGCCAGGCGATGCTCAGGAAGTGGATGGATTGGTACCGCCGCTACCGCGCCATCATCCAGGGCGACATCATCCACCTGCGCCGCCCCGACGGCCGCGGGCTGGACTACTACCTCCACGTCAATCCGTCCAACAAGGAGAAGGGGATGTTGCTGGTGTTCAATCCGCTCAACGAGGTGGTAAAGAAGGATCTCACTGTGCCGCTCTACTACACCGGGTTGAGCAGCAGCGCGCGGATCCGCGAACAGGACGGCCCGCCCCAAACCTATCAACTCGACCGCGAGTGCAACGCGCGCTTGCCGCTGACCATCCCGGCCAACGGCTTCAGCTGGTTCATCATTGAATAGCGAGGCTGCGCCTCAGACCCAAGACCCAAGACGCAAGACGCAAGACGTTCACCACTCGCCCAAATCACCAAACACAACCTCCCATGAAAATCCCCATGAACTACCGAACCCCACGCGGCCTGGCCGCTTACCTCGGCGCCGCCGCGGCGCTGCTCGCCGCAACGAACGCCTGCCTCTGCGCCGCCACCACTGCCGTCAAGGATGGCGACAAGGTGCTGCTGCAAAACGAATTGGTGAAAGTTGAATACGACCTGACCAAAGGCACCTATTGCGCCTCCAGCCGCAGCGACAACACCTCCAACTTTGTCGGTGCCTGTCTCCGGATCGACGGGTTCGCGGCGGATGCGGCCGGCTTGACCCACACCTGGGAGAGCACGCCGGTGAAGGATGAGCTTGGCTCGGGACGCAAGCTGACGGTCAAGACAAGCGGGGCCGGCCAACCGGAGTTGCAGTTGGAGATCGTGGTTTATGACGGGCGCGGGTTCCTCGCGCTGTGCGGCGGGCTCAAAAACACCCTTGCCCAGGGGCTCAGGGTCAAGGAAATCGAGCCCACCTGCCACGCGAAGGCATTCGCCGGCGGCGGCGCCAAAGCCGAGCTGCGCATGCTCAACGGCCCCGGCGGCGCCGGTTGTGCAGTTCGCTTCGACGGCCCCAAAGGCAACGGCGGACACGAGACCCGGGCACACAATACCACCAACATGGAAAGCCCTAACAACCTGCTGGCGACCTTCCTGACGGCAGGCCAGCGCAAATCCATCGTGGTGGGCGGCTTGACCTATCATGATTACTCGAAGTATGCCAGCGCCGCACGCGTCGGCAGCGACGAGCTGACGGCCAGCGTCCTGAGTTGGGATTCCGTCGGCAGGCTGGTCGATGCGGGCGCCACCTACATTCCCGACGACCGTTGTTATGTCGATTTTTGCACCGCCAATCCGTTCGACGCGCTCGAGCAGTATGGCCTGGCGGTGCGCGCGGCGCAGAAAGTTAAGCTCAAAATCAATGACTTCCCGACTGTCTGCGGTTGGTACGTGGCGGTCTACGGCGGCGGCGCCGAACCTAACAACTCTGCCGGGATGGTGGCGCAGATGGACGCCGTGACCAAGTCCGGGTTCCTGCGCTACAGCAAAGTGGCGGTGCGGGTGGTGCCCGACGACTACGGCGCCAACAACGAGCAAGGCTGGTGGGATGAAGAGCACTGGCAGAAATACGGCCACTACGTCAAACCCTACGAGACCACCAAGAAGTGGGCGCAGGCGGTCATCGAGCGCGGTGGCGTCCCGCTGACCTACAGCCAGACCGGCTCAGTCTCCCGCGACTTCGTTGCCGCCCATCCGGATTGGTATTTGTTCAACGACACCAAGCGGCTCTTCGACGAGAAAGGCAATCTGACCTTCAAGACCTCGCTGGACTTTACCGATCCCGGGTTCAAGGCGCATCTGCGCAAGGTCTATGAGAACATGCGCGACGGCGGCTTGACCGGGCTGATGTTTGACTACCCTGAGGCGGCATTCCGCCAGGATGGCGGCTTCGAGGACAAGTATGCCACCGCCGCGGCGGCCTACCGCACGGTTTTCGAATTGCCCAAATCCATTCTGGGTCCCGACTCCTATATTGACGAGCGCAACATCTGGTCCCAACCGATTGACCGCGGCTGTTTCATGGACGTCACCGCAGGGGTGGTGGACTCGCAACGGGTGTGGGGCGACACCGATGTCGCCACCCCAGAGATGTATTCGCGCTGCGGCCACCGCTGGTACAAGAACCGCGTCATCTTCACCTACGACATGGACTCGAAGAACCTGTTCAAGGCCTCGCCTAACAACCGCGACGGCCTGCGCCAGTTGCTCACGATGGTCTACACGGTGGCGCCGCGCTTTGTGCTGGCCACCAGCTTCAGCAAGATGACTCCCGAGCAGCTCCACGACTTGTCGCGCATCTATCCGATCCATGCCACCCCGCGCAGCGCGCGGCCGCTGGACGCCTTCACGCGCGAGGACGGCATTCCCCATATCTATGACCAGGTCATCGATGACAGCTGGCATCAGCTCGTTTTCTACAATCCGGATGTGGCGGCCGCCGGGACCGTCAGCGTGGACATCGGCAAGGACAGCTCGTTTGGCGGGATGGGGCTCAAGGCAGACAAGAGTTACTATGTGTATGACTTTTGGAACGACGCGTTCCTGGGCAAATTCGCCGGCAGCGGCAAGCTCGAACAAGTGTTGCGGCCCGGCGAAGTCAGGATGATGTCGGTGCATGAGGTGACCGACCATCCGCAATTCATTTCCTCTAACCGCCACGTGATGCAGGGGTATATGGATGTGCTCAAGACCGCCTGGAACCCGGCCACGCGCACCCTCAGCGGCACCTCCAAGGTCGTCGGCGGCGAAACCTACAAGCTCGTCATCGCCACCAACGGCCTCAAGCCCGCCGGCTGCTCCGCCCAGGGCGCCAAGGCCGAAGTCAAGCTCACCGCGCCGGAGACCGCCGGCATCGCCGTGCTCAGCCTCGACCAAGCCGCCAACGGCACGGTGGACTGGGCGGTGTCGTTCTAACCCCACAAAGCAAAATAGACTTGCCGGTGGCAAAAGGCGGCCTCAGCTTGTTGCCCATCCCCGCCTGACGCATGCCAAGCCGTTCACCGGCTTGGCGCCGGGGGAGGGGATGCCTGAGTTTTTCTGGCCTAACAAACCTGTCCGACCAACCACCACCTCCAGTCCAACCCCCACCGTTTCTTCTTATGAAAACCGTACTGAGTCGCCGTCATTTCCTCCACACCACCGCCGCGGCAAGCCTCGGCCTCGCCACCCTGGGCCGTTCGCGCGCGCGCGCCGCCTCGCCCAATGGCAAGCTGCGCGTCCTGTCCGTGGGCGTATGGGGCATCGGCAACCTGGACCGCGGGCAGGTGGCGAGTCATCCCGAGGTGGAAATCGCCGGGCTCTGCGACGTGGATTCCAATAACCTGGCGCAGGGCGCCGCGCAGTTTCCGCAAGCTTTCACCTGTCGCGACTACCGCGAGGCATTTGCCAAACACGCCGACAAGTTCGATGCGGTCATCGTGTCGGTGCCCGACCACTCGCACGCGCCGATTCTGCTCACCGCGATGGCCCATAACAAACATGTCTATGGCCAAAAGCCGCTGGTCCATCAACTCGAGGAATTGGCGATGGTGGAGCGCGCCCTCAAGGCCAAGCCGCAACTCGTCACCCAACTCGGCAACCAACGCATGGCCAACGCCGGGCGCCGCGCCGGGGTGGAAATCCTGCGCCAGGGGCAACTGGGCAAAGCCATCGAAGCGTACGTGTGGACCATCGCGCCCGACTACGGTGACGCCTACTTCAACCACGACCGGGTGCTCAAGGAAGCGGCGGTGCCGGCCAACCTCGATTGGAACCTGTGGCTGGGCCCCTGCCAGCAAATGCCCTTTTATGAGCAGCTCGCCCCGGTGAAATGGCGCTCGTGGTGGGACTTCGGCACCAATGCCCTGGGCGATTGGGGTTGCCATCTGCTCGACGTGATCTTTTTCAGCTACGACGAATTGCTCTCGCCTGTCTCGGTCAAGACCGATTGCGCGGCACCCTCCAGCAAGTATTTCCACACCAACCCGTGCAAATCAACCGTCGTCTATCAGGTTGGCTCGGACAAGTTCAGCACCAAGACCTTTCCGATCCATTACTACGACTCGAGCCAGGAACCCACCGCGGAGCAATTGCGCATCCCCGAGCCGGTCAAGGACCGGATGCGGACGGCGGTGGTTTGCGAGGGTGGCACCATGATCATGGATTGTGATGGCAGCATGAAAATCTGGCGCGACGGGAAAGCCATCGCGGGGATGCGCATGCCGGGCTTGCCGGAGTTCCCGCCGCTCAACCACTGGCATGCCTGGGTCGACAATTGCCTCGGCAAAAAAACCGAACTGCGCACGCCCTTCAAGGACGCGGTGCGCATGACCGAGGCCACTTTGTTAGCCGTCAAGGCCAGCCGCTTCCCGGGCCAGGAATTGCTCTGGGACAAATCCAAGCTCGCCTTCACCAACAGCCCGGAAGCCACCAATACCATCGTCAAGCGCCAGTACCGCGACGGGTTCGCCCCGCCGCCAGTGGGCTGAACCCGGCCACTAGTGAGGCGTCGCCTCAGACCCAAGACGCCTACCCGTTGCCGGCTTCAAGCCGGCTCCAGGGCACGCGGGGCGTGTTGGGGTTTTGTGATGGTGGTTTGTGATGGTGGTTTGTGATGGTGGTTTGTGATGGTTTGATCTAACCATCCCGCCGCCGCCTCGCCCCTTCCGGACCCGTCGCAAACGGGTCCCTGCCATGCGGCAGCGCCGCGCATGGAACGGCACTTGCCAAAGTGCCGTGTCCATTTTGTCACGGGACTTTGGCAAGTCCCGTTCCCTTCCGGACGCGCTCCGCGCCTATCAGGCCAACCGCAAGGACATCATCGCCACGCGGACCCTCACCCAGGCGGCCGACGAGTTCATTGGGACGCGCCGTGCCCTCGGTGTGTGGGCGAGCTATATCAAGACTCCAAGCTGAATCTGAAGCGCTTCACCGGCCGGGTGAGGGGCAATATCGGGGATGTGACGGTGGCCGATACCCCATATCGCACACCCTGCGCAGCGTTCTGCGACCCCTGCCGGGGTCGGATACCTATCAAGCACAACCGACCCGGGGTTTTCGGCCGCATTGCGGCCTCGACCCCGGGCTAATGGCTGCAATCCCTCCGGGATGAATCAAAGAGGGAATCCAACTTGCTCGACAGCGTGACGATTTTGAGGTCGAACGCTCAGTTCTGCCATTCTAATTGTCGCTGGACAGCCATTTGCTGCTCACGCTTCACCCGGCTCACCAGCACGAGCAAGTCGATCCCCTGCCATCGCGCACTCACGCCATGTTCGGTGAGAAGCTGGCGCAAATCTGATAGAATGTCGGATTCAAGTCCCATGCCACGGCGCGCCTGTCAATCAAGCGCCGTGACGGTCACTGGTCAGCGACTCAGGCGTTCTGCCAGTTCCTCTGCTTGGCGGGAAAACTTGCTCGGATTGGTCCGCTTGAGCTGCGCGAGGTTTTCGAGCTTCCAGCGGATTGCGGGCATCATTTCCAGATGCGTGCACTGCATGAGCGACCAATCAGGCTCACATCGGACGAGCCCTGAAAGAAACGAGCGGTGTTTGTCGGTTAGCGCCATTGGCAATTCGGCCATGAGACTCTGCCGTGTCTCCAACAAACCATCCAGTGAAACCACCTCCCGCGTCATCCCCTCGAACTCATTGGCGAACGCTGGCCGGATGTCGATCTCGTTGCCGAAAAGGACTTCATGCACCGGACGGTTATGACCGGCGAGGTAACACACGAAACATTCGACGATGCCCGGCGTGAGCCCGCCATGCGCATAGAGACCGAACACGTCGAAAAGGTCCCGTGGATGCTGGCGGTCCATCGCCGCCACGAGTTTGCTTCCGTAGAGTTCGTCGTGATGGAGAACCGGCACCTGAAGGGCGGTTAGAAATGCGTCCCGTGCCATTTCCACCAGGTCGCGGTTCTCGACCGGCAACACGGTGCCGCGGAACACGTGCAAACCAGATCAAGATCGACCGAAAGCCTCGGCATGTCGCGGATGAACAGGTTGATCGCCGTGCCTCCCTTCAGCGCAAACAGCGGCTTGCGGCAGACGACCGGAGCCACGACGAGCAGAAGCCGGACCGCGTTGATGTATGTCTGGTTCATCGGGGGTTCAGGATGAGGGTCCGGCCGTCCTTCATGCGTTTGACCCAGCGTTTGGTTCCCAGTTTGGTCCTGGGGTGTAAAGATTGCCTCGCGCAAAGGCGCAAAGGCGCAAAGGCAGATGGAACTCATGGTAGATTGGTATGCGCTTGATCCCTAACCACACCGACGCCGTCCTCAACACTCAGAAGCGGGTTGGATTGGCCGGGTTGCGGCAGAGCGGCGCCACGGTCAAGGAGCGAGCGGGATGCAGCCGCCATCGAGCGCAAGGCTTCGGGCTGGATCAGCCAATCAAGATTTTGCAGGAATACCGGATTCACGCACCGGCTGTGGTGTCAACGCGGGCTGACACGAAAAAGCCGGATGAGGCAGCAAACCCCATCCGGCCAATTGAGAGTGTGTTCAGAAAATCAACGCAAGGTCTTCGTGCGACGACGCAGCAGCAAGCCGCTACCGATCAGCCCGAGCATGGTGAACGACGAGGTGACCTCGGGGACTGCAGTGAGGCTGCTGGCACCTGTCCACGTAGGAGCGTCCACTCCGGTGATCGATAGTTCGCTCTGAACCGAGCCGTCTAGGCTCAGCGTATAGAGGCTGTTTCCGTTTAGGCCGTAAAGCGTTGCGCCGTCTGATGCCAGCACCATCGAATCATAAATGGCGTCGGTCGCTATCTCGGTAAACTCTCCGGTGGCTAGGTTGAACGAGCCGAATTCGCCATCATAAAAGTCCATAGCACCGTAAAGTATTCCATTCATGAATGCGAGTCTTCCGCCTACGGGCGAATTGCTGCTAGCACCACTAGAGCCGATACTGCTCCAGGTGCCCGTCGTGGTGTTGACCACGCCTAGGTCATCCTCATTGTAGTCATAGCCGTACATGGTGCCGTCACTGGATCGGTCCATGCCATACATAGCGACAAGCTGGCCAGCTCCACCGATCATGGAAACGTCACCGGAGGTGTTTACTGCATAAAGACTGTTGGCATCAAGAGCGTTGGTGACCCCCATGTAGAAACCGCCGGCTCCATCCGATGTGAGGCTTCTGGCCCGGTCCCCGGAAAGAATGTCGTCCGCAATCAAGGTATAGACCCCGGTTGCGGTGTCCAATTGGCCGAAAGCACCGGACTTGGTGATGCACATAAGCGCGCCAAAGGCCGGAGTGACGAGCGAAACGCTGGCCAGAACGGCCAGCCCGAGGGATGTTTTGATGGGATGTTTCATGCGGTTTAAAATCGAGTAATGCGCGTTTTTAGCCCCCCCCCCCCCGGAGTCGAGAAAAATCAAATTATTTGTTCTAATTATTTTTGACAGTTGCCTGGGCCTTCACGCCGCCGATTTGCACTGCCGCCGCCGAGCCCGACGGCTTCCACAGCATGTCCACGGGCACGCCATACTTGGCAATCGCCAATAAACCTCCCGACTTACTTGGTTGTTACAGGCGGCGGGCAGGATTCCCGGCGGTGAAATACCAATCACCGGTGGGGCCTTCGATGGCGGTGCGGAGGTTGTCGATGGTTTGGAAGATCAGCTCGACCCGGGCATTTCCGGCTTGCCGGGCGCAGGGATTGGAGTAGCCTGTGGGCGTGAGGAGTGTATCATGACTATTTCTCTGTCCCCACATCTCGACATTTGACAAGTTCAACTTCAAGTGCCACTCTCCGGCTTGTGCAAAACATGTCCATGCTCGAAATCCGGCGCGATGCCAAAGCGCTTGTCGAGCGGTTGGCGCGGGGCGAGTGTTTCCGCATCACCTACCGCAACAAAACAGTCGGAGAACTCTTCCCGCCGGCGAGAATGTCCGATGTTGCCTCCGATGACTTGGCCTACCGGGTTGCGGAGTGCGCCGAGGATCTCGGTGGTGGCTTGGATGCACGGGCGGCAGATTCTTTGATTTACGGAGCGTGAAACCCGTTTTTGTCGACACCATGGGTTCCTGAAACATCGGGATCAGGGGTACTCGTTCACCGACGTGACTAGCTTTCTGGTGATGCGGGAACTCAAAATCGTAAACGCCTTCACCCATGACGAGCATTTTGAGCGAGCGGGCTTCGTGCGCTTGCTCGTATAAGCAGCACGCTCCTACCCAGCATGATTCACCTGGATGCCATGCCCCATGGTGAAGCCAATGGAAAGAGGAATTCCGCTTGGCATTGGCAGCTCATGGGCAATGTAGTCGGGACGCCCACTCAAGGAGTGGCGGACTCTGGTCGCAATGGCCCACAGTGAGCCAATGAATCTCATACAAAGGGACAGAGAAAGAGTTCTCGTCCACCTCCGAAGAGGATTTGGCAGGATGCCAAATCCTGCCGCCAGGATGGCGGCGCTCCCCCGAAGACAAAGGGATCAAGAATCAACGCAAGGCCTTTGTGCGCCGACGCAGCAGCAGCAAGCCGCTGGAGGGCCGCGCAACTTTTTTCTGTAAAAGTTTTCAGGATGGATTTGGAGGCGGATTTCAAGCGACTGTTTGGCGTTGTTTTTTAATGTTAGATAGGCGGTTTTGCGGAGTGCGAGTGAGGTAGGCTTTGCCGGTTTCCCATTCTTCGGAAGTTTCCATCAGGATGGCCGGGACGAGGCGCAGGACTGAGTTTTCGTGCGAGAACAGACCGATCACACGCGTGCGGCGCTTGATCTGTCGGTTGGCATGAGGTGACATCCATGCCGCAGAGTTTCTCCATGACCGTGGTGACGCGCCGGGTGGAAACGCCCTGATGACTGGAATGCCTTCATAAAGGCCGTGTTGAAGAAGGAGGTTGATGGTGTCGTTGCCGAGGGTACGCTTTGCGTGTGCGGTTATGGTTGGTGTCATGGTTAGATTTTGACACCTCCATTATCCAGCCATGGCCGGACACCAACCAGCCCGGATTTGGGGGCCAGGAGGGGGCGGCGACCGGCCAGCTGGGTGCCGCCACGGCGGCCGCCGCGCGCTCAGGCAATCACGCCGAGTTCCTTGCCGGTTTTGATGAAGGCGTCGATGCCTTGGTCGAGTTGAGTGCGGGTGTGGGCGGCGCTGATCTGGGTGCGGATGCGGGCCTTGCCCTGCGGCACAACCGGATAGAAAAACCCGACGGCATAGACGCCGCGGTCGAGGAGCTTGTCGGCGAAGCGTTGGGCGAGGGCGGCGTCACCTAACATGACCGGCGCGATCGGGTGGTCCTTGCCGCTGATGGTGAAGCCGGTGCCGGCCATGGCGTTGCGGAAGTAGGCGGTGTTGTCCTTGACGCGGTCGGCCAGGGCGGTGGAGGCGCCGAGCATTGCGAGGACGCTGATGGCGGCGGCGGCGATGGGGGGGGCGACGCTGTTAGAGAACAGGTAGGGGCGGGAGCGCTGGCGGAGCAACTCGATGATGTGCTTGTTGCCGGAGGTGTAGCCGCCGGAGGCGCCGCCGAGCGCCTTGCCGAGGGTGCCGGTGGTGAGGTCGATCTGGCCGATGAGCCCGCAATGGTCGTGGGTGCCGCGGCCGCGGGCGCCGAGGAAGCCGGTGGCGTGGCAATCGTCGAAGTGGACGATGGCATCGTACTTGCGGGCCAGCGCGTGGATTTGGTCGAGTTGTGCGATGATGCCATCCATCGAGAAGACCCCATCGGTGGTGATGAGCTTGAAGCGCGCGCCGGCGGCAGTGGCCGCCTGCAACTGGGCTTCGAGCTCGGCCATGTCGTTGTTGGCGTAGCGGTAGCGTTTGGCCTTGCAGAGGCGCACGCCATCGATGATGGAGGCGTGGTTGAGGGCGTCGGAGATGACCGCGTCGTCCTCGGACAGGAGCACCTCGAAGAGGCCGCCGTTGGCATCGAAGCAGCTCGGATAGAGGATGGTGTCCTCGGTGCCGAGGAAGCTGGAGATGGCGTCCTCGAGTTGTTTGTGGAGTGACTGGGTGCCGCAGATGAAGCGCACCGAGGCCATGCCGAAGCCCCAGCGGTCCAGCGCGGCGTGGGCGGCGGCGACGACCTCCGGGTGATCGGCGAGGCCGAGATAGTTGTTAGCGCAGAGGTTGATGACGTGGCGGCCGTCGTGGAGGCGGACGCTGGCGTTTTGGCTTGAGGCGATGAGGCGCTCGCGTTTGTAGAGGCCGGCGGCGGTGATGTCCGCCAGGGTGGACTGGAGCGCGGCGAGGAAGTTTGGTGGAAGCATGGCAGGGGGTGGGGGATATAGCAGCCACAGCGGCCACAGCAGCAATGGCGGCCACGGCGGCGCGGCTCAGCGGCCTTCGGCGATGCGCTCGGCGAGCATTGGGGGCAGGCCGGCGGCGAGGATTTTCGCCTGGGTAGTGGCGATGTCATACTCGACCCGGCGGAACACCACCATCTGATGATCGGTGTCGTAAATGGCGTAACAGGAGCGCCAATCACCATCCCGCGGCTGGCCAACCGAACCGCAGTTGATGAAGTATTTCGCGTTCTTCTCGATGATGATCGAATCGGCCGGCACTTCCTGGACTTTGTCGGCCTTGGTGTAAACCCGCGGCACGTGGGTGTGGCCGTGGAAGCAAAGCTGGGTGAATTGATAGGAAAAGTTGGCCATCGCATCGAAGCGGTTGGTCACGTAGTTCCAATGTGCCGGCTGGTCCAGAGTGCTGTGGACGACGGTGAAATCGGACACCTGGCGGACCATGCGCAGGCGGTGCAGCCACAGCCGTTGGTCCTCATCGAGTTGGCCGCGGGTCCACTGGAGGGCGGCGGCGGCCACCGGGTTCATGCTTTCGAGCGAGTGGTTGCCGGCGGCATCCTCGTCGTGGTTGCCCTTGATGGTGGGGCAGTCCATTCGGCGGATGCGTTCGAGGCAGGCGCCGGGGTCGGCATTGTAGCCGACCACATCGCCCATGCAGACATAATCGGTGACCCCTTGGTTCGACGCGTCGTCAAGCACCGCCTCGAGGGCTTCGAGGTTGGCGTGAATATCACCGAAGAGAGCAATCCGCATGAGCAAGGGACGATAGGGGCAAGCGAAAATTGCCGGATTTGTGGCAGGTGTCGAGACGAAATCGCCGCCGCCACGGGCCGCGCGCCGAAGAAAATCCCCGGGTGGCGCGGCGGGAGCCGGATCTAGCATCAGATTGGCATTGCAACAATCTTGTAATCAATGGGTTGCGAAATCCCAGAATGAAGGAAAGACAATCGCCGGGGAATCTGGTACACTCAGGCCGATGGCGGAAGGCAACCAACAAACCGGGACTGGGCACGAAGCGCACTTGGGCGAGGCGATTCTGGGTGAGGCTTACGCGAAGACGCGCAAGAGTTTGATTGCCAAGCTCGACAACTGGGAGGATCAGCAGGCGTGGGATGAATTCTACAAGATTTACTGGCGCTTGATTTATTCGGTGGCGGTCAAGGCGGGGCTGCGTTCCGACGAGGCGTTTGACTGCGTGCAGGAGACGATCTTGTCGATAGCCAAGCAGAGCAAGAAGAACATCTACGATCCGGCGCAAGGTTCGTTCAAGACCTGGTTGATGAACATGACGCGCTGGCGCATCAACGATCAATTCCGCAAGCGCAAGAAAGACACCGCGATGATCAGCGGCGAGTGGGACAATGACCGCAAAACCGCGGTGATCGATCGGGTCGAAGATCCCAATGGCGAGGTGCTCTCACGGCTGTGGGATATGGAGTGGAAGAAAAACGTGGCGGATGCCGCGCTGACCCGGGTCAAGGCTCATGTGTCGCCGAAGCAATATCAGATTTTTGATTGTTATGTGATCAAGCAGTGGGATGCCAAGAAGGTGCAGGATCACTTGCATGTCAGTATGGCACAGGTGTATCTGGCCAAGCACCGGGTGGGAGCCGTCCTCAAGCGCGAACTCGCAAAAATCGAAGCAGATGCCGATTAAGTCCCGTCCGGATCCGGTGATACCGGATCATGAAATCTTGCGCAAAATCGGCGGTGGGGCCTATGGTGAAGTTTGGCTCGGGCGCGGCGTGACGGGTGCCTTGCGGGCGGTCAAAGTGGTGTGGCGCGAAGATTTCGAGGATGCGCGCAGCTTTGAGCGGGAGTTTGAGGGGATCTTGAAATTCGAGCCGATCTCGCGCGATCACCCGGGGTTGGTCAATATCCTGCACGTCGGGCGCAGTCCGGATGGCGGGGCGTTTTACTACTATGTGATGGAGTTGGGGGATGACATACGCACCGGCCAAGACATCAACCCGATCGAATACGAAGCGCGCACCTTGCGGCCGGATGCGCGCGCGGCGGTGGCCTTGCGCATGGATCTGCCGGTGTGCATAGAGGTCGGGCAGCGTCTGGCGGAAGCGCTCAATCATCTGCACGAATGCGGCCTGGCGCATCGCGACGTGAAGCCGTCCAACGTGATATTTGTCAATGGCAAGGCCAAATTGGCGGACATCGGGTTGGTGGCGGCGCGCGGCCAGCGCACCTTTGTCGGGACGGAAGGATTTGTGCCACCGGAAGGGCCCGGTTCGACCCAGGCCGACGTGTACAGTCTGGGCAAGGTGTTGTATGAAATCGCCACCGGCAAGGATCGGTTGGATTTCCCCGAGTTGCCCGACGACCTGCCGGGCTATGGGGACCGCAAGCGCTGGCTGGAACTCAACAGCATCATTTGTGACGTGTGTGAGCCGCGGGTGTCCAAGCGCAAAATCACCAGCGCCGCGCAACTCGCCGAGGCCCTGCGCCGCTTGCAGCGGGGCAAGCGGCGCCGCCGCGGCAAGACCGGCGCAGTTTGGTTCAGCAGCTTGCTGCTCGCCACTTTCACCGGTTGGGCGGCCTGGCACCTCGGCAAGGACAGCGACTGGCTGCCGCGCGTGGGTCCGCAGCCCGTGCCGGCGGCGGCGGCGGCGACGGCGATGGGGATGTACCGGGTGGTGAGCACGCCGGACACCGCGGATGTGTTGGATGGCAACGGCAAATGGGTGGGCACCACCCCCACCGGCACCATGACGGCGGAAGTGGGCGAGGAAGTCAGTTTCCGCATCCAAAAGCACGGCTACCGCCCGGTCACGGTCAGCGAGACGATCCGTCCGAGTGCGGTCAACGAGCCGCAGTCCCTCTTCAAGGAGTTGGAGGTGTACTCACCGCCGCAGTTCGGCGATGCCTGGCTCGATCACCATGGCGACTCCTATCAACCGGTGGGTGACGAGCACGTGGGGTTCGGGTTTGTCGTCGATGAGGTGTGGAAAAAGTTTGTGGCCAAAACCAAGCGCGCTGCGGGCAGCGCGGAGACGCTGGATTTTTCCCAGAACGGGCAAGCGGCCAAGGTGGTGCTGTGCACGGCGGAAGAAGCCACCGCGTTCTGCCACTGGTTGCGGGCCGGCGGAATCAAGGCCGGCTTTTTGACCGAGGATCACGAAGTGCTGCCGCGCATCGAGCAATCGTTTGAGCATCCCAGATTGAGTGCGCGGGCACGCCGCGACGGGCTCAAGCCGTTCCGGGTGGCGGTGCGCCAGATCGCCTATGCCAACATCGAGTTGACCAGCCACCCGCCAGGCGCGGAGGTGTACTTGAACGGGGTGGCAGTGGGCGTTGCCAGCGAACCGTTGCTCATTCCCAAGGTCAAACCCGGGGCCGTGGAATTGATCATCGTGTGCGAAGGCTACAAACCTCATACCGCTAAGCTCACGATCAAGCCCGGCCAGTCCCTGCCGCTCAGCGTCACCTTGGTGGCCAACCAAGGGGTGGTGTTCGGCCGCGCCTGGGAAAATGGCATCGGCATGAAGTTTGTCCCGATCGGTCAGGACTTGATGGTGTCGATTTGGGAAGCCCGGGTGCAAGATTACGAGCTGTTCATCAGGGAAAGCAAACACCGCACGCCACTGGCCCCGGGATTCATCCAAGGTCCGGACCATCCGGTCGTGATGGTGTCGCGGGAAGACGCCATGGCGTTCTGCGAGTGGCTCACCCAACGCGAACAGCAGAAAGGCGTGGAACGCATCGGCGCTTCGCACTTGTACCGCTTGCCCACCGACGTGGAGTGGAGCCAGATGGTCGGGCTTGAGGAAGCCCTCGGGATCAGCCCGAGTTGGCGCGACGCCCGCAAGGAGCCAATGTTTCCTTGGGGTATGGATTGGCCGCCGCCAGGCAAACCCGGCAATTTCGCCGATGCCTCAGCCGCACTGGCCCCCGGCATGTCCGGGGAACGCACCATTCCGGGCTTCGATGATGGCTTTGCCCAAACCGCACCGGTGGGCGCGTTTGCGGCCAACCCCCGCGGGATCTACGACCTGAGCGGCAATGTCCATGAGTGGGTTGCCGATGCCTATTCCATCGTCGATCCCAACCGCCTGGGCGTGCTGCGGGGCGGGGGATGGAACACCTATCAGGCGGAAAACCTCTACTCCGGGTCGCGCCACCCCCAGCCGCCAGCCACTGCCGCCGATATCTACGGGTTCCGGGTGGTGCTGGCCAAGGAGCCTCCAACAAATGACGCCGCGCCAACGCCGTTGGAAACCGCCCCCGCCGAATCTAGCAACTAACTCCGACCCACCAATGGTAGAAATCAAAATCGATTATGAAGGCGAGCTGCACTGCAACGCCACGCACCAGCCATCGGGCAAGCAACTCGTCACCGATGCGCCGCTGGATAACAATGGCCGGGGCGAAGCGTTTTCCCCAACCGATCTGGTGGCCACCGCCGTCGGCACCTGCATGGCCACGCTGGTGGGCATCGTCGCCCGGCGCAAGGACCTGGCCCTCGCCGGCATGACCGTGACGGTGCGCAAGTTCATGTCGGAGGACCTGCCCCGGCGCATCAGCCGTCTGGAAGTCGACCTCAACCTGCCGCTGCCAGCCAGCCACCCTGAGCGCCAGGTCATCGAGCGCGCGGCCCTGTCGTGTCCTGTCTATCACAGCATCCATCCCGACATCGAGGTGGTCACCAGCTGGCAGTGGCAGTGAGGGCGCTCACGCGGTGCCTGCGAGAAACCCGAGCAGCGCATCGCGGCATTGCTGGCTGGCTCAACAAGACGGAGTTATCGCTGTTCCACGGCCCTAACATATAGCCGAAAACAACTGTGCAAGGCCGGTCGCGATAACAAAATCCGCGCTGTGGAACATTCCCGGCCGCAATGACGCCGTGTTCCGGCCTCAATCCATACCGGTCACAATTCGGCCAAAACCGCCCCGAAAGCACGACCAGAGGGCGGCCATTCACAGTTAATACGGCATATCTCCGGGTGGCGCTGCTGAATATTTGCTGGAAATTTTGTTGACGGCGTCTGCGCGTCCTGTTACCGGTTCGCTTGATAGAAGTTAGGTCCCACGTGGACCCAACAAAAACCTCACCAGCCACTTCAATGTTCCCGCGGATTTTCTGCGCCCTCCTCATCAGTCACGGTTTGCTTGCCGCACAAGAGCCAGTTCAACCTGAAGCACCGGCCAGCGATGAACCCGCCGTCACGGATAGCGACAGGGATATTGGCGTGTATAACGCGCCATATGGACTCAACAACCCCTTAGAGGGCCTTGATAATTTCGCCTGGACCGCAATTCACGAAAGCCAGCACTATGAGGATTGGGCCAGTCCCGGAATGCAACACAACACCATAGTGCCCAACCAACCTAAAGTTTCATGCCAATCAGAGGCGAAGAGTCAATTGACAAAGGTCATGAAATCAGCTCAACGAAAACCAGCGCCCAGCCAAAGTCTTTGCAGACATCCCAAGGTTGCATATGCTGCATAATAATATGCTAGTATTTAGTAACCTGATTAATAACGCTCACTCCGCGTTCTAAACGGAAGAGAAAAACAGCTGAAGGAGGGACGCCATGTTCTTTGGTTAGAATTTATGATTTGGGATTTAGGATTTTAGATGGCGCTGGGAGCCGTCGGGGTTGATGATGACCGGATGGGTGAAGAGTGTTCGGCAGGATGCCGAACACAGCCGGCGGGACGCCGGCGCTCCCCAAAACCGCCGGGCAGGGAAGCGCAGGCCATGCCAATTTGTGCCTTCGGCATTGAGAACGCCGCCGTGATCACGGCTTCCTGCGTTTCACGCTTTCGTCGTGATTTGGTGCCGCTTGGGTCGTAATATCCGCCGGATGGTTCCACAGGATCTGGTGCGTCCAATGGCCTGCGGAGACTGGGGCTGGCCCCAGACCCCGGGATTTTCAAGGCCTGGACGGCTGCCACCCAATTCACGGGTTCCTGCCACACGGTGAAAAAAATCCCGTAAAAAATAGTTGCGGTGCCGCGGCTGCCAGTGCAAGGTGCCGGCGAAACCACACAATACAACGCTACGAACTAAGGATTATGCTCACCGTCTTCATTCCCTTCACCGTTGGCTGGCACCGGCACTTGATTCATTGGCCGTTGTGAGTTACCGGTTACGCGCAACCACAGTCTGGAATTCAGCACCCCACCCCACCCCAGCATGTCCGAGAAACCACCATCCGCCAACGAAGCGATCAAGGCCAACAGCAACTATCTGCGCGGCACCATAGCCGCGGGGCTTGCCGACGCCTCCACCGCAACCATGCCCGAGGCCGACCAGCAACTGCTCAAATTCCACGGGACCTATCAGCAGGATGACCGCGACCTGCGGGCCGCGCGGCGCAAACAAGGCCTGGAGAAGGCGTATGCGTTCCTGGTGCGGATCCGGGTGCCGGGAGGTGTGGCGAGCCCGGCGCAATGGCTTGAAGTGGACCGCCTGGCCGGCGAGTTTGCCAATGGCACCATCAAGCTGACCACCCGTCAGGCGTTGCAGTTTCACGGCGTGATCAAGACCAACCTCAAGCATACCATCGCGCAGCTCAACCAAGCGGCACTGGACACCATTGCCGCTTGCGGCGATGTGAATCGCAATGTGATGTGCAACCCCAATCCGCACCTGTCCTCGGTGCATGCCGGGGTGCTCAAGCTGGCGCAGGGGCTGTCCGACCACCTCACGCCGCAAACCCGCGCCTATCACGAAATCTGGCTCGACGGGGAAACCATCCACACCAGTGAGGACGAGGTCGAGCCGATCTACGGCAAGACCTATCTGCCGCGGAAATTCAAAATCGCCATCGCGGTGCCGCCGTCCAACGACGTCGATGTTTTCGCCAACGATTTGTCCTTCATCGCCATCATCGAGGCGGGTCAACTCGTCGGCTTCAATGTCGCGGTCGGCGGCGGCATGGGCATGAGCCATGGGGTGGACGGCTCGTTCCCGCGGCTCGCCGAAGTGATCGGATTTTGCCAGCCCGGGCAAGTCATCGACGTCGCCGAAAAGGTGGTGCTGGTGCAGCGCGACTTCGGGGACCGCAGCGACCGGCGCCACGCCCGGCTCAAGTACACCATCGAGGAGCGCGGCAGCGCTTGGTTCAGCGCCGAACTCCACCGCTACCTCGGCTATGAACTGGAAGCGGCGCGGGCCTATCAGTTCGACGACAACGGCGACCGCTACGGTTGGTTCGAGGATGAGCGGGGCTTTTTCCACCTCAACTTGTTCATCCAAGGTGGGCGCGTGCTCGACACCCCGGCTTATCCGCTGCGCAGCGGGTTGCGCGAGATCGCCAAAATCCACCAGGGCGATTTCCGGCTCACCGCCAACCAAAACCTCGTCATCGCCAACATCTCACCGGCCCGACGCCCGGCCATTGAGCAACTCCTCGCGCAATACGCCATCAACGACAGCCACCTCAAGAGCGCCTTGCGCCTCAACTCGCTGGCCTGCGTCGCGCTGCCCACCTGCGGCCTGGCCCTCGCCGAGGCCGAGCGCTACCTGCCGGATCTGCTCACCGAACTGGAGCAGGTCATCGAGGCCAACGGCCTGCGCCACGATGCCATCACCATCCGCATGACCGGTTGCGCCAACGGCTGCGCCCGCCCGTTCCTCGCGGAAATCGCCTTTGTGGGGCGCGCCCCGGGCCGCTACAACGTCTATCTTGGCGGCGGCTTCGCCGGCCAGCGGCTCTCCAAACTGTACCGCGAAAGCGTCCGCGCGGAAGCCATCACTGGATTGTTAGAGCCGCTCATCGCGCACTACGCCCGGGCACGCAATGACGGCGAGCGCTTCGGGGATTTCTGCATCCGCGCCGGCTACGTCGCCGCCACCCGGCAAGGGGCCGATTTCCATCACAACCTCAATCCGGACGCCCTCAATATCCGCTAGCGAGGCTGCGTCTCAGACCCAAGACGACAAGACCCAAGACGAAGAATTCGACCTGACAACAACAGTTTGCCGGTTTCAACGACCCTAGACGACCATGACTGCCCTGCAATCCAACCCCCTCGCTTCCCCCATGCCTGGCGTGGAGACCACCGACCTCAGCGCCGCGTTGGCGCCGATGCGGGCCGGCGCGCGCCTGCGCTTCCTCTATGATCAATTCGGCCCGCGCGTGGTCGCCACCACCAGTTTCGGCCTCCAGGCCGCGGCCATGTTGCATTTGATTGCCGAGCATGCGCCGCAAATCCCGGTGGTGTTCATCGACACCGGCTTTCTGTTCCCGGAAACCTACCGCCATGCCGAAGCACTCACCAGCCGCCTCGAGCTGGACCTCCGGATCTATCAACCTAACATTTCCGCCGCGCGCCTCCAGGCGCTGTGGGGGGAACTGTGGAACGACGGCAAGGCCGGGGCGGACCGTTACGCGCTGCTCACCAAAATCGAGCCGATGAACCGCGCGCTGCGCGAGCTCGGCGCCGATGTCTGGCTCAGCGGGCTGCGCCGCACGCAATCGAAGACCCGCGCCGACCGCAGCTTCGCCGAGCAACAGAAAAGCACCCTCAAGGTCTATCCAATCCTGGACTGGGCCGATGCCCGGCTCGAGCACTATTTGCGCGAACACAAGCTGCCACCCCATCCGCTCGCCGCCCACGGCTACCTCACCATGGGCGACTGGCACAGCACCCGCCCGGCCAGCGCCGACGACGATGCCGGGGCGACCCGCTTCCGCGGCACCAAGTATGAGTGCGGCCTGCACCTCGACTCCGGCACCCCCGACTTTCAAATTTGACACAAATCGAGACAGAAGACCGCTGCGCTGCAAGACAAAAGACAGAAGACCAGAAATCCACGCTCCGCTCTCTTCGCTTGCTTTTTCTTCTGTCTTCAAGTCTTGTGTCTTCAAGTCTTCTGTCTCTCTCCTAACCATAAACTGCTAACCACCAACCGCCCCCGATCATGAACATTGCAAACAACCTGGTTGCCACCGTTGGCAACACACCGTTGGTCCGCCTCAATCATCTCACGGCCGGTCTCGCCGCCGAGATTTGCGTCAAGGCCGAGTTTTTCAATCCGCTCTTCAGCGTCAAGGACCGCATCGGCAAGGCGATGATCGAGGCGGCCGAGCGCGATGGCACGCTCAAGCCGGGCGGGCTCATCATCGAGCCGACGTCGGGCAACACCGGCATTGCGTTGGCGTTCGTCGCCCGCGCCAAAGGCTACCGCTGCATTCTGACCATGCCGGAAAGCATGTCGATTGAGCGGCGTGTGCTGCTGCGCATGCTGGGGGCCGAGATTGTCCTAACACCCCGTGCGCGCGGCATGGGGGGCGCCATCGCCAAGGCCAAGCAACTGTTGGAAGAACACGGCGCGGAAGCCTTCGGGCCCGGCCAATTTGAGAATCCGGCCAACCCGCAAGTCCACCGCGAAACCACTGCCGAGGAAATCTGGCGCGATACCGATGGGGCGATCGATGCCTTTGTTGCCGGCGTCGGCACTGGCGGCACCCTCACCGGGATTTCGGAAGTCATCAAGTCGCGCCGCGCGCTCAAAACCTTTGCGGTCGAACCGGCCGGCAGCCCGGTCATTTCCGGCGGGCAGCCCGGACCGCACATGATTCAGGGCATCGGGGCGGGCTTCATTCCGAAAAACCTCAACGTGCAAACCATCGATGAAGTCATACTGGTGAGCAATGAGGACGCCATGGCCACCGCCCAGGCCCTGGCCCAGCTCGAAGGGTTCCCCGCCGGCATTTCCACCGGCGCCAATGTCTGGGCTGCCATCCAAGTGGCCAAACGCCCCGAATTCAAGGGCAAGCGCATCGTCACCATCGGCTGCTCGTCCACCGAACGCTACCTCTCCACCCCGCTGGCTGAAAAAATCCGCGAGGAATGCGCCAACCTAACTGTCCACGAGGTGTGAGTGGTTGGGGAGCGCCGGTAGTGTTTGGGGAGCGCCGGCGTCCCGCCGGCAGTGTTCGGCATCCTGCCGAACACTCTTCCGGGCGTCCCGCCCTATACGGTTAACTTCGCCCCCATGGGCATGGCATTGGGCGCGGTCGCATCCATCAGGTTCTTAGCGACTTTGCAGTCAATTCGCCTCTCTGTTCCGCTCGCGAACTTCCGAGTTGCTCCCGGCGGCAAACCCATGCAGCCTGCGGTCCCATGAAAGTCCCGATTGGTTTGATCGCCGCAGTATTCACCACTCTCCAGGCTCTGGCCCAGGAAGCCATCCCGCTGTGGCCCGCCGCCGCACCCGGCGCGCTGGGCACCGCCGACAAGGACATCCCAACCCTCACGCCATACCTGGCCAAGCCCGAGCTAGCCACCGGCGCGGCGGTGGTGATTTGCCCCGGTGGCGGCTATGGCGGCCTGGCGGGTCATGAGGGCAGGGATTACGCCTTGTGGCTCAACACCCAGGGCATCGCAGGGTTGGTGCTCAAGTACCGCCTCGGCAGCGCCGGTTACCGCCATCCGGTGATGCTCAACGACGCCGCGCGCGCCCTGCGCTGCGTCCGCGCCCGCGCCGCCGAGTGGAAGCTCGACCCCACACGCGTCGGCATCATGGGTTCGTCGGCCGGCGGGCATCTGGCATCCACCTTGCTGACCCATTTCGATGCGGGCGATGCCAACAGCACCGATGTGGTGGAGCGCCAGAGTTCGCGGCCGGATCTGGGCATCCTGTGCTATGCGGTCATTTCCATGGGCCCTAACACCCATCAGGGGTCCAGGGAGAATTTGCTAGGGAAGGACCCGTCACCCGAGTTGGTGCAGCTGCTGTCCAACGAGCTGCAAGTCACGCCGCAAACCCCGCCGTGTTTCCTCTGGCACACTTGGGAGGACAGCGGCGTGAAGGTGGAGAACACCCTGGACTTCGCCCTCGCCTTGCGCCGCGCGGGCGTGCGCTTCGATTTGCATGTCTACGAGAAAGGCGGCCATGGCCTCGGTTTGGGCGGCAACCCGTCCGATCCGGGCAAACTGCTCGACTGGACGCGCGACTGCGCGACGTGGCTCAAGGGCGCGGGCTTCGGGCGCAAGTAGCGTCAGCCTGAAATGGCGGATCAAGGTTGGTAACCGGTCAGGGCGGCGAATTTCGCGCTGGCGAGCTGGCGGAAGCTGCCGTCCTTGTCGCGCACGATGAACAAGGCCGCCGCCTCGGCGCGCGCGTCAATAAACTTCATGCCGGCCTGCGGGCCGAGCACAAACAGGGTGGTGGCAAAGCCATCGGCCGTCATGCTGTCCGGCGCCACCACGGTGACCGCCGCCAATGCGTGTTGCACCGGGGTGCCGCTCTTGCCATCAATGATGTGGCACTGCCGCCGGCCCTGCGCGTCAATGAAAAATTTCTGATAGTCGCCGGAGCTCGACAGCGCCTGATTGGTGATTGAGACCACGGCGGCCATCGGGTTGTTATCCCGCCAATGGTCGACGGGCACGGAAATCCCTAACACCCATTTGGCGCCATGGGGGTTGTGGCCGAGCACGCGCACTTCGCCGGCGATGGAGGCATAGAGGTTCTCCAGGCCGTGGCTGCGGAGCACGCGGATCATTTCGTCCACGGCGAAACCCTTGGCCACCGCGCCAAGGTCCAAAGCGAGGTCCGGCAACTCCTTGACCAGTTCGCCGGCCGCGGTTATCGTTAGATTGCGCCAGCCCGTTTTGGCCGTGGCGGCACGCAACGCGGCGGGGGTGGGCACGGCAGGTTGGGCGGTCGATTCGCCAAAGCCCCACAGGTTGATCACGGGCCCGAGGGTGGGATCAAACGCGCCCTCCGACTCGCGGCTCAGTTCCAAGCTGAAGCGCGCCACCCGCGCGAACTCCGCCGCGACCTTGAAAGGCACCTTGGCGGCAGCCCGGTTGAAACGCGAGAGTTCGCTCTCGGGTTGGTAGTTCGACATCTGCCGGTTGACCTCCGTGAGGACGCCCTCGATTTCCGCCTTGAGCGCCACCACCTGCGATTCGCTGAGCTTGCCATCGACGATTTTCACGTTGTAGGGGCTGCCCATCGTCCGCCCTTGCCAGGCCGTGACGGGAAGCTCGGCGCAGCGCGCGCACGCGCCGCCTAACATCACCACTGCCGCCAGAAGAGTTGTTATATGCATAAGTCGGGGAGGGAGCTTCGCTGCCGCCGGCGGCAGGTCAAGTCCGGCCGCGAGGATTTTCCAGGGGTGGGGAGCGGTGGGTTTTTCCTGCCTGGATCATGGGGCTTGCACCACCTTGAGACGACCAAAGCGCTGGCCCGGACCGGGTGCCGGATCATCCACCACCACCCGCTCCCACACCGCGTCGATCGAAACGCCCTGGAGCACGCCCGCCACGTCCACCCACGAACCGATGCTCGAGCAAAACTGCGGCGTGCAGGTAATGCCTGGGTTGGTGCTTGCCTTGCGCCGCAGGAACTCGAGACGGAGCCTGCCGCCTGTCATCGTCCCGCCGGGAAGTCCCGCCACACCATAGCCACCGACGCTCAGTGTGCGCACATCCGGCTTGGACAGGTCGAGGTTGCAGGCGTACTTCAACAGATTCGTTACCCCGTCATGCTGTGGCGTTTGATGTGCGCCGGACTCGGCCAGCGGCAGATTGGCAGCCATCATGCACGCCGCGAAGGCACTGCCCGGGACCACCCCGCCTGTTAGGCCGATGTCGAATTGGGGTTCGTCGGCATCGTTGCTGGCGATGTGAATGGCAGCGGTGCGCGGTCCGGTGGCACCGGGGGTGAAGGTGACCGTGAAGGTGGTGGCGGCGCCGGGAGCAAGAATGTTGGCGCCGAGGCTGCCCAGCGTGAAGCTATTGGCGTTCGTGCCGTCCTTGGTGACGCCGAGCCCGGTCAGATCAGCGGTGCCCGAATTGCGAATCGTAAGGGTGCGGCTGTTGCTCAAGTCGCTGCCCTCCAAATTGAAGTACACCGTCGATGTGCCATCCGCCAGACCGCTGCTGATCGGTTGCTCCACCGCGATTTCCGCGGCCAGCATGACGCTGCTGCCGACTTGCACGTCGTCGATGGCCCAGTTGTCGTAGGCGGCACCGCTGTTAGCGAGTTGGCGGAAACGAAATTGCGTTGCCATGGTCTGGGCCGCCGCTGGAATGGTGAGCACGAACTTCTGCCACGCACGGTTGTTGTAGGGCCCGGCGAATTGCACATAGTTCGTGCCGTCATTGGAATACTCGAGGACGACTTCTTCGCCTGGATCGGCCGCTTCCCACGGGTTGGCTGCGCCATTGGCAAGGGCCAACTGGAAAGAAACCCCACCGCCGGCGCGTGTGTCCAGCGCTTGTGTCGTTGCGAAGCGGCTGCCATCACCACCAAACCACAGGCTGTTGCCCGTGGGGCCCGGACCTGCGGCCTGGCCGTTGCTGTTCGCTGCCGCGCCACCGCCGAATGGTGCCCACAGCTGCGGCGTGATGCCGGGATCGAAATCGTCAAAGAACGTGCCGGTTCCAGTCAGAGTGATGTCGAACGGGGCTTCATCGGCGTCGTTGTTGCTGATCTGCAAGGTGGCGCTGCGTGATCCGGTGGCTGCGGGAGCAAATTGCACCGTGCAGACGGTGGTTCCGTTAGGCCCGGCCACCGGGGCCACCGGGCTCGAAGTAACCGTGAAATCGTCCGGGTTGAGACCGCCCTTGGTGACCACCAATCCGGTCAGGTCGCCATTGCCGGTGTTCTTGATGGTGAAGCTCAGGCTTGTGTTAGATCCGACATTCAGTGAGCCGAAGTCCTGGCTGCCGCCGTCGGCGATGTTGCCGGCGTTTTGCTCGACGACGATCTCCGGCACGCTCACCGTGGTGTCATCATTGGTGATGGTGCCGGTGGCGGCGGTTGGGGCTCCCGCAGTGTAGCCGCTGCCGCTGGTCACCGTGAGGATGGCCGTTTCGTCAGACTCCACCGTCGTGTCCACCGTTGGGTCGAGGGTGACAAGAGCCGTCGCGGCACCGGCCGCAAAGGTCACGGTGCCGGTGGAAGCGCTGAAGCCCGCCGCCCCGCTCTGGGCGTAGTCGGTGCCGAAGGTCGCCGAACCGGCGACGGTGAAGCTGGCTGTTAGGGCGGCGGCAGTGGCTCCGCTGCGGGTGAAG